>JARLHP010000120.1 GCA_031292195.1 Syntrophobacteraceae bacterium
AACTTGGCATTTCCATGGTCGATGAAGGAAACGCATAATTTCATGGGCGTCCCCTATCCCCCCTATCCCCCCTCTGGTCGATGAAGGAAACGCATAATTTCATGGGCGTCCCCTATCCCCCCGGCGGTAATTTGCCATCCCGCCTCTCTCCCGGCATCCCATTGAATCCTGGGGCGCCATTCTTGTATCAAGCACCGGGGTGGTGGGCACGATGAGACCGTGCCCACCCTACACAATTCCTGACATTTCAAGTGGATGGATGATATGTTGCTATCGGGATGCTGTCAATGATAAAGGACGGCTCATCGACGGCATATTTCTCGTTCCGCTCAACCTTCCTTGCCAATGCGTTGAGTCGAAAGGGCAAGCCTCCGCATAACGAGCCATGAGACCACATATGTGAACTCGCGTTGATGGATCGTTGCCTATCAGGCCACAGCCTCCCGCGCCCCCGAAGCCCCGAGCCTTCTCAACACCACCAGCAACACCAGGTTCACAAAAATAAACCCGCCGCAAAGGCTGAACAAAAACGCAAAAGACCCCCCGGAGCTAATCAAAACGCCTCCCAGCCAGGGGCTCAGGAAAAAACCGGCGTCCATGGCAAAAAGTGCCAGGTTGACGTTTACTCCCCGAAGTTCGGGCGCCGACACATCGAAGAGCAAAGCGTTCAGCAGGGGCAGGATAAAACCGATGCAAAGCCCGTAGTAGCCGGCCAAAAAAAAGAGCATGACATTGCTCCTCATGTGGCCGAGAAGCACGAAGCACGGGATCAGCAGAAGCATGAACACCTGGATCGTCCTGGTCTTGTCGAGCTTGTCGAAAAAAACTCCTCCGGCCAGCCGCAGGGCTATCATGACCAGGGTGGCGATCGTGAAAAACCAGCCCACCGCGGTAATCGAGCCGGCGGCGGCGTTGCCTTTCATAAAATAGAAGACCGTGGCGTACGAAATATAGATAAAGAGGTTCACCCCCAGCAAAAGGGAAATCCTTGGGTCTTTCAGGTTCTTCCGGATCTCATCGATTTTCGGCCGCCTTACAAGTACGCCCTCCACGCCGCCCAGCACCTTGCTTACTCTTTTTTTCAGCACGACGAGCAAAAGGAGCGCCGGGATGGCCAGAATGGAAACCCCGCGATAGATTTGAGCCTCATTTTGGGTGTATGCCTTGAGCAGTTCGGTTAGCGGAGGCATTATGGCATAGGGAACCAGCACGGAAACGCTTATAAAACCAAAACCCTGCCCGCTTTTCCCCTCGGGAATGAAATAGACCACCAGGGCCATGGCCGCCGATACGAGCAAAACGAAGGCGGCCCCGTGGAGGACCCGAAGGATTATAAGACCGTGAACGGTGACCACCCACCCGTACGAGCACAGAGCGGCCATGATCACGATCAGGGCGACTATCATGGCGGTGGCCGCGTTTTTGGCGTGCAAAAGAGGCACGGCCCCCAGGCGCAGCACAAAAGCGCTCATCGGCTCAAGCCCTACCAGAAACCCCCTCCAGTGGGCGGGAATCCCGATCCTGCCCAGGTAGTCGAAAAAGCTGTAGAAGACCGCCATGTTGCAAAAGGAAAAGAAAATGATGAGATTGAGCATTAAAAATTCAATAGAGAAAAGCTTCCGGTCGTCCTGAGGCGGCAAGGTCAAAATCGCTTCCTTTCCCCCAGGATTTTCGCCAGGGCCGCGGCGAAGGATTCGAGGGCTTCCAGGTGTGAGACGCTAATCCTGATCCAGTTGGGAAAACGAAACCCGGTCATTGCCCGCACCATGACGCCGTGGGTCATCAGTTTCCTGTAGGCCAGGCTGTCGCTCATCGGCAGCCGGGTCATCACGAAGTTGCCTTCTCCGTGAACAAAATCCAGTCCCATAAGGTCGAGTTCTTTTAGCAGGAACCGTTTGCCCGCCCTCACACTTTCGCGGGTGCGCGCCACGTGCTCTCTATCGTCCAGTGCCCAAAACGCCCCCACCTGCGCCATGGTGTTGACCGAGTAGACCACACAGGTCCGCCGGATAATATCTACCACCTCGCTGCTTCCCGCCAGATAGCCGATGCGAAGCCCCGCAAGACCGTACATCTTGGAAAAGGTCCGGAAGACCACCAGGTTCGGGTAGCTCGCGATTAAAGACATTGAATCCGGGAAATCGGGGTCCTCCACGAATTCCCGGTACGCCTCATCGACCACCACCACACACCGGCCATCGACCCTGTCCAGAAACGAACAGAGCGTGCGCGCGTCCCACCAGCTTCCGGTCGGGTTGTTGGGATTACAGACGAAGACGATCCTGCTGCGTTCGTCGATCTTTTCAAGCATCCCTTCGGCATCGAAGCCGTAATCCACCAGGGGAACCAGCCGCGCTTCGAACCCGGAAAATTGCGCCACCCATTCATAAACCGCGAAGGTCTTGTCGGCGGTAATTATGTTATCGCCATGCCGGCAGAATGCCTTTATGGCGAACGCGATCACCTCGTTTGCGCCGTTTCCCACCAGGAACTGGTCCGGGGCCATCCCGAAGATGTCCGCCAGTTTGTGCCTCAGGTGATAGCAGTCACCGCTGGGGTATACGGACGCCCCGGCCGAATCGAAGGCCTCGAGCGCTCTGCGCGCTGTCCGCGGCGGGCCCAGCGGGTTTTCGTTGTTGTTCAAACGGTAGAGCCTGGAGCATCCGTAGAGTTTTTTCAGTTCATCGTCGGGCTTGCTGGGTATGTAGGCTTCGAAAGTCTTGATATAATCCGGTACGAGCCTCTCCAGGCCGGGAAATGACTTCACTGTCGTTTTCCCCCGTACTGAAAGAAAACGACGTCGCCCTTTCCGGCATAAGGCAGCACGAAGCGCGGCTCGAACCCGGCCCCCAGAAGTCCCGGCAGGAAGATGGACTGCCACGCCTCACCGAGATCGAGGGCGAAATGAATGTTTGGAATGTTTTCACTCTTCATGAGCTTCACATGACGGGCGATGTTTTCCGCCGCATCGCCGCCCGGCCACATGGGCCGAAGCATTACCCGACCGCGGGGGCGATCGAATTCGGCGCTAAGAACGGAGTGGCGGGGAAGAGTCTCCCCGGAGGGACGGTCCACCCTGATCTCCCGTGGCAGAACCAGCTTCGCGAATTCACGCCGAATAAAAGCGTCCAGCTCCGGATGGACCCATACGGTTGCGCCGGTGTCCTCGCTGAGCATTCTGAACCAGGCCTCGACCGAGGTGGAAGACCCTTCCGGGCCATAGGAGTCGAAAGTCCCCAGAAGTTCGAACTGGGCTGCCGGAAATCCGGGAGGCGGCCCGATGTTGACGACGCCGGCGGCCCCGCTCCTGGCAACAGCGCCAATGCAGCCTTCCAGAAGCTCTTCGGCCATGCCGGATGTCGAAGACTGGTTGAATAGATACGGGCCGAAACACTCCACCATGTTTTCCCCCAGCCTTCGCCAGAAAATCGCCCCCCCGATTTCCCCGGACTCTCCCACAGCCGCCAGACACGCATATTCCCCCGCGGCTATCATGTCCGAGAGTTTCCCCGGGTACAGCAGGATATCGGAAAGGGCGCCGGCATCGTAACAGGATACGGCAAGTCGGGAGATAAACTTGAGTTCTTCCGGCGCGACCGGTCTAAGTACTGTCTTTGACAGCGGGACCGCCACGGCCGGCTCAACCTGCGGGGGCGGGGGATAGGATTTTTCCTTGATGAGCGTAAGCTTGAGCTCCCCTCCTTTTTCCCGGCCCAACAGGAAGCGGTCGACCGACCGGGATGCTATCACCAGTCCCATCGAATCGAGTTCCGACTCGTCATCGAGGGAGATGGAGGCGGTAACGTTAAAGGCCTTCCAATCGAAGGAATCGGCCGGGAGTCGAAAGACCGCCTGCGCGAAGTACCCCCCGTTCGAACAACCAATTTGCAAGGGGCTGCCGGAGTGGGTCGCCTTCCGGCACAGGTGCATGAACACTTCCTCGGCCGCCAGGGTCAGCCGGAGTGCTTCAAACTCTCCCAGCCCGAAGCAGAAGGCCGCATTTTCCACAAAGGCGGTTACAACCCGCAGGTATGCCTCGTCGGCTTCGACCGACAACAGGAGGTTTCCGGTCTCTGGTTTCACTATTTTTAAACTCCCGGGTTTTCCTCGAAAGGTGCAAAGCCCCTTCTGACCGTATTTTCGACTATGTTTCGGGCAACCATGAAGTGCAAAAGATAATCGGGGCCTCCCGCCTTGGAGCCCAGCCCGGACATCTTGAAGCCGCCAAACGGGTGACGTCCGACGATCGCGCCGGTACACCCCCTGTTGATGTAGAGGTTTCCGGTCCTGAAACTTTCACAGGCCTTGCCGATATTTGCCGGGCTCCTGGAAAACAGTCCCCCGGTCAGTGCGTACCTGGTTCCATTGGCCACGCGGAGCGCTTCGTCGAAATCGCCCACCTTCACCACCGAAAGCACCGGCCCGAAAATCTCCTCCTGCGCCAGCGGGTCGAGAGGGTCCACCTCTTTAAAAATGCACAGCGGAACGAAAAAACCGTTATCCGCCGGGATCTTACGTTCGTAAACGGGGTAGCCGGCCTTTTTACCCATTTCGATATATCTGGAAATCTTCTTTTGCGCCGCCTCGTCTATCACCGCGCCCATAAAGTTTTCAGGAAATTCCACAGGCCCTATATCGATGCTTGCCGCCGCCGCTTCGAGCCTTTCCAGGAACCGGTCGTATATCTTCTCGCTCACTATCAGCCGGGAACAGGCCGAACACTTCTGCCCCTGGTATCCGAAGGCCGACTGCAGCACATAGACCACGGCTTCATCCAGGTCCGCGTCCGAATCGATGATAATGGCGTTTTTGCCTCCCATTTCCAAAACGACATTCTTTACGCACGAAGACTCCGCCGTCACCTGGTGGGCCTTGGCAATAATGTCGGTACCGACCTCCCTGCTGCCGGTAAAGGCGATCATCGCCACATCCGGATGCGTGGTAAGCACCTCTCCTATCGCACCGCCCGAACCCGGGAGAAAATTGAAAACCCCCGGCGGCAGCCCCGCCTCCTCGAAAAGGGAGTTCAGCATGTATCCGGTGACCGCGGAAAGGGACGCGGGCTTATATACCACCGTGTTGCCCGCTACAATCGCAGCCGAACTCATGCCCGTCGAAATGGCCAGGGGAAAATTCCACGGGGCGATCACCACCGCCACTCCGCGCGGTTCGTAGAGCAGCCTGCTCGTTTCACCCGGCGTGCTCCCCATTACGCGGGGGCTGGCAAAGCGCAGCATTTCCCGGCCGTAGTATTCCAGGTAGTCGATGGCCTCGCAAACATCCGCATCCGATTCACTCCACGACTTGCCGACCTCCAGGACCTGAACGGCGGCAAGCTCGAAGCGCCTGCGCCTGGCGCGCTCCGCCGCCTCGAACAGGTACTCGGCCCTTTTTTCGGCCGGCGTGTCCCGCCACGCCGGGAAAGCCCGCCCGGCGGCGGCAACCGCCGCCTCGGCTTCCTCCATACCCGCCGAAGATATTATCCCCACGATTTCCTCTTTGCGGTCCGGGTTGGAAGACTCGAACCGCAAAGAGGTTTGAAATTTCTTGCCGTCTATTTGCAGCGGCGTCCGTATAGGAAAGCTCGCGCGCGCCTTCTGCAACGCATCACCAAACCCCTCTCGATTCTCGCGGCGCGACCAGTCGAAAACCGGCTCATTGGTAAAAGGGCGCTGAGACCGCCGGCCGGGGTCGCCATGTCCACCCGGGGGGCCTCCGGTTGGTTCTCGGCCTCCCGCGGAGACCCGAGGAGTGGTCCCTGAGCCCTCAACCTCCTTTTCCCGCCGGCCGTTTGCCCCTGCAAGCCTCTCTGCCGGATTTCTCAGCAGTTCCGCCCGGGAAATCCCCCGGGAAAAGGCCTGCCTCAGAAAGGACTGGTTCGCCGTGTTTTCCAGCAGCCTTCTCACCAGGTAGGACATCCCCTGGAGCATCTCGCCCACCGGGCAATAAACCCGCACCCGCAGACCGGCTTTTAAAAGAGCGTTTCGAACCGGCCGGCCCATGCCGCGGAGCACCTGGAACTCCACCCCCTCCTCGCTTGCGCTAAGTTCCTTCGCCCTCTCGGCCACCGCCGCTATCGACCGGATATTGTGCGAAGCGCAGGCCAGCTTTATGCGATCCCTCTTTTCCAGAATGATTGCGGCCAGCCGCTCGAAATTGGCGTCTGTTTCGGCCTTGTCCGTAAATACCGGAACGGGCCAGTTCTTTTGCTTCGCGCCGATCACTTCCTGGTCCCAGTAGGCCCCTTTCACCAGTCGGATGGTAAGCCGGAAATCACCATTTTCAGCCCACCGGATCATCTCCCGTAGATCGCTTTCGCTCTCCCGCAGGTAGGCCTGGATAACGATCCCGGTGTGCGGATAGCCGCGAAACTCGTCCTCCTCCAGCAGACTTCGATAGAGGGCCAGCGTCAGGTCCTTTATGGCGTGATGTTCCATGTCGAAATGGACGAAAGCCCCGGCCTTGACAGCCCGGCGCAAAACAGGGCGCAGACGCTCCCGGGCTTTTTCGATCGAGTGCTCGAAGGCGCAACTGCTCATCTGGGAGTACATGGCGGAGGCCTTGATCGAAACGTTGAGCCGAGGGGCGCACCCCCAGTCCATCGACCGCCCGGTCCCCGACGCAAACTCCAATACCTTTCCCGAACCGTGGCCCAACGCCGGAAGTTTTCCCTGTACGCCATCCAGGAAGTCCAGCAACCGAAGATACCGCTCCTGGTACTCTTCGGCTTCCCTTTCGGATACCACCGCCTCGCCCAGGAGATCCAGGGAGAAGGCAAATCCCGAGGAGCGCAACTCCACGAGAGCAGGCAGAGCGCCTTCCGGCGAGGTCCCGGCAATGAACTGCGCGGCCGTTTTCCGGATGTTTCTACCAATGGCCCGGGCAATTATTCGGGAAGTCATCCAGGAAGGGGCCACATACTTGATGCCCCAATTCAGGGCGGAGGGAAAATTCAGTTCGGGGTCCGAAAAATACTGCTGGAGATGGCTTATTACCGCATTGGAATCCACCAGGGAGGGAAATACGTCGATGAAGCGAAACATCTGAACTTTGAACGCTTCGTTGTGCATGCACCAGTCGAAAAGTTTGCCCGCCCAGTAATCCCGGCCGAAAATCGACCCGTCTTCGCCCTCCATCAGCTCATAGAGGCGATACCCCCTCCCGCGAATCCTGCTTTCGATATCAGGCATCTCTTTTGTGTCTTTCTTTTCGGCTACTCTTTTTCCATCCTCCCTTGCCCCCCTTGCCGGGGCCTTTGGCGCCCCCCGGAATTCCAAGATGATGAGGCTGCACCACAAAAGAACCGGGAGTGGCGGGAGAGGGCAGGGCAGGCTTGGGTTTGCGGACAGGCTTGTTCAGTTTTTCGGCGAGTTCCTGCCGGATCATGGGAAAGACGATGAACCGTGCCGGAACCGACTCCACCAGGTAGAGATGAGGTCCGGCGGTAAGAATTGAAAGCCCGTTGCGCGCACCTTCTTCCGCCATAATGTCGACCACGATCGGGGCCGGTTCAGTCCTCCTGGCGATTCTTAAGGCAAATTCCTTCTCGTCGCAAAGCGGCAAAAACGGCCGGCGTCCAGGTCTTAGACCGTGTTCCCGGGCGGAGGCCAGATGTTTTGGCTTCATCCCGAAATAGAGCCTTTTGGGAATCTCCGCCGCAACCGGATAAACCGCCGGGCCGGTTTCCGGCCGAAGGCGCAAAAGACCCCCCTCCAGCACGAAGGGAAGCTCCACGCCCAGCAGCGCCAGTTCCCGTATGGTTGCTTCGCGCACAAACCGCAGCGAAGAATCCTCCTGGAGCGCCCAGTAGAATTCCTTCCAGGGCATGGTGGAGTCCGGGTCCCAAAAAAGGCCGTATTCCGCCGGAGAGTGCCAGCCGACGTAAGCGAGAGTTTTGGCGAGTGTCCCTGGTTGATGTTTCAGCATATTCGCTCTGGGATTAAAAGGGTGCTCTGATTATACGGCATCTGCCCAATAGTTCAATCGGCAATCCGTGACCGGAGATTAGCACTTTTTGGCTCTTAACGGCCTTACTTTCGGGCAGGCTTAGCCGTGGAGGATGCCCCCCTCGGGATGTTCTCCGGAGTGGTTGCATTCCGGGAGAAAACCCGTTAACGTGCCCGCTTTTGGCGCCGCGATTCTGTGTCGACGTGCAGGGAAATGATCGACTCATAAACAGGGTAGGGCGCCCAGCCGGGAATCGGGCGCCTGCCTGATTAAACTCGGCTATATACCGGCGCAAGACCCGGGATATGCCATAATCTCGCCACCTCCCACACGGGGGAATCCAGGCCGCAAGCAAAGGATTGAAGCCAGTGCGCGTAAAAGGTTTTTCCGCCCCGTTGTCTATTCAGAAAAAGCTGTTGCTGCTACTATTGGTGGTCTGCCTTCCCTCAGGCTGGATCATCGTTCAGTCTAGCCTGGACCAGCGCGGACGTGGAATTCAGAGGGCTCAAAACAATGCCATGTCAATTGTTCAAAGTCTGGTCGCCCAGCAGGAGCAGATCGCCGCGGGGATAGAACAGACGCTTGGCATTCTGGCCCAGTTACCCGAGGTTCAAAAGTTGGACGCTCCAGCCTGCAATCGACTGTTTCGTAACTTAAACCGGAAATACCCATTCTTTTCCATCCTGTCGGAGGTCACAGCCGATGGGAACCTGTTTGCCGCCTCGGGGCCGTTTGAGCCGGGCACCGTCAATGTTTGCGATCGGAAGAACTTTAGAGACGCCCTATCCACGCTCGATTTTTCCGCCGGAGAATTTGTAGTCGGTAGAACCAGTAAAGTGCAGTCCATTAATTTTGCCTATCCTGTTTTTGATTTGCAAAAGAAGCTGATCGGTGTGGTCAATGCCGGCTTTAGACTTGAAGAGTACCCTCTTTTCCTGAGCAGGGTCAGTCTGCCCGCGGGGGCTGCCGTTATCATAACCGATCATGCGGGAGTGCGGTTGTACAGTACCCCCGAGACTTCGGCCGCACCTCCAGGCAAACCGGTTCCGGTAGATTTGTTTCGACGCGCAAAGAGGCTCGACCACGGAATATTCGAGAGGATCGGTCAGGATGGGATAAGTCGCATCTATGCTTTTCAACCGATGCGTCTGCGGAAAAATTCTCCCATTTATATGTATGTGTTTGCAAGTTTACCCAAGGACGAGATTTTCAAAAGAGCCAACCGGGAGATGGCCAGAAATCTGTTTTGCCTGGGGATTGCCTCTCTTATCGCAGCCTGCCTGGCATGGGGCTTTGGAAATTTCTTTTTCATACGGCCAATCACCCGTTTAGTCGATGCTACAAAACGATTTGGGGAAGGCGACCTTCTTGCCCGAACGGGCTTGCCGCATAACTCCGGTGAAATGGGCCTCCTGGCTGAATCCTTTGACCGCATGGCCTCACAGTGTGAGCAGCGTGACGCTGAACGGATGATGGCCGAAGAGGTGCTGCAGAAAAGCGAAAAAAAGTATCGCGAATTGTTCAAAGCAGAGTCTGATGCTTTGTTCCTGGTCGAGCGGGATACGCTGAAATTCCTGGATGTCAATCCGGCGGCTGAAAAAATGTATGGATACAGTCGTGCAGAATGGCTGACAATGCATTCCCCTGATATCTCCGCCGAGCGGGAAAAAACCACTCTAGCCATCTTCCAGGAGCATGAGAATGTTTCCGTTCGCATGCATCGCAGGAAGGACGGTTCAATTTTTCCTGTCGAAATAACGGGTACGTACTTTGCCATGGATGGGGTCCGCATTCATTTGGCGGCCGTACGCGACATCAGTATTCGAGTCCAGGCGGAGCAACGGTTAAGGGAAAGCGAGGAGCGTTTTCGAATTATCTTCGAACAGGCCGGGGGAGGCGTGGCACAGGTGGATGCACGCACCGGCCGCTTCGTTCGAGTCAATAAGAAGTTTTGCGATATCGTGGGTTACTCGCACGAGGAGCTGCTGACCCTGCGTTACCTGGACATCACACACCCCGATCATGTCCAGGCTGGTTCGGCCGTGGTCGAGCAGATTTTAGCCGGCAAAATCAGCAGTTGCACCCTGGAGAAGAAATACATCCACAAAAACGGTTCCACGGTTTGGGTCACTCTCTCCGTTTCCTCGATGCGCGGGGATGATCGGCAAGCGCCTTTCTACATCGCTGTCGCTCAGGATATCACCGAGCACAAGCAGGCTGAAGCGGCACTGAAGGAACGCGAAGAAATTTTTTCGAGCCTGGTCGGTCAGGCCATGGACGCGATTGCTCTTGTCGATGCCGATGGGAGATTTATCGAGTTCAATACCGCGGCCCATGAAGGACTGGGGTATACCCGGGAAGAGTTCGCCGCACTTACTGTCCTGGATATTCAGGAGAGGCCTTCGGCCGAAAGCACGCGTCGGGAGCTTGAACAGGTTCGGGCCCAAGGCGGGCTGGTATTCGAGACAAGGCATCTCCATCGCAGCGGTGAAATCCGTGATGTGCGTCTGAGTCTCAAGCCCCTTACGATCAGAGGCAGCGAATTCCTGGCAACCGTTTGGACCGACTTGACCGAGCGCCGGCGCATGGAGGAGTCTCTTCGCGGGAGCGAGGAAAAATACCGCAACATTATCCAGGCTGCCATGGATGGTTATGTGCTGATGGACATGACGGGGCGGATCATCGGTGTTAACGAGAGCTACTGCCGGATGAGCGGTTATAGCGCCGATGAGCTTCTAAAAATGCACGCCTCTCAACTGGATGCCGATCGCTCGGCAGAGGAAATTGCCGCTCACGGCCGCTGGATGATGCAACACGGGGAGACCCGCTTTGAAGTGCGCCATCGCCGCAAAGACGGCGCCGTTTATGATGTCGAAATAAGCATTCAACACCGGGCCGCCGACGGTGGCCGGCTGGTATGTTTCTTAAGGGATATCAGTGAGCGCAAGAAGGCGGAAAAAGCCGTCCGACGGCTCGAAACGGCCATTGAGCAGGCTGCGGAGGTAATCGTCATCACCGACTCAGAAGGAAACATAGAGTACGTAAATCCGGCCTTCGAACGTTTGACGGGCTATAGTCGTGACGAAGCTCTCGGGCAAAACCCCAGGGTTCTCAAAAGTGGTGAGCACGATGACCTGTTCTACCGGGAGCTTTGGCTGAACATATCGAACGGCGGTACATGGCGCGGACATCTGGTCAATAAAAGAAAGGACGGGTCTATATTTACGGAGGATGCCGCGATTTCTCCAGTCCTCGATAAAGCCGGGCGCATTGTCAACTATGTGGCGGCCAAACGCGATATTTCCGAAGAGGTCCGACTGCAGGGGCAATTGTTTCAGGCCCAAAAGATGGAATCCGTCGGGCGTCTGGCGGGGGGAGTAGCCCACGATTTCAATAACATGCTCGCCGTAATTCTTGGCCATTCGGAATTGGCCCTCGAGGATGTCGATCCCGCGCATCCCGTTTACCCCGCCCTGGAAGAAATCCGGACGGCTGCCAACCGTTCGGCCGACCTGGTCCGCCAGTTGCTCACCTTTGCCAGAAAGCAGACGATCGCTCCCAGAGTGCTTGACATCAACGAGGCCGTCGAGAGTATGCTCAAGATGGTTCGACGACTTATCGGCGAGAACATCGAACTGACCTGGCGCCCGGGAGCCGATGTCTGGCCCGTCAAGATGGACCCTACCCAGATCGATCAGATTCTAGCCAATTTGTGCGTTAACGCCCGCGATGCCATTGCCGATGTGGGAAAGATAAGCATAGAAACCGGCAACCGGGTACTTGATGAGGACTTTTCCAGAGAACACCTGGAGGCCGTCCCGGGCGAGTATGTGCTCCTTTCGGTCCGGGACGACGGGTGCGGTATAGGGCAGGAAAACCTGGGCAAACTCTTCGAGCCCTTTTTCACCACGAAAGAGGTCGGCAAGGGGACAGGGTTGGGCCTTGCGACAGTTTACGGCATTATCAGGCAAAACAACGGGGTCATGACCGTTGACAGTGAAGTGGGCAGGGGAGCGACTTTCAGGATTTATCTGCCGCGAACCGCGCCTTCCGAGGGCAGGCAACACACCTCTGAACCCCTGTCTCAGCCGCGGAGAGGAACCGAAACCATCCTGCTGGTGGAAGATGAAAAATCGATCCTGGCTATGGGCAGAAAGATACTTGAGCGCCATGGATACAGTGTGCTGGCTGCAAGCGGCCCGCGGGAGGCCCTGGAATTGGCCGGGAAGCATTCCGGGCGGATAGATTTGCTGATAACCGATGTAATCATGCCCGGCATGAACGGGAAAGAATTGGCTGTAAAGTTGTCCGGACTTGTCCCGGGCTTCAAAACCCTGTTCATGTCGGGATACACCGGAGATGCCCTTACGGAAAGCGCCATGGTGGACGAGGCAGTGAACTTTCTCCACAAACCCTTTTCCTTAACGACTCTAACAACAAAAGTCCGGGAGGTATTGAGGAGTTGAGGGAGGGTTTCAACTGCCCGGGGGTACGCTCCGCATGAATTTCCAGCACGGGGTTATGCTGAGAGCGGAGTGCACACCCCAGCCCATCCATAGACGACGGGTTCGCTCCTGCCGGCTTTTTATGAGTCCTATGCTTTCCATTCCGTGGACCTGCCTCCGTGCTGGCGGAGCTTGAATTTATCTCATCCAGCCTCCCTTTAAGAAGCGAGCAAAAGGTGATGGGGCCAACGACCTTATCCGGACCATCCCTCCGGCCCCCAGCATATTATGTAAACCTGAGCACTTACCCCCGGCCCCGGGATATTATGCAAACCTGTCCCCTCCAGACAGGTTTACATAATATATATTATCAGACGTTATCCTACCATTTCCCACGCCCTCCCCATTCTCGGGGCTATCCCCATTTTCTTCCCCCCTAGGCCACCTAAGGCCGTGCCGCGCCATCCGCGGCATTCGCCGCACAATCCTCTTCCCGCTATGTTCTTCCCGCTGTGGTGATCGGATCAATCGTGATCGGATCATAGAACTAAAAGTCTGCAGCTAAAGTCTGTAACTAACGATCATGGCAAGTTGAATCTTTTTGGTTTCGGCCAGTGTCACCTGAAATTATCAGAACAGAGCCGTCCCCGGTTCGTTTCCGAATCGTTTCCGGTTTATCTAGTCAATCTTTCAGGCGAATCCATCATGCGAACAACTGGAATGGATTTTGCTCAACTTTTCCCGGGAATGATCTTGCTCGGGAAAATTCGACCATCTCCCGATCCTTTTGGGTGGCAAGCCAAACTTTGAGCCTTACAGTTCCTCAATGGCTGTAGACCCACCCGAAAACCACCAAAAGCCGCGGTGTGGACACGGGGTGGCCCGGACACGCAGTGTCCCCGGGGCGCGAAGCGCCGGGAGGGTCTCATACCAGGTTGCGTTCAAGATTTGCCTGATGGATTGCGCTTCGCTCCGCCCATCCTACGCCAGTCCGTCGAGAGTCGCTGTAGGATGGGTGAAACGCAGTGAAACCCATCTGTTTGACGCGTCTTGAACATAACTTCGTATCAGCAGGAACTTGTCATAACAGCTACTCAGGTCGCCCCCGGACACCCACTGAATCAACAAAAAGTCCGTGGCATTGGCTTGGCAATCCCGACTGGCGGTCCCACCGCCCCGCCCCGCCCTCGATGGAGGATTTTTTGATGCACGAATTAGAGAAGCTCATCGACCGTATCGTAGACCGCGTAAACATCAACCTGAGAAAGCCTGCCTTTGACGTGGGGCCCTATATTCGCCGACTGATCGAATTGGAGCAGTTCGTCCGTTTTTACGGATTTTACGGGCTTACCCAACACCACCCGATCCATTTTCTTTTCATTAATTCAAGCATCGCCGGGAGCTATTTCCTGGGCAAATGCATCGTCGATAATTCCGTTTTGTACAAAACCGACGTTAGAGGCGATGAGTTGAAGGCCAAGGGAGATTGCTTCGAATGCCAAAGCCTCACCATCCCGCTGCACGATGACGAGGTGATCCACATAAAGGATAGCTATCTCATCAAGACCCTGGTTCACAATCATTCGCATGATCCCGAGAGCCCCGAAAAGTTTTTCATTCAGAATTCGGCGTCCATGCACTACGCCAACATTCATGGGTCTCCCATAGAAGGATGCTTCCTCGGTCCATTCGCCACGGTCGATCTCACCAGGCTGCATGATTGTGTGATCGGGGCTCACGCCTACGTCATGGCCGGGGAGCTTGCTCATTGCTATATAAAACCGGGACAAATCTGGATTCAGGGCGGGGACTACTTCAACTTCATGTACCGCTTCCCCGAGGAGGTGCTGGACAAATACATCCATCTCCAGCCTGGCTGCCATCCAACTGGAATCTTTATGGATTTTGTGGGTGAGCACAAGGCCGACTTTGAAAGCGTATTCAAAGTTGTCCAGTCTTCCCGACCGATACCGGTGCCCGAGGGAGCATCTCTTAGCCGCTACGCTGTCGTAAAGGGAAACACCGAGATCAGTGAAAACGTGCTGGTGTCGCAAAGGGCCTATATTGAGAACTCATGGATCGGAAGGAGTTCGAACGCGCAGGAAAATTGCTATATCATCAATTCCCGCCTGGAGGGGCAAAATATCACCGCCCACGGCGGCAAGGTGATCCATGCCCGGCTTGGCGAAAAAGTATTTGTCGGTTTCAACTCCTTTCTGCGAGGAACTCCGGAGTGTGAACTGCGTATCGGGTCCGGAAGTATCGTCATGCCGCATACCATAATCGACCTGGAAGAGCCCCTGGAAATTCCGGAAGGCAGGATTGTGTGGGGCTATATCCGGGGCGCTGAAGACCTTGAAGAAAACAGTCTTCCGCTTGAGCGGCTGGCCGCGATCAATGACCGATTCGAGTTGGGCCGCATGAGCTTTGACGGAAACGGGTTGCAACTGGTGGAAGCTTTCAGGCATCGCATCGATCACATCCTTGAGGCCAACGGGGCCAATTTCGATGGAACGGCAAAGCATGGTCATGCTCAGAGGGCTCGAAACATTTCGTTCAACACCATCCAGCCCTATCCCGAAGGCAATTTCAAGGGACTTTGCCCCAGAATCGAGATCAGCCAGTAGGGTGGGCTAAGCGCAGAGCAGCCCGCCGCTCCCCCTTTCGCCGCCGCCTCTCACCTCCTTACACCCCCAAAGCTCCAAAAGTCACTGAACGACGCTTGCGCGGCCCGCACACCCGGGTCCGGGCCGCGCAAGCGCCAAGAGGGGGGCTGCAATATTGGCGGGATCGAGTGAAGCATGATATATTTGCTCCACGGCATGCCGCATATCGGCAAGTGGGGACTGCCCCCCTGCCCTATTATTATCCATTTGATCCATTTGATCCGGTTGATCTGGCATCCATGTGATCCGACGCCATAATTCGAGCTTGAGTCCATGCAAAAAGACGTAATAATAATCGGGGCCGGCGCATCGGGCCTGATGTGCGCCCTCGAGGCGGCAAACAGAGGACGCTCCGTCCTGGTCCTGGATCATTCCCCGAAGGCCGCGCGAAAGATACTCGTTTCGGGCGGAGGACGGTGCAATTTCTCGAACAGGATCATGGGACCGGAGTATTTTATTTCCCAAAATCCGAACTTCGTAACCTCGGCCCTCTCCCGATTTACCCCCTCGGATTTTATCTCCCTGCTGGAAGGCCATGGAATCGAATACCAGGAGCGGGAGGAAGGCCGTCTTTTCTGCACTGGAAACTCCTCCCAGATCGTAGACTTGCTTTTCTCCGAGTGTTGCCGGGCGGCCGTTGGATTCCGGCTCAACTGCGCCGTGTCGGGACTTTCCAATACGGACGGCTTCGAGGTGGAAACGGATCAGGGTGTTTTCAAATCGCACTCCCTGGTTATCGCCACCGGAGGTTTGTCCTATCCCCAATTGGGGGCCGGAAATTTCGGGTACCTGGCCGCAAAACAGTTCGGAATGAGGGTCACCAAACTGCTCCCGGCGCTCACCCCTGTCCGGTTCAGCGCCGAGGACGCCCCGGTTTTTGCGGGGCTTTCGGGGGTATCCATCAATTGCACGGTAAGTACGGGCGCCACCAGCTTTACCGGGAATCTGCTCTTTACCCACACCGGGGTGAGCGGCCCGGCCATCCTGCAAATATCCTCCTACTGGGATCGCCAGTCCAGCCTGAGTGTGGATCTTTTGCCCGAGCTGGACATTTATTCGCTCCTGATCGAGAAGCGCCGCTCCAAAATCCTTCTATCCACTATCCTCGATCAGCATCTTCCGAAAAGATTCGTTAAGCTCTGGTGCGATCTCCAGGGGGCGCCCAAGCCGCTCAACCAGTATTCAACGGAGGAAATCGCTTCGATCGCCCGGAGTCTACACGACTGGCCGCTGCGCGCCGAGGGGGCGGAAGGTTTCAACAAGGCCGAAGTTACCCTGGGAGGCGTCGATACGGTTGATCTCTCCTCCCGGACGATGGAATCAAAGAAGGCGCCCGGCCTTTATTTTGTGGGGGAAGTAATCGACGTAACGGGGCGCCTGGGCGGATACAACCTGCATTGGGCGTGGGCTTCCGGGCATGCCGCGGGACAGTTCGCCTGATTTTGCCCAACCCCCCCCCCGCGGTTAGCGGAAAGAGGCGGTATGAAAAAAAATGAATCGTCCGGTGTGGTCTACTCGACCGAACACGGCAGGATGTGTCCCGATTGCGGCCAGCCCGTCGCCTCCTGCCTGTGCGGCGGGACCCAGTCCATTCCCGCTGGCGACGGCATCGTTCGGGTTGGAAGGCAGACGAAGGGACGCAAGGGCAAAGGCGTAACGGTGATTACCGGCCTGCCCGCGGGTGAGGCGGAGCTAAAAGCCCTTGCAAAAGAGCTCAAAGCCAGGTGCGGCGCGGGCGGCGCCGTAAAAGACGGCGTGATCGAAATTCAGGGAGATCACCGCGACTTTCTGTTAGAGGAGCTTGGCAGGCGCGGGTGGAAAACGAAGCTGGCCGGTTGAGCCCTCAATTCCTGCTTACCGCTTCGGTAGCCTTCATTTCCAAAAACTCCCAGCGGCGGTATGACTCATCGAGTTGCTCTTCGACGGATTTCAGCCTGGCCAGTTCACTCGCCGCCCCGGCGCCGTTTTTTCGGTAAAATTCCGGGTCGGACATGGAGCGGTAAAGCTCCTCCTTTTCCGCTTCCAGGGTTTCGATCGCTTCCGGCAGTGCTTCCAATTCCCGTTGTTCCTTGAAGCTGAGCCCCGGTTTGGGGGCGCGTTTCGGCCGCTGAGTCTCCGGTTTGACCGCGGGCCGGGCAGCCTCGGGCCGAACCTCCGGTTGCCGTTGGCGCACCCAGTCGTCGTAGCCGCCTACGTACTCCCCTACCCTCCCTTCGCCCTCCAGCGCCAGAGTACTGGTAACCACATTGTTTATAAACGTCCGGTCGTGGCTTACCAGGAGCAGCGTGCCGGGGTAATCCAGAAGCAGATCTTCCAGAAGTTCGAGCGTTTCGAGATCCAGGTCGTTTGTCGGCTCATCGAGCACCAGCAGGTTGGAGGGCTGGGTGAACATGCACGCCAGCAAAAGCCGGTTGCGCTCGCCTCCGGAAAGCGATCTGACAGGGGTCCTGGCGCGTTCCGGGGAAAACAGGAAATCCCCCAGGTAACCGATTATGTGCTTGGGTTTGCCGTTGAACAGGATGGTGTCGTTTCCGCCCCCCACATTTTCGGCCACCGATTTGTTTTCATCCAGTTGGGCCCGCAGTTGATCGAAGTAGGCTATTTCCAGGTTCACGCCCAACCGCACCGTTCCCTTCGCCGGGGGAAGCTCTCCCAGAAGAACGCGCAGCAGGGTCGTTTTTCCCGAGCCGTTCGGGCCTATGATGCCGATCTTGTCGCCGCGCATAATCAGGGTCGAGAAGTCCTCGATAACGGGCTTTTTCTCGTAGCCGTAACTGAGCGCTTCGGCCTCGATCACCAGCTTGCCGGAGTTGCCCGCATCCTGGGTTTTCATCCGAACGGAGCCTATCAGCTCCCGGCGGGCCTGCCTTTCCGCGCGCATCTTTTCGAGTTCTCTTACCCGCCCCTCATTGCGTGTTCGTCTCGCCTTTATGCCCTTTCGAATCCACGCTTCTTCGCGAGCCAGCTTATCGTCGAAGCGTTTGCGATGGCCGGCTTCGGCGGCAAGAACGGCCTGCTTGCGCAACTGGAAGGTCTCATAATCGCACGACCAGTCTATGAGGCTTCCTCGATCCAGTTCAACGGTGCGCGTCGCCACTTTCTTGAGAAAGCTCCTGTCGTGGGTGACCAGGAGCAGTCCGCCCTCGAATCGACTCAAGAAATCTTCCATCCAGGCGATGGCGCCGATATCCAGGTGGTTGGTAGGTTCATCGAGCAACAGCACATCGGGTTCACTCACCAGGGTCCGTGCCAGCATTACCCTGCGTTTCATGCCCGCGGACAGATTTTCATACCGCTCCTTGCCATCGAGTTCCATGCGCGTGAGGGTTTTCTCCGCCTGATTGGTCCGGCGCCAGCCCTCCACAACCGCCCCCTCCAAGCCCGCGGCCACTATCTCCGCTACGCTCCCCTGCCCCGCCTCCGGGATCTCCTGGGGCAGAAAAGAAACCCGAACCCCCTGCATGGTGGTAATCTCACCCTCGTCCGGAACAATGTCGCTGTTTAAAAGACGCATCAGTGTGGACTTGCCGGTCCCGTTTCGCCCCAGGAGACAAACTCGTTCCCCACGCTCCATATTGAAGTTTACGTGGTCGAGCAGCAAAGACCCCCCGAAGCCGATGCACACATCCCGCATACCTATCAGCGCCATACCGATCCCGTTTTCCTTCCCGGTTAAATTAATCAACTCTTCACGGCCTTAATGATAACCGGACGCCGGTCGAAAGTGGCCTATATATCATAAGCGGGAAATATTGTTTGGGCTTTGTGGGTGCTTCGTGTCCTTCTTGTCCTTCGTGCTCTCCGTGGATCCCGCCTTTTGCCCTTAGCCGTTGACACGCCCAGCCCACGGCAATATATTCCCTTGTCGGCGGATGGGGATGAAGTTCACTATCCCTGAGGAACAAAACTATGGACATAATAGATGTGAAGAAGGTCCTGGCAGGATTATGCGTTGCCACTCTGGTGTCGGGCGCCGCGATTTCCATGGCGCAATCGCCGCGGGATGGCAACCTGATCCTGGCGAGCTGAAGCAGTTGAAGCGGAGCTAAAAAAGGCGCCGGGAGCGCCTTAAAACAAAAGAAAAAGAGTCCGAAAAAACCGGGAACGGCAGGGCCAAAAGAAAACCGGCCTGTTCCTCCGAGCAACGAGGGATCCAACAGAGGTTAAGAATCAGGTTGGCTGGATACCCCCCTCCGCCGATTCAAAGGACCCGACATGAACAGGGTTTTCAAAGCTTCAAAAGCGCACATGGGCCATGAGGCATGGGAAACCCTCCTTGCCCTGACCCCCTCGATTCCGGACTTTCCAGACCTGTTGGAACACCAAACCGAAGCTCTTGGCTTGCCCGCCTACCTGCCCGAACTTGCCCGTCTTGAGTGGACCGTGCACGAAGCGAAGGCTTCGGCCCGGCGAAGCCGTACCGCCCAACCCGAAAGCCGGATAGCCGTAAATCCAACCCTGTCCATGCTCCGTTGCTCGTGGAAAGGCCTCCCTGCCCTTCTAAACTCAAAGGGCCGCCGGCCGGCGCCAAATCCGGAAAAAGGCGAGGAGTTGGTGCTCCTGTTTCGGCATCCGTCAGGCGGAAAATTGAGAGTTCTCTCCCCGCTGGCCGAAGACCTCCTGGTCCTCAAGATGACCGTTGAAAAAATCACGCCCGCAGAAGCCGCCGCCGAGGGCGGTGCATCGGTCCACGCCATCCAAGAGGCTATCGAACGGGTGATCGGAAAAGGACTTGTCCTTGCGCCGGCCTCCAAAATCCGGCGCGATCGCTCCGCGTTTTCAGCCGGCGCGCAAATAGATGACGTTTCGGCTTTTACCCTCCAGTGGCACATGACCCAAGCCTGCGACCTCCATTGCAGGCATTGCTACGACCGGGGCGATAGAGAGCCGATGGATTTACCGCGGGCGCTTTCTCTCCTGGACGATTTTGGCAGATTCTGTGAAGACCGTCACGTAAAGGGGCAGATATCCTTTACCGGGGGCAACCCTTTTCTCCATCCTCACTTCCCGGCTCTTTACCGGGCTGCCGCGGATCGGGGCTTCAACGCCGCGATCCTAGGGAATCCCACATCGGTTGAAAGACTCGAGGAACTGATCGCCATTCGCCGTCCGGAGTTTTTCCAGGTGAGCCTGGAGGGCCTGCCCGACCACAACGACTGGGTCCGCGGGCCGGGGCACTTCAGCCGGACTATGCGCTTTCTCGACCTGCTCCGCGAACTCGGCGTCTATTCCATGGTCATGCTGACCCTCACAAAGCATAACATTGCCCAGGTGCTTCCCCTTGCGGACAGGCTCGCGAACAAGGCCGACCTGTTCACTTTCAACCGCCTCTCTTTGATGGGGGAAGGCGCGAATCTCGAACTCCCCACAAAGGAAGAATACATAAAATTCTTACACCAATACAATGATGCCGCCTCCCATAATCCCATGCTGGGTCTTAAGGATAACCTGCTGAACACGGTTCGCTTCAAAGAAGGTTTGGATCTGTCCGGCGGCTGCTCCGGGTATGGCTGCGGGGCCGCTTTTAACTTCATGGCGGTCTTACCCGATGGCGAGGTCCATGCCTGCCGCAAATTTCACTCGCCCATCGGCAACCTGGTCCGCGACTCCATCTCGGCTGTCTACGACTCCGAAGCGGCCCAACGCTACCGCGCCGGCTGCAGTGCCTGCGGCTTGTGTGCGATCAGACACGTCTGTGGAGGATGCCTTGCAACGGCCCGCAGCTTTGGACTGGACCCCTTTAAAGACAAAGACCCCTACTGTTTCATCGATTTGATCAGTCCAGATTGAACCGAATGAAAAGAGATAAAAAGAGATAAAAGAGCGGGGAAGCGTCTGCCCCGCTCCCCCCCCGGGATTCGTCCATACGCGCTGCGCGCGTGTGGACGAGCGCTCGGCGATTTCTGCGCCAGGCCGCCGACCGTCCCTTGTCACGCAGCATCCACGTTAACGTATTCGCTAACTGATGATGGCATTGGAACAGGTTCGCCGGCCCCTTTCAGCCCCTCTATATGCAGCTCGATCGCTTCTCTTATCAATCCGAGGACTTCCTCCCGACTTTGTCCGACGGCAATGCATCCCGGGAGATCCGGAACGTGAGCGCCATAGCTTGCCACACCCTTTTCAATGACCACCATATATTTCATATTTTTCCTCCAGTCACTTCAGGCCGGCCAGTTTCAAAATGCTCGCCAATGTTCCCGGCGGAATATCAACATTTGCATTGCCTGCCACCGTTATTGTGCCAGGTTTTGAATCGTGCCGAAACTACCGATGGCTGCCACTCATGCGCACCTGCCGCCATCCGTCCGCTTCGATCATTTTGATAAGGTCCCTGATCTTCATGAATCGAATTCATTCCTAGTATTACGTCCCTTAAGTTACATGATATTAGAATTGACCGTGAATGTAGGTTGGGCTGAGCATAGCGATGCCCAACATGGGACGTGGAAATATCATCGAATTTACGGGACGCGCCACTAGTCGCGCTGGGGTGGAATCTGTTTTAAGGACAACATACATCTGACTCTGTACACAATCAAGGGTGACAACCGCCGTGCGGGGTTCGCAGACAACTAACTGACCAGCCCAAGAGGTTGATTCCATTTAAGTCAATGGCCCATATCTACTTGAACGCAACCCGGTATGAGTAGGTGGATAATAAGGTTCGTTGTGCGGTCAAGTTTATTGCTTAGAATTGCTCATCAAACGGGACACAAAAACTCTATCTTCACTGAAGGCAGCCTATTTCTGATGATTTCAAAATGCCCCCTGTCCTCCGTATATAATGTGGCCCCAACGGACAGCGCCATAAAGGCAATGAAAACATCATTGAGAAACGCCGCCCTCTGGATCAGCGTACCGTATTGCCCGGGCAGCTCTGAGATGAATCGTCCAATGTCAACGTAGTGTTCCCGGCGAGTAGTGATCACGCGACCGGTTGACACGTACGCGCTCAGGTTCCTGTCTAGAAACCTCTCAGCCTCCCTGCTCTTCGCCCCGGCATACAACTCCATCAGTACTATGCCGGAAAGATACTTGACCGTTCCCCGCCTCTCGAGTTCCTCTTTGTGCGAGCCGTTTCTTATATAGGAGATGTAAATATTGGTATCGAACATTACCTTCATTCAAAAACACTCTCAATGACAGTTCCCGCTTCTCTCATTCTCCTGTGGGCTTTGATGATCTCGTCGTCAACAAGCGCCATCTCCAGGGCTTTATTCACTGCCTCTTTTTCAGTACGCACCCCGAAAATCACACGCAGCCTGTCGATATACTCCTGGTTCATTTCCATTGTCTTTTTCACCATCTCGGCCATAATTTATCCCCTTGGTTGCAGCCATATACTTTCCAGTATTATATGGTTTCCATGGCTCGATGACAATCCATTCCCGCCAGTTTGTTCCGCCCTGAACACGGAGACATGAATTGCATCCCGGGCGACCGCCCTGGGGGATACTGCGAGAACCAGGACCATGTGGGAGGGGTCGGGCATTAAATCCACACCGCGAATTTGCCTGCCGACATCCAGACAGCCTAATGGAAATCTTCTTGCACGGGATCATCAGGCAATGAACGCGCGCAATGGACAACGGCAATCACGTCTATTTGATCCTGCTTTATCCGGTAAATGATTCGGTATGGCGCTTCAATGATTTCCGGGATGTCCTCGGCATCATACTGCGGGACTTTACGGCCTGAAAAAGAATAATCGGCGATTTGTTCGGAACGGCGGGTGAGCTTGTCAATAAGGCCTTTGGCGTATAACGGGGAATTGATGGCGATGTGTTCATATATGCCGACAAGGTGGTCAATGGCATTTCGGGTCCAGTGCACCTTCATTCCGGCAATCCGAACCTTCGGCGAACCTCCTTCACATCCACCGTCCTGCCTTGATCGCTGTCTCCAAGGCCTGCTTCGACGGCTTGCCGGACATAGATTTGGTAGATAAGGTCTTCCCACGTCGCTGAATCCGGCAGGTTTTCAAGCAACCGGCGCGCTTGCTCTTTAATCCCTTCGGTTTCCATTTTTTCTGTCTCCGTAAAATTTCCGTAAGCACCACAGCTCAAACTCTGATTAATAATATAGCAAAAGTGCCGCTGAAAGCAATTTTTCCTAATCTGGCTTCCGATGGCTGCGCCCACCGGAGGGATACTACGAGGTTGAGACCACGTAGGATGCCGCAGGCAGGCGATTCCACACTACATCCCCCGGGGGATACTCCATGATCGGGGACCATGTGGGAGGGGTCGGAGGGGCAATTAGCACACTGGGAAAGTCGGTTGATTGCGCCTGCTCCGATAAGGCCACGGAAACAGTTATCATCCATCAAGCGCCCCCCGGACTTTCTCAAGCAGGGTCTGTACGGAAAACGGTTTTTGCAAAAAGTCGATACTCTCATCAAGAATACCGTGATGGGCGATAACGTTGGCCGTGTACCCAGACATGAAGATGCTTTTGAACCCGGACTTTAATTCAGCGAGCCTATCTTTGAGGTCCTTTCCGTTCATTTCGGGCATTACCACATCGGTAAGAAGCAGATGTATGGGACCGGGGTGACTCTGCGCTATTCCTAAAGCTTCAGTCGGACTGTTAGTTGCCAGGACCTCATAGCCGTGTCGCTGTAAAATAGTCTTACCCAGAGCCAGCAACGGTTCTTCGTCCTCCACCAGAAGCACGGTTTCCGTTCCTCGCAGGTCTATCCTCAACTTCACAGGAGGCTTCTCCGTGGTTTGCTCCTCGGCGCGGGGTAAATAGATTTTGAACGTCGTTCCTTGACCCGGTTCACTGTAAACATTGATAAAGCCGCTATTTTGCTTGACGATGCCATATACCGTCGCTAATCCAAGCCCGGTCCCTTCACCCACACCTTTGGTGGTGTAGAAGGGTTCGAAGATATTGTCCATAGTCTCCTTGTTCATGCCACTGCCGTTGTCGCTTACGGCAAGCATAACGAACTCGCCGGGCACAACCCCCGGATTCTGATAGCAATAGTCTTTGTCGAAGATGGTGGTCGCCGTTTCGATGCTGAGCTTGCCGTTACCCGCGAGAGCGTCTCGGGCGTTCACGCACAAATTGGCAAGGATCTGGTCGATCTGGGATGGGTCTACTTTAACAGGCCACAGGTTATTGTCCGGCAGCCAGGCAAGGTCGATGTCCTCTCCGATCAGGCGCCGAAGCATCTTGAGCATTCCTTCAACAGTTTCATTTAAATCGAGAATTCTAGGGGATACTGTCTGCCTGCGGGCGAAAGCCAGCAACTGTCTGGTCAGGTCGGCGGATCGCAAGGCGGCCTTCCTGATTTCCGTCAAGTCCTCCCAAAGTGGGTTCGCCTGGTCAAGCTGCTCCATGGCCATCTCCGAATGGCCCAAAATTACACCCAGCATGTTGTTGAAATCATGAGCTACCCCACCCGCAAGCCTGCCAACAGATTCCATTTTCTGGGCTTGGCTGAACTGCGCCAAGAGTTGGAGATGCTCCTCCTCGGTACGTTTTTGCTCGGTTACATCCATGATGACGCCGTTTAGCTCTTTGGGCCTTCCTGTTTCGTCACGATGCAATTTGCCATGAGCTTTAATGTAATGAACGCTCCCGTCTTGCCAGATTGCGCGGTACTCGGTCTCATACGGGACATCCTCATTCAGCACTCGGTGCAAGGCTGCTCCGATTGTCTCGTGGTCATCCGGATGCACCACCCGGAAAAACTCTTTAGCCTCGCCGGAGAATGTTGCCTGATTTATCCCAAGAACATGACAGACCTGGTTATCGAAATATCGTTTATCCTCGTCAATGCTCCAGGACCACACGCCCATATTGGCTGATCGAATTGCAAGATCGAGCCGTTCTTCGCTATTCTTAAGAGCATCAAATGATTGGTTGTTCTGGAATGCAATTGAGCAGAGTTCGCCAAGAGCTGCTGTCATTCGAGCATCGTTTTCGTTGAATCCCTCCGGTTTATTGGCCAATCCGATAACACCCAGAGCCTTCCCATCAACAACTATTGGGGCAAACAACACACTTTCAAGGGGGACATGACCTTTGGGCATGAACTTCTGAAACCGGCTGACCGGAAATTCATTATTAAAAACCGGCTCGTCTTTGGTGTATGCTTCCTGGCGCAAACCCCTTATGGGCATCGGTAAGGCCGGATCTACGGTGCAACTCGACCCGCCTGCGTCCAAGAACAGCACTTCATTCTCCATGCCATCAGGGCTTAACAGTGCGACGTATCCGGACGTCGCACCAACCAACTTTTTACAGACATCGAAAATTGCCCTGGCTGCCGGTTCAAAGCCTTTATAACGCATCACCGCTTGAGCTCCGTCCAGGAGAGCAGTCACTTCATTGCTGCGTCTCATAGCGTCGCGTAAAGCATTTTGCACCGCATCTTCCGCCTGCTTACGCTCAGTGATGTCACGGATATTACACTGGATGACTTTGGTGTGGTCAACCAGGTAGACATTGCTGACAAACTCCACGTCGATGTGCCGCCCATCAAGGGCTTCCAACGGCAAATCCTCGTAACGGATGTATTCGCTATCTTGCAGGACCTTGAAGGCTTCCTTGGATGTAGCAGTGTTTTTGAATGCACCTATTTCCCAAATATGTTTTCCGCATAATGCGTCGTAGGAATAACCGAGTAACTGCGACAGGAACGGATTGACGTCAACCACCTTGCCCGTATCGAAATCGAGAATCAGTATGCCGTCCTTGGCCGATTCAAAAAGCCGTCGGTAACGCTTCTCGGAATCCTGGAGCACCTCCGCTGCCGCGCGTTCCACGCTCTGATCGCGGAACACCAGGACCACTCCGATAATAGTTTCGCCATCGACTCGGACTGGCGCGCCACTGTCGGCGATAGGGCGTTCTGTACCGTCTTTGGCGATGAGCAAGGTATGATTGGCCAGGCCCACCACAACGCCGTCCCTCAACACGCGCGCCACGGGGTTCTCAACCTCCGCCCGCGTATGTTCGTTGACTATGCGAAAGATCTCCTCCAGCGGCCTGCCGCGAGCCTCCCTGTCGCTCCAACCTGTGAGCGTCTCGGCCACGGGGTTAAGCAGTTCCACCCGGCCTTGGGCATCGGTTGCGATTACGCCATCGCCAATGGCCTTCAAGGTGATGCTATGACGCTCCACGCTTTGGCGTAGCGCGAGCTCTGAGTGGTAAAGCTCCCGGTAGTGCTTCTTTTGCTCCCGTTGCCGGAAAACGATTCCGAAAGCAACCGCCAATCCGGTCAAACCCATGAGCAGCGCCAGGATGAGGACCGACTGGAAGCGCCATGCAGCGAAAATCTCCGCCGAGTCCATCTTAGCCACCATGAACCAAGGCGAGTCAGGAATGGGCATGAGAACCGAGACAACATCAACCCCGCGATAGTCCTTGCCCAACATAACGCCCTCATGGCCAAGCACGGCCATCACGGCGGGCACCTCGGCATGGCTTAGGGGAATGCGTAGTTTCAATGCCGTGGCGGCCCGATAACGCAGGTCGTTAAGGAAAAGCACGTCGTCGCCGTCACGCCGGACGAGCAAGGTTTCCGCAGTCTTTGCGGGTGTGGGCCAGGACTGGACAAGAGGATAGAGGTATTGAGAGGCGTTACAAACCATGATAACAGCGCCAACGGCTTTCCGGGCCGGCTTGTCACCGGTGAAAAGCGGTGCGATTACGGATAGGTGGGGTGTCGGCATTCGCACTTCACTGAGCAAATCGGTGAAACGGGGTTTGCCGTCGCGCAATGCGACGGCGAGCGCTGATGCATATGCGCCGTCGACTTCGGTCTGTCCGCTCAGGTCCAGGAGTACTCGCCCGTCCGGGTCAACCAGCATTATGTTGGCGTAGCCGTAGTGCTTCGAAAGACTTTCGAACAGGGCGCGGATCTCCACGGCATCCTCGTCACGCGGGTCGGCCTGAAGGCGTGCAACTCCTCGGACAAAGCGAGGGTTTTCCATTAGCACGGCGGCATCTGCCAACCGATCTTCTCGCCACGCCGCTATTTGGTGCGCCTTGAGCCTCACGACAGCAGACAGATCAGTTTCCATCTCCTTCTGCAACGTTTGCTCCTGGATGCGGTAGAACCACCCGCCACCGAACATCAGGACCAGGAGCGTCAATGTTAAGGCAACTTTGATCCAACGGGACGATATGTTCATGTGGATATTCCCCATCGCGTTTGAGGCCGTTCTGGCTGTTTCCATTCTACACTACTGGCAATAGGATAGCACCTTTTTGTACCAGAATCGAAGGAAAGAGCGGGTCTATAGGCAGGATAGGGTAGAGTAGAGAGCAGGTTTAAACCTGCTCTCTACTCTACCCTATCCCCAAACCGCCCCGGTCAACTCCGGCCTTTCCCCCGTGGACAACCCACTGTGCACAAAATCACGATACCTGATGCGAGCCTCCGGCTTGCATTCAGCAAAAAGGATCAATACCGATTCTGTCTCCTGCCAACCATCGTCGAGACCCCCCGCCAGCCGACTGCGCCCGCTGTATGGATAACGATCCAGTTCGCTCAAATCCGAAACGATTCCCGCTCGCAGTGGATTCAAGTGAATGTAGCGCACCAGTTCGAGCAGATCCGGATCCTGCTGGCACAGGATGGACTTGTAGCGGTTCTGGAAGACGTGTCCCGATCGGTTGATGACGGCGGTTGAAGTGAACCGCATAGCTTGTCAGGAGGCGTAGCATGACTGTGGAAACCGGCACGCAACCCGTTCGAACGAGTTAATGGAAATGGTTGGGAATGAGTGCCCAGGCAAAACAACTCGTGGAGGTCTCCGAGAAAAGAGCTGCAAGGCGCTCGACAAAACGATCCCGGTCGGCGTCGTCGAGGAAGATTCGCCCCCGCTCGATTCCACAGCATACGATGTGGTGCAATGCACCCGGTGCATCAATGCGAGCTCGTCGTGTCATGGAAAGGACCATAGCACAAATGGAGAAAGAGGGAAACGCATAATTTCATGGGCGTCCCCTATCAACACACTATCAACACAGGTTTCCGAATATGGTCGTCAATCCGAGCCTGCGCAGGAGGTTGTACGTCGCGTCCTGTACGGTTCCGATATCTGGGGAATGCCCGGTCGAAGGCACTGAGATTTTCTTTTTTTCTTTTCTCATCGGATAACTCCTTTCCTTAAGTACACTTACGGGTCATTGAACACCTTCGGTGTGGGTTGCAAAGTGCGGCGCGCGTTTCTCAAGGAACGCCGCGAACGCTTCCCTTGTGTCCGCCGAGTGAAGTCGCGAGGCATACTCTTCGTTTTCGACATTCATCGCCTGCTCGATATACTCGCGTGAAAAACGCTTCATGAGCATCTTGCAAGCCTGGAGCGCGCCAGCCGGTTTCTCTGTCAATTTCCGGGCGGTTTCGGTTGCGGTGGCCAGCAGTTTTTCGTCGGGCACAACCCGGGTCACAAATCCAAGCTCGGCAGCCCGCCTGGCATCGAAAGGCAGTCCCAACAGAATTAATTCGGCCGCATGGATATATCCCATACGCGTTGGGACCGAAAAGCTCGATCCAAACTCCGGCACCAGGCCAAGATTGACAAAGGGCATTTGGAACTTCGCGCTCTCGCCCGCGTACACGAAGTCGCAGTGCATCAGCATGGTGGTTCCGCCCCCGATAGCTGCGCCGTGTACGGCTGCGATCAGTGGCTTGTCGAAGTTGATCAGCGCATTTTCCAGGAGTGCCTGCGGACTTTCCCCTGGTCCCGGAGGGTTTTTCAGGAAATCCTCCACGTCGTTGCCCGCGCAGAACGAATCTCCCGCGCCATACCAAAGCACGACGCGAATGTGATCGTCATTTGCCGCATCGTTTAAGAGTTCCGCCAGAGTCGCGTACATGTTCAAAGTCATCGCGTTTTTCTTGGCAGGACGATTCAACTGGACACGCAGAATGCTTCCTGAACGTTCGGTAATAATCTCACTCATTGCTTGCCTCCTGAGGTTGCCGCTTCCCCTTTCCTTAGCTGTAGATTTGGAAGTTTATGCCGCCGTCGCAAGTTGTTCCTTTGTTCCGGGGATGGCGCCGCCGGCACGAAAATTTTCGATTTCCTTCGCGCCAAACCCTAGCTCTTTGAGAATCTCTTCGTTGTGTTCCCCAATTTCCGGTGCGCGCTTTGGGTGTACTTTAGCGACATCGTGCACCTGAATAGGACTGCTGATCGTCGAATTAAGCCTGTCGCCGGCTCCTTCCAGCGGGACAACGATGTCACTGTTCCACGCCTTGTCCGAGCCGCACCTCCACGCCCAACTTACTCAGCCGCTTCTCCGCAGCCTCGGAAATTTCCTCCGAAAAGGTTCCCAACACGCGATCGCCCATGTCAACCAATACAATCCGTGCTGAGGTGGGATCAATCCGTCGGAAATCGGATCGAAGCGTTGTGCGGACCATTAGCGCGATCTCGCCGGCTAATTCAACGCCGGTCGGACCAGCCCCCACAAGCACGAATGTCAGAAGATCACGGTGGCGGCTTGGGTCTTCTTCGGCCTCGGCTTGCTCGAACCCTTGTAAAATCTTGTTCCGTACAGCGACAGCATCCGCGAGGCCTTTCAGACCCGGCGCGAACTTTTCAAATTCGTCGTGTCCAAAATAGCTGTGGCGCACACCCGTTGCCAAAATCAGATAATCGTACGGCAGCGGCACTTCTTCTCGATCTGCGGAGTTTGCGAAAACACACCGCCGATCTTTGTCTACACCCGTGACTTCTGCCAAAATTACGGTGATATTCTTTTGATTCCGCAAAATCCCGCGGATCGGTGAAGCAATGTGTCCCGGTGTGAGCACAGAGGTCGCGACTTGATATAGTAGAGGTTGAAATAAGTGATGATTGGTGCGGTCAATGAGAGTTATGTGAGCCGGCGTGTGTCTGAACGCTTTTGCCGCTGCCAACCCGCCGAAACCTCCCCCGACAATCACGATACGTGGAATGCTTTCGTCCATGGTATTCTACATTGCCTTCCGGAATTTTCATTTTTGACAGCTCGCATTCGAGAGGGATTTTCCCTCATAAATAAACGCTAATTACTACGCTCTCGCCCGCAACCCATTGAGAATTTACCTTTTTTAAATGGATCGTGTGGGATTTGAATTTGCGGGAAGCTGCCTCGCTTCCTGAAAATTTCACTGCGGCCATTTTTCAAAATTTGTCACGAATTTTCGCGGGAGTTGATGGATTTGAACATGCTGCAAGAGAAAGACCCCTTATCGAGGAGGAAAATACGGTGGATATCCAACAATATTTCCTTGCCAACGTTTTCACCTGGTCTGTGGCAGTCCAGCTTGCTGCCGGTGTGATTGCTTTCGTGGCGGCCCATAAGGCTACCGGGGCGGTTTGCTCGTGGTTTGGACACCAAATGGTGCTATCCGCGTTGAGCGAGGGATGTTCGTATCGAGTTGCCCTATCCTCAGAGGGTTTTACACCATAAATCCATACCTCGGGTTCGAGTTGTGACGGACGCAAAGGCTGAGAACGCCGGTCAAAGAGGCTGCATTGAAGACAGCAGTTCCCCGGGAATCAATTGAGGAACTCGATGATCCGCTGTGCATAGCCTTTGGGTAGAGGCGGCGATCGGCTTTCGGAAATGGAGCCGCAGCGAAATCGTTCCTGCAGTGACCGAAGTAAGTCCTCTCCCGTCATTTGACAAGCGCCGGCGGCATATCGCCGCAAAAGTGGAAGTGCTACAGGTCGAGCATCAGTCAGACATCCTTCCAGTTGACGATTCCCGGCAGGAATGCATCCATCAGCACTACACGCACGGTGGACTGCGGAAACTGCTCGCTATTTTTTCCGTATCGTGAGCAGCTCCCAATAATGGCGTCCATTCCGCATACCTGCCAATGACCGCAAGAGTTTTCCGGCGTGTGACTCCCTAAAAGTGGAATGGACACCAGTTTGGGCACAATTTTCACTCAAGCAATTCACCGATCTGCCGTAAGAGATATTGATCGCGGTTTATATCCGCAGGGGAATTTATGGTGGAAATCGGACTAGTCTTTTCCCGAAGAGCTGTCGAAAAGGAGCATAGCATGCGCATTACCGGATTTTCATGTTCGAAGACGAGCCTTGCGGGCGCAAAGCAAGGCAAAAGGGGCCATACCAACGGTTGCCGGTTGACAGCGTCTCTATTGGGGGCGGCTCTTCTCACCCTGGCCATGGCGCCTGTGGTTTATGCGGTGCCGAAGAGGATTATCATCCTGCGCCATGGCGAGAAGCAGGTGAATACTGATCAATGCACTTATGGAAGCTATGCGCTATGTTCTATCGGCCAACAGCGTTCCTTGGCCCTGCAGTTGAACTATCTTGGCAAGGGTGCGGCCAACAGCCTGTTTCCCCGTAACGGCAAACCGGCCGCCATTTTCGCCGTCACTTTGCACTGTCTGGAACTGGCCGGGCCCACCGCGCTTAGCTGGGGGATACCGATGCAGTTATACTCCGTGACGCCGCTCGATGGCGAGACTAACAATGAGGAGTTGCTCCAACTGAACGAGCGCACGCGGGAGGCGGCAAAATCCATCCTCCACGACCCGCGCTGGAACGGCAAGACCCTGATCGTGTTTTGGGAGCACGACCACATTGCCAATACGATTCTCAATAATGACAACGCGACGCTCTATACGCTGCTCAATCTCGATAAGCTCCCCAATACCCCGAATGAGTGGAATGGTGATAACTACGACTATTTTTGGATTGTCGATTATGGCAATGCCAGTTGGGGCTCGACCTTTCCGACCAAGCTAACTATAAAAAAACAGGTGTTTTTGCCCCCTTACGATACCCTGCCCACCAACGACTGGGGCATTCCGGAAGGTTTGCCGGAGACTTGCGGGTGCGTGCAATAGAGAGCGGCGTTCGCGGCGCCCTCTATGCGGCGCCCGTCAGGGGGTGCCTTTCCGCAAGACCGGATCGTCCCTATTCCGACATTACTCCTATTTTGAACGGCCGGCGGCCCCCACGGTAGCGACCAGGGGGCTGCAGGACCGAGGCGCGCATTGTTTGTTGGCCGTTTGCCAAAGTAGTGCAACATGAAGCTATCGGGTATATTATCCTCGTTTTTCTCGAACCGCCGTTGTTTACCGCTTCCCGTTTTCGAAGGGAGAAAAAGACAATGAGGATCAAAGGCGTAGCAGTTATCGGGGCCGGGGTGATGGGCAGCGGTATTGCCCAGGTCAGCGCCTCGGCCGATTATCTCGTCACAATTCAGGATGTGGGCGAAGAAGCACTGAAAAGATCGAAATCAATTATTGAGTCAAGCCTCAACAAGCTGGTCGCCAGGGGAAAAATGTCCCGGGAACAGGCCGATTCCGCGCTGGCAAGAATCGAGTTCACCACAGGCTTGGAAAAGGCGGTCCACAATAAGGATTTGGTGATCGAGGCGGTCTTTGAAAACCTGGCGATAAAACACGAGCTATTTAAAAAGTTGGAACCTCTGGTTGGACCCGATGTCATCGTGGCCTCAAACACCTCCGCTTTGCCAATCACTGAAGTCTTCTCTGCGACCGGAATGGCGGAAAGGTCTCTTGGCCTCCATTTCATGAATCCCGTTCCTGTGATGCGCGGCGTGGAAATGATCCGGGGGCAGCTTACTTCGGAGGCCACCTTCGAGACCGCTCGCCAGTATGTGCTCAGTTTGGGCAAAGAACCCATCGAGGCGGTCGATTATGCGGGGTTTATCGTCAGCAGGCTGTTGGACGTGCTGATGAACGAGGCCGTCAAAATGATCCAGGAAGGCAATCGTCCGGAGGAGATCGACAAGGCCATGGAGTTGTGCGCCGGGCACCCCATGGGGCCGTGCAGGCTTCTTGACCTGGTCGGGGCCGAAATCGCCATGCATGGAATGGAGACCATGGAGCGGGACCTCGGGCCTGGCTATAAGCCGCACCCCATGCTGCGAAAACGGGTTTTGGCCGGTTTGCTCGGCAAGAAGTCGGGTCGGGGATTCTATACTTACTAACGGTGGTAAATGAGCCCGTGAGGCGGATTATGGAGTGTGTCATGGAGACAGCCAGGCTGTTTGACCTGCATGGAAAGGTGGCCATGGTTTCGGGAGGCGGAGACGGGCTGGGCCGAGCCATGGCGCTCGGTCTTGCTGATGCGGGAGCGGATATGATCATTTTTTCCCGTAGACTCGAGGTTTGCCAGGAGGTTGCCATCGAGATTCGCAAGCGCGGCGTGCGCGCCCTGCCCTTCCAGTGCGATCTTGGCCGTCTGGAAGATATCGAGGAGGTAGTAAGCAAATCGTTGGCCGAATTCGGTCGCATCGACATTCTGGTCAATAATTCCGGACGGACATGGGGGGCCGCCCCTGAAGATATAAAACTGGAAGATTGGCAAAAGGTTATCGATATCAATGTAAACGGGACTTTCCGCTGCACTCAGGCGGTTGGCAAGGCTATGATCAGAGAGCGGAGCGGAAAGATCATAAACATTTCGTCCTACGCGGGCTCCCGAGGCGCCGATCCGCTATACCTTGACGCCCTGCCCTACAACACCTCCAAGGGGGCGCTCAACACCTTCACCAAAGATCTTGCCGTAAAGTGGGCGCAGTACAACATCACTGTGAACGCCATTGCGCCCGGCTGGTTTCCTACCCGGATGAGCAAATGGAGCCTCGAACAGGGGGGGGAGTCTCTGCTGTCCCGAATCCCCATGAAACGGTACGGCAAAATGGAGGAACTGATGGGCGTAGTGGTGTTTCTGGCTTCACCCGCATCCGATTACATGACGGGCCAGATCATCGGCGTGGATGGCGGTCTGACTGCCTGGTAGCGGGCTTATGGTTGGACTACTCCGGCACAAAGGCGGCGGGTATCCGTCATGCCGAGGGTGATAGCGGGGCGCCGGCGACCGGCCGTTCCACTGGACACACGGAAGGCCGGGTGCTTATCATGGCAGTGAAACCTTTGGAAGAGGCCAAGCGTTGCGCCCCCAATCCGGGAGAACCCAGCAAGGAGAAAAGCGGATGTCTGATCTGCGCGGACAAACCATCGTCATTACCGGCTCCAGCCGGGGCATCGGTCGTTGCATGGCCCTCGCGTTCGCCCGCGACGGGGCCAATCTGGTCATTGCGGCAAAGTCCGCCCAACCCCACCCGAAGCTGCCGGGCACCATCCATACAGTGGCCGAGGAGGTCCGGGCGGCAGGCGGCGAAGCCCTGGCGGTTCAAGTCGACGTGAGGCTGGAGGAGCAGGTGGGGGCCATGGTGGAGGCGGCGGTACAAAGATTCGGCCGCATCGACGCGCTCATCAACAACGCTGGGGCGATAAGCCTTACACCCGTTGAAAAGACTTCCGTTCAGCGCTACGATCTCATGCAGGACATCAACGCCCGTGCGGTTTTCGTCTGTTCGCAGGCCGCCCTGCCCTACCTCAAACAGGCGCCCAATCCGCACATTCTGAGCATGGCGCCGCCCCTCAATTTGCACAGCGCCGGACTGCGGGACCATGCGCCCTACACTTTGTCGAAATACGCCATGACCCTGCTCAGTCTGGGCATGGCCGAAGAATTCAGAAAGTATCGCATTGCGGTAAATTGTTTGTGGCCCAGGACGATCATCGCCACCGCCGCCATCGAGTTCGCCGTCGGCGACCGGAACATGCTGAAAGTGTGCCGCAAGCCCGAAATCGTGGCCGACGCCGCGTACCGGATCCTTACCGCTCCGAGCGACAGCCTGACAGGACAAACCCTCATCGACGAGGATATCCTGAGACGGCACGGAATCACCGACTTCGACCATTACGCCTACGATCCGGATTTTGCAGGCAAGCCGCACCCCGACATCTTTCTGGATGGGTGAACATCGGCGGCGGTTTTTGATGCGAAGTTGCGCTCACGACGCAACCCGCAGACGGAGCGGCCTTGGAATTCAGCTATCGGGATCAAACGGCGAACAGCTTAAAGCCATCCAGAAAAAGCACCAGCGCCAGGCCGGCCAGGGCGACCCCCAGGAGCCTGAGGGCATACTTATAGCCTTTGGTCCCCAGGCTGCCCCGCGACCGGCCGGCAAGCAGGGCGAGCGATATCGAGGACCCAACCAGACAGAGATAGAATCCGACAACGAAGAGCAGCGGCCCCACAGCTGTCAATTGCACAAGTCTATTTTTGAGACCTGAGTTTTCTGAATTGATAGCAGGTTGCGTTCAAGATTTGCCTGATGGGTTGCGCTTCCGCTCCCGCGTCCGGGGACGTGGCGGCTGGGCTTGAACGCAACTTCGTATGAGATGCCGACAGGGAAAAGCAGCTTCGTTCCATTCCGTTAAAAATGCCGAGTGCTTCTTTAAGGAGGCCGCCGCTTTGCACAGCTGCTTGCTGTTAGCGAAAGGATACGGCCCCCGGCATTAAAGTCGGTTTCCAGTCAAAATCATATGAAAAAGGATATTTAACGAATAAATGTATCACATTTCCTAAATTGCTGTTCGCGCCGATTAGAATGGGTCGTGACAAATCTTAATTATTCTTTGAAATAGGACACTTAGAAAAAGACTCCTTCCTTGGCATCGGTGTTGCTCATAAGACGGTTAACTGCGGAATGTGAAGGCAGAAGAACTAAACCAAATTGCTGAAGAAGGAGAAAAGAAATGAAAACGATTTTGAGTGGTGCTTTGATTGCGTTGTCGATTATGGGGTTGACCCTGGTTTCCGGCGTAAATACCCCGGCAGTTGCCTCGAACATTGCTCCGATGTGCTTTGCCGGCTCCTGCACCGATATGAGCAAACCGGACGCCTTGCGCCCGAGCGGCCCGTATAGTTGCGGCATCTCTACTCCGGCCTACCCCGGCTATTACGATGCCAAAGCCAATACCTGCCCTGCCGTCGGGAAACTGGCGGTCACTCCGAACTAAAAAAGGCGGCAAATAACACCTGAGTGTCCGCCTCAGTGTGAAAGGGATAAGAGAGATCGTTTAGCCGCCTCTCTTATCCCTTTCCAAATTTAAAGTCTGTGCTACAACATACGAAGCGTACCGGCCAACGCCCATGATTGGGCGTATTGCCTGCTCCCCGGCCGGAATGGTGGTGGCGGCTGGTTCAACGGATTCACACATGCGCCAATCCCCATGGCGGTTTCCCGGCGGAAAAGAATCGATCCGGACGGATGGCTGCGGGGGGAAGCGGTCCTGGCCTCGACCGGCCGGCAAAGACAACTTTCAGAGCATTTCAGGGAGGAGTAAAAATGCCAGTAGCCGACTATTCCACTTATTGCCGGATGCTCGACAGAGCCAGGGAGAACCATTTTGCCTACCCGGCAATAAACGTCAGTTCCCTCACCACAGCCAACGCCGTCCTGAAAGGGCTGGCCGAGAGCCGAAGCGACGGAATCATCCAGGTATCCACAGGCGGAGCCTCTTTCGCATCCGGGTTGTCGGTCAAGGATATGGTTTTGGGGGCCATATCGATAGCCGAGCACGTACACAGGGTGGCGGAACGCTATGACATATACGTCGCCCTGCATACCGATCATTGCCAGGCGCAGTTGCCGGACAAATTTCTCGTTCCTCTCATCGAGGAAACCGAGCGAAGGCGTAAAGCCGGGCGGACCAATCTTTTCAACAGCCACATGTTTGACGGCAGCGCCCTGCCGTTGAAGGAGAACCTCGACATCGCGGTCCCTCTTCTGGAGCGCTGTCAGCGAAACGAGCTGATCCTGGAGGTTGAGGCAGGGGTGGTGGGCGGCGAGGAGGATGGAATCCGGGCGCAGGGAGCAACCGCCCAAAAGCTCTACTCAACCCCGGAAGACATGCTGGAAGTTGTCGCCAGGCTTGGCGCCGTGGGCGGAGCGAGGTTCCTTCTTGCCGCAACCTTCGGCAATGTGCATGGTGTCTACAAACCCGGACACGTCAAGCTCAAACCCTCCATTCTCAAGGATGGGCAGGATGCGGTGGAGAAAAAATACGGTAAGGCTGCCAAGCTCGATCTGGTGTTTCATGGCGGTTCCGGTTCGCTGCTCGAAGAGATTGGCGAGGCCGTCGATTACGGCGTCGTCAAAATGAATATCGATACCGATGCCCAGTACGCTTTCACCCGTGCGGTCGCCGACCATATCTTCAAAAATTATGACGGGGTGCTTAAGGTAGACGGTGAAATGGGGAACAAAAAGGCTTATGACCCACGCTCCTACCTGTCCGCGGCGGAGGCTGCCATGGCGGAGCGGGTGAAAGCGGCAGTCACGGCCCTGCGAGGAACCGGGACCACCCTTGGTGACGAAAACAGGACCGGCCCGGTTCGATCAGGCCATTGAAAACGGGGGTAAACATTCTTTGCTTCCGATTCGTGGAGTGCACAAATGATCAAAGAATCGAAAAGTGAGAAAACCGGGTCGGGCATCACCGGCGGCCGCGCCGACATCAGCCTGAAGGGCTTACGGCGAACTTTCCGGGAGCACGTTTTTTATACTCAGGGGTGCTTTCCCCTGGTTGCCGGCCAAAACGATCTGTACATGGCGGCTGCGTATACCGTCCGGGACCTGATTCTGCATCGCTGGGTTGTGACGCTGCAGAAGCTGGGGCGAGAAAACATCAAAGGGGTGGCCTATCTGTCCGCGGAATTCCTCCTGGGGCCGCACCTGGAAAACAATATGGTCAACCTCGGTATTTACGATGCAATCCGGGAAGCCGCTGAAGCCGAAGGGATAGATATTCAGGCCCTTTTCGACCAGGAGGCGGAGCCCGGGTTGGGCAACGGCGGCCTGGGCAGGCTCGCCGCGTGCTATCTCGATTCCCTGGCAACTCTTGAGATTCCCGCTATAGGCTATGGCATTCGTTATGAGTTCGGAATCTTCGACCAGGAAATTAAAGACGGCTGGCAGGTGGAAAAGACCGACCAGTGGCTTCGACTGGGAAACCCCTGGGAAATAGTGCGGCCCGAAATTACCTGTTATGTGCACTTTGGTGGGCGCACCGAACACTATGTAGATGACCGGGGTGGTTTCCGTGTTCGCTGGATACCGCATAAAACCGTAAAGGGAGTGGCATGCGACACGCCCATTTTGGGTTACCGCGTAAATACCTGCAACCTTCTGCGGCTCTGGAAAGCGGAAGCGGTGGAATCCTTCGAGCTGGAAGCATTCAATGTCGGCGACCACTACAGGGCCGTTTTTGAAAAAATTTATTCGGAAAATATCACGAAGGTCCTTTACCCCAATGACGCCCAGATCCAGGGCAAGGAACTCAGGCTCGAGCAGCAGTATTTTTTTGTCTCCTGCGCCCTGCAAGACATGTTGCGAATATACAAACTGTTTGCATGGGATTTGAGCCATTTTGCGGACCATTTTGCAATCCAGCTAAACGATACCCACCCGGCCATAGCCGTGGCCGAACTGATGCGTTTGCTCATGGATGAAAACGACCTGGACTGGGATAGCGCATGGGATATCACCCGGAACACATTCGGGTACACAAACCATACTCTTCTTCCGGAAGCCCTCGAAAAATGGCCGGTTGATCTTTTTGCCGGTCTGTTCCCACGACATATTGAGATAATCTACGAAATCAACCGCCGTTTCCTCGACGAGGTAGAAGAGAAATTCCCGGGAGATGCGGGCCGTGCGGCCAGGATGTCCCTTATCGACGAAAGCGGTCCGCGCTATGTGCGAATGGCCCACCTTGCCTGCGTCGGCAGCCATTCGATAAACGGGGTGGCCGAACTCCACACCCGGTTGCTTAAGGAAGACGTTCTGCTCGATTTCTATGAACTGGCCCCGGAGAAGTTCAGCAATAAAACCAACGGGGTTACACCTCGCCGATTCATGGTTTTGAGCAATCCCGGGATGAGCGGCCTCATTTCGGAGACAATTGGCGACAACTGGATCAGGGAGCCCGAAGAACTCCGAAAACTCGAAGGGTATGCCCAAGACCCGGCCTTTCGGGAGGCCTGGCGGCGCATAAAGTTTGAAAATAAGCAAAACCTGGCCAGAGTCATAGGCCAACGCACGGGAATCGAGATAGACCCCTCCTCGATATTCGACATCCAGGTCAAAAGAATACATGAATACAAGCGCCAGCATCTGAATGTGCTGCATATTATTGCACTCTACAACCGGATCAAACAGGATCGGGCATGTGACATCCATCCCAGGACTTTTATATTCGGCGGGAAAGCCGCACCAGGCTATTTTCTGGCCAAGCGGATCATCAAACTCATCAACTCCGTCGCGGAAGTGGTGAACAGCGATCCGGACATCGCCGGGCGGCTTAAAGTTGTCTTTTTCCCGAATTTCAACGTCAAGAACGCGAAATTCATATACCCCGCAGCCGACCTCTCCGAACAGATCTCTACAGCAGGCATGGAAGCATCCGGGACCGGAAACATGAAATTCTGCATGAACGGCGCGCTTACCATCGGTACCCTGGATGGGGCCAATGTCGAAATCAGGGAAGAAGTGGGGACGGAGAATTTTTTCCTGTTCGGCCTTTCGGCCGAGGAGGTGATCGCACTGCGCAAAAGTGGATATCATCCCATGGACTATTACCGGCAGGACCCGGAACTGCGGCGTGTAATCGAGCTTGTTGGCTCAGGCCATTTCTCCCGCGGAGACCGGGAATTATTCAAACCTTTGCTCGATTCGCTTCTTTTCCAGGATCCGTTCATGTTGTTTGCCGATTTTGCCGGCTACCTCGAGGCGCAAAAACAAGTTGATGAAGCGTACCGGGATCGGGAGCGATGGACCAGGATGTCCATACTCAATACGGCCCGCATGGGCAAGTTTTCCTCGGATCGCGCCATCCGGGAGTATTGCCGGGACATTTGGAAAGTCAAACCGGTCCATATCGAGTTAGGCGATATGCCGGTGGATACGACCCTTTTCAGGATAGACAATGATCCCCATCCATAAAACTGATCGGCAAGGTCTTGAATTCAGCATTCAACGGGTCATGTCGGCCAATGGCCCGTGATCAACCTTCACAGACAACATAGGTGTACAGGGAAAGGTATCTCGATGGGACTTCCACCACATAAGACGAAAATCCTATGCACGATAGGGCCGGCTTCAGAGTCCCCGGAAGTAATCAAGGACTTATTGCTGGCCGGCATGAACATCGCTCGGCTCAATTTTTCACACGGAGATTTCTCGCGACATAAAGGGGTGATCGAGAATCTGCGCGCAGCCTCGAAGGCTACCGGGCGCCGCCTGGCCATAATGGCCGACCTGCCGGGTCCCAAGATGCGCATCGGCGAATTGGCCTCCGAGCCTATAGAGCTATCGCCGGGCAACACTTTCATTCTTACAACCGACAACATTATAGGGGACGCGCAAAGAGTTTCGGTCACTTTTGAGCGCCTTCCGCTGGCGGTAAAACCCGGCGATCTTCTCTATCTCGACGACGGTCTCATCCAGATCGAAGTGGAGCGGGTGGAAAATCGCGACATTCACTGTCACGTTCTGGTTGGTGGAAAATTGCGATCGCGCAAGGGGCTGAACCTCCCGGATATCGACCTCGGTATCAGCGCATTCACCGAACACGACCACAGTTGCCTGAAATTTGCCCTTGAAAACGGTGTCGACGCGCTCAGTCAGTCTTTTGTCGAGAAGGCCACGGAGATTGAGGCCGTGCGCAACGCCGCGGCAGCTCTCGGGTACGCCCCGTTCATCATAGCGAAAATAGAACGCTCGAGGGCCCTCAATAATCTGGCGGACATCATCGATGCGGCCGATGGTGTGATGATCGCCCGAGGCGACCTGGGAGTTGAACTGCCCATAGAACAGATACCGGTCGTACAAAAGCAGATAATGCTCAAGGCCAACAGGCGCGCCAAACCGGTGATCACCGCCACGCAAATGCTCGAATCCATGATTGCCAACCGTCGCCCGACCCGCGCGGAAGCAAACGATGTCGCCAACGCCATTCTGGACGGCACGGACTGCGTGATGCTCTCCGGCGAATCAGCGATTGGCGGCTACCCTGTCGAATCGGTGAAGATGCTTTCCAGGATCGCCGCCGCCATCGAACCATACCGGGCCATGGTCAGTCCCGGCGAGATGTTCGTGGACTCCGAGCTGCGGAGCAGGATATCGCCGGCAAGGTTGATAGACTTGAGTGTGGAAAGAGTAATCGAGTACGCTGATTTGGCGGCGGTGTTCGTACCCACTCACGGTGGGCAAACAGCAAGAAGTCTCGCCCGGTTCCACTTGCCCAACTGGATAGTGGCCGTCAGCTCCGATGAGAAGACTTGCCAGGACCTGCAGTTTTCCTCGGGTGTCCACCCGGTTTATGAACCCGAGCACCCGGAGAACTGGAACGTTTTCGTTTCCAACTGGATCAAAGCTCACGGTTTGGAAGGAAGTTTGGCCCTGGTTACCGAGGGGCCCTCCAGGAGTCAGCCTCACGGCAATAACCGTCTTGAGTTGATAGATCTGAACTTGAAAGAAGCCGACAGTGTTCTCGCGGGAAGCAACTGAGCCGCTCCGAATCATCCGGCAAGGCCCGAGCCATTCCATCCTGCCGGATTGGATCAAGGGATACCGCAAGGAATGGTTGCGCATGGACGTGGTTTCCGGTCTAACGGCCGCGGCCGTGGTTATCCCGAAGGCCATGGCTTACGCAACCATCGCCGGCCTGCCTGTGCAGGTCGGGCTCTATACGGCGTTTTTGCCGATGCTGATCTATTCGGTATTGGGGACTTCCAGGCCGCTTAGCGTTAGCACCAGCACGACGCTTGCTATCTTGACCGCGGCACAACTGGTCCAAATCGTCCCCGATGGTAATCCGGCATCTTTGATCATAACCACGGCGACCCTGACGATTCTGGTGGGAGCTATTTTGATCGGGGCCCGGCTTCTGAGACTGGGCTTTATCGCCAACTTCATTTCAGACCCGGTGCTCATCGGATTCAAGGGGGGTACGGGGCTGGTTATTATTTTGGATCAGGTCCCAAAGCTATTGGGTATTCATTTTCACAAGGGCGGCTTTGTTCACGATGTCCTTGCCATTTTTCAGGCCATCCCCCATACGTCGTTACCTACCTTGGCGGTCGGCCTATTGATGATAGTCCTGTTGGTCGGGATCGAGCAAAAGATCTCGTGGCTGCCTGCGCCGCTGATCGCAGTGGCTGCCGGGATCGCTGGTTTTAGCCTGTTTGGATTGCAGGCTCATGGGGTGGAATCGGTCGGGTGGATCCCTCAAAGCTTACCTGCCTTGACTCTCCCGGACTTCTCTTTAATTCCGCGCCTCTGGCCCGGCGCCCTGGCTATTGCACTGATGAGTTTCACGGAAACCGTTGCCGCCGGGCGGACCTTTGCAACCAGTGAAGAGCCGCAGGTTCGACCGAATCAGGAGTTGCTGGCCACCGGACTCGGGAATGCGTTTGGCGCGCTTTTGGGCGCCATGCCCTCGGGGGGCGGCGCCACGCAGACCGCGGTAAACCGTCTCGCAGGGGCTCGCACGCAGTTGGCCGAGCTTATCACTGCCATGGCCTCGCTGCTGACGATGCTCCTGCTTGCTCCTCTTATCGGACGTTTGCCGGAAGCCACTCTGGCGGCGGTGGTGATTGTCTACTCCACCGGACTCATCAGGCCGTCGGAGTTCCGCACCCTCCGCGAGGTGCGACAAACCGAGTTCTTATGGGCAGTGACCGCTCTGGTCGGTGTCGTTTTGCTTGGGACCCTTGATGGAATTCTTGTCGCTATCGTTGTGTCCCTTGTAGCCCTTGCGCATCAGGAAACCTCGCCGCCCATTTACGTGCTTGGACGCAAGCCGGGCACCAATGTGTTTCGACCGCTTTCCAGTGAACATCCCGAGGACGAGACCTTTCCCGGTTTGCTCATAGTTCGGCTTGAAGGCCGTCTGTTCTTCGCCAATGTCGAGTACATTACAGAAAAGCTAAAGCCGCTTGTCGACCGGAAAAAGCCGAAGGTCTTGATGGTGGATCTCAGCGGGGCGCCGGATTTGGAGTACACCGCTCTCAAGATGTTGATCGAAGCCGAGAAAAAGGAACGCGGACGTGGAGTGGAACTCTGGTTGGTGGGGCTCAACCAGGAAGTGCTCTCCGTCATTAGAAGGTCGTCGCTCGGCAAAATTTTGGGGCGAGACCGTATGTACTTCGATCTCGAACAGGCGGTCGCCAAATACCTCGAATCTTCTCACTGGTTGGCACCAATCCCCCTACCCTCAGAAGCCGGATGAGAAAGCTGAAAATTCTTTTCCAGCGCTCATAGTTCTCTTCTTTGATTTTTCGCCAAATTGATCAAAACAGGATAATTCACACATAAATATGTGGTATTTCCTAAATTCTTAGGCAAATCAATTCAGACAAGCCTTCGGTAATCCTAACTCTTAATTAAAATCAAACATTTAGGAAAAAAATCCTTCTTTGGCATCCCTGTTGCTCAATAAGTAAATCAACTGCGGAAAACTGATGCAGAAATACAAAAACCAATAGCTGACAAAGAGGAGAAAGAAAATGAGAAAGATTTTGAGTGGTGCTTTGATTGCGTTGTCGATTATGGGGTTTGCCCTGGTTTCCGGTATCCCTGCCCCGGCGGTTGCCTCCACTGTGGGTCCGATGTGCTGGGCCGGCTCCTGCCCCGCCATGAGCACGCCGGACGCGGTGCGCCCCGGTGGCCCGTATGCTTGCGGCATCTCTTCGCCGGCCAACCCCGGCTATTACAATGCCCGCGAGCTTGCCTGCCCTGCCGGCGGCAAACTGGCGGTCACTGCGAACTAAAAAGGGCGACAAATAACACCTGAGTGTCCGTCGCAGTGTGAAAGGGATAAGAGAGATGGAGGGTATGACTCGCTTATCCCTTTCCCTATTTATGAAGGTGTCGATAATTGCAGTTTCCTGCGCGCCCACCGGGCAGTGCGCGATTTCTTCGGTACTTGTCTCAAGGAGTATTTTGACCAATGCCTGTGTTGTTCATCTCACGAGGAAGCATGTCCGGCGCCTCCCAGGTGGTGGAGTGTCTTCAGAAAAACACCGGGATTAAACGCATCTCGCGCGAGAGCCTGGTCAAAAGAGCGATGCGCCACGGCGAGACGGCCCGCGAGTTAGTAGAAGGGCTCAACGGCGCTATCGCAAATTATGAGAAGTTCAGCGCATTGCGGTGGCGCTACCTGGTGCTGCTGCGACATGCTTTATTGGTGCGGCAAGTTTTGGATTCATAACAGGTTACGTTCAAGATTTGCCTGATGGGTTGCGATTTCGTTCCACCCATCCTACGCCAGCCCGTCGAGAGCCGATGCAGGATGGGTGAAACGAAGTGAAACCCGTCTGTTTGACGCGTCTTGAACGCAACTTCGTATCAGTCTTCTTCTACATACCCGGGGGAGTTCCCAATGGGCGAGCATGACTTTCACGACCAGATCTCCGCGGCCCTTGACGCGATTCAAACACTGCTGGATCGATCCGTGGGCTGCCAGGAGGAAATAAAGGATATCCAGAGCAATATCCAGGAACTGGAAAAGGAAGGAACTTCAAATCTTATCGAGTCGGTGACTACAGCCAACACGCTCGCCGACCAGAGGACCGGCATGGCGCAGGAAAGAACGGCTCGTGTCCGGGAGCAGACCCGCCTGTCGACCAGATCGACCGAACTGGCGACGATTCGTACCGACCTGGCCCAAGACCGCACTTTGCTCGCCAGTCAGCGCACCGACCTGGCGGCCCTTCGCTCCAACCTCTCCCGGGCCAGGACCAATCAGGCATTGCAGCGCACCAATATGGCGGCTGATCGCACAACGTTTTCCCGGGTCCGAACCGAATTGTCCCGTGGACGAACATTCCTGGCGCTCGTCAGGACCGGCCTGGCGTTTCTGTCTTTGAGCGTAGGTTTCTTTCGTTTTTTCGGCCCTTCCTGGTGATCCATCTTCGACGGCCTGATCGCTCTTTTCAGCCTGGCTCTTACAATCGCGGGCTTTCTGGGCTATCGGCGCACATGGCAAACCATCAAAAATGTGGAACGGGCGCTCATCCCGTGATCGGGTTAGGCAGCGGCATGGGGACAATCGTCGGTAAGCCCGCATGAGGGGAAAAGAGCAGCAGGCCCGGGTCGAAAAAACTCAAACTGGAATTGATCATAAAATCTTCGCGCCAATAGACACTCGGGTTTTCACCAATTTGGTCAAGAAACGATATTTCACGAAAATATATATGATATTCCCAACATTCCAGCTCGAAGCAATTCAACTTATTGTTTATGTGTCCGTATTATGCCAAATAATCAGTATGTTAGAAAAACGCTCCTCTTTTGGCATCGGTGTTGCTCAATAACCAGGTAAGTGCCCAAATGAATGCGGAAACACAAACTCAATCATCACAAAGGAGAATAAAATGAAAAAGGCATCAGCAACTCTGTTCTTGGTTTTCGCCATGGTCGCCCTTATAGGGCTGACCAGCGCGCCTGCCGGCGCAGCAACAAGCTCTGTCACCTGCAATCCCGCTTATACGGCTTGGATCGGAGCGCCGGGAAGCGAGGGCGCCGTGTGCTCGACGACCGTTGCCTCTGCCCCGGATCCCGCACCGGTCTACTGCAGTTCCTCTTATACGGCTTGGATCGGAGCGCCGGGAAGCGAGGGGGCAACGTGCCGAGGGCTTGTCGCCAGTCACGGGAATAATGCCGGAAATTAAC
>JARLHP010000121.1 GCA_031292195.1 Syntrophobacteraceae bacterium
CCTATCAAATCTTCCGGGTATTTCAACCCACGAAGAATCGACCCGGCAAGTTTGGCCCCCTCGACTTCATGGAGCCTTTGCAGGTCGGGCTCCTTTACCACGGGTCCGAAGGCCAGCAGCAGCTTCTCCTCGGGGACCGCCGACCACCCGACGTCGTGGAGCAAAATTGCGGGAGCCACTACGGACCGCTCCCCGCCCTCCGCGGTCAGTAGCTCCATTGCATACCAGTAGGACATGACGGTGTGGATATCGTTGTGCCTGATGCGCAGAAAAGGCAGGGCCTTCTCCAGAACGGCCCTGTCCAGTGGATCGTGGATTTCCGGAATGTCTTCCATTTTAATCGCGTTCGACGACATGAGTTCACCGCCTCGCTGGACTGCCGAGGCGGTGTAGTCTCAACAGGTTTGCAGCTCGAGAATAACCACAGTTCATGTGAATCAGGAACACTTAAATCAAGGCGCGGGGCGCGGTTCTTCCTGCTTCTACCGCTCCTTTTCCTTTTTCAGCTTGTATTCCTTGATGGCCATATACACTCTTTCGGGCTTCAGGGGAAGCTCGAAGACCCTGACGCCTATGGCATCGTAGACCGCGTTCAAAATGGCGGGTATGGCGGGCATGATCGCCCCCTCCCCCACTTCCTTGGCGCCGAAGGGGCCGTTTGGCTCGTTGCTTTCGATAATCACCGGGTCCACGTCCGGCATATCGAGCGCCCGGGGAATTTTGTATTCCGCCAGGTCGTCATTTAAGACCCGGCCTTTATCGTCGAATTTAACCTCCTCGTAGAGGGCTTCCCCCAGCCCCATGGAAAGCGAGCCGATCATCTGGGATTCCACCGAGGTCCGGTTTATGGCCAGGCCGCAGTCGTGGGCGTCGGTCATCTTTTCGATGTTGATCTTGCCCGTGCCCTCATCGACGCTCAGTTCCACCACCTGGGCGGAGCATCCGTAGGCGGGCGAGGTGCCGACCGCCGCACCTTTGTGACCGCCGCCCAGCACCGGAGGCTTGTATTTGCCCGTGCCCACGATGCTCCCCCTGGCAAGAAAGGCCATCCGCGAGGCTTCCTTAAAAGAAAGGGGTTCCTCCAGGGAAGGGTTGTCGGTCCAACCACGGTGCTCCTTGATATAGCGGGTCCTAAGGCCCGAGATATCCGGTGTTTCCTTTTTGAAGACCACCAACCCCTTTTTGATGTCCATATCCTCTACGGGGACGTGAAGCTCCTCGGAGAGCACCTCCAGCACCTGGCGCTTTATGTCCTCTCCGGCCTCTTTTGTGGCCAGACCGGTCATAAGGGTCTGACGGCTGGAATAGGCCCCCAGATCCATGCCAAAATCGGTGTCGCCCGATTCCAGCCTGACGCATTCCATCGGAATTCCAATGGCTTCGGCGGCTATCATGGCGAAGGCGGTATCCGACCCCTGCCCAATCTCCGCAGAGGCGGTGTAGACCAGGGCGGTCCCCCCGTCTTCGGTCAGCTTTATGATCACCGTGCCGTGATAGGTGTCCGATCGGTAGATGGGATACCCGGCCCCGGAGACGAAAAACCCGCAGCTCATGCCGATGCCCTTGCCCGGGGGAAGCTTGCCTTTTTTCGATTCCCACCCGGAACGGTCCCGTACCGCCTCCACGCACTCCTTCATCCCCAGACTGCTCATGTCCAGATAGTTGCAGGTCATATCGCCGGCCGTCATCATGTTCTTTAGACGCAGTTCGATGGGGTCCATGCCCAGTTCGTCGGCTATCATGTCGAGCTGCTGCTCCCAGCAGGCCCTGGCGATCACCCCGCCGTGGCCGCGCTGCGCACCGCAGGCAGGCAGATTGGTGAATACCCGGTAGCCGTCATATTTCATGGCCGGCAGTTTGTACGGCCCACCCAGAAGCGAGCCGGCATAATATACCGTGGCAATGCCGAAACTGGAATAAGCCCCGCCGTTCAGGTAGCATTCGTGTTTTAGCGCCATGATGGTGCCGTCTTTTTTTACGCCCGTCGTCATAGTGTGGAAGAACTGGTGCCTCGACCTTCCATGCATGAAGACCTGCCGTCTATCGAAGTTCATCTTGACGGGCTTTCCGGACTTCATCGAAAGAAGACACGCCGCCAACTCCATATGATTGGTGGCCGCCTTGGGGCCAAATCCGCCGCCCACATAAGGCTTTATCACCCGCACCTTTCCCACCGGAAGCCCCAGCACCATGGCCACGATCCGCTGGAGATAGTGCGGGACCTGCGTGCTGGAATAAAGGATCAGATTCCCGGAAAAATCAAAGGAGGCGATGCATCCCTGAGGCTCGATAAAGGCGGCGTCCTGGCGCTTGTTCACCAGTGAGCCCGTCTTTATGAGGTCGCACTGGGCGAAGGCCGCCTCAACGTCTCCGAATTCGTCATGCACCTGGGCGGTGACATTGCGAGGATAGGCCTCATGCAGAACGGGAGCGCCTTCGGCCATGGCCTCTTCCACCGTAAAGACCGCCGGAAGCTCACGGTATTCCACCTTAATGAGGGAAACTGCCTCCATGGCCGTATCGAGGTCGATAGCGGCCACGGCGGCGATATTGTCGCCAACGTGCCTCACCCTGTCGTGGCAGAAAACCGTCTCGTCATAGCGCGCCGGACTTACCCCGAATTTGACCAGGCCGGCGTCTTTCGAGGTGACCACCGCTTTTACGCCCGGAAGTCTCAGGGCCGCGGAAGTATCGATTCCCACGATCTCCGCATGGGCCAGGGGACTCTGCAGCAAGGCGCCATAGAGCATTCCCGGCATTTTCATATCGTCGACATAAAGGGCCAGGCCCCGCACTTTATCGGAAGCATCGACCCTCACCGCCCGCGTATTGATAATATCGTAATCGCTCATCGACCTCTCCCCCCCGGCGTGCCGCCGCCGGCGTGCCGCCGGAGCCAGATTGCGCCGGCGTGCCGCCGGCGTCGGGTTGCACCGGCTGCCGCCGGTGTCGAGTTGCTCGCTTGCGGAATCGCCGCGCGCGGGACGCTATTTGCCAACCGATTTTACGGCATCGATTATCTGGAGATATCCCGTGCACCGGCACAGGTTCCCCGAAATCCCCTCGCGGATTTCTTCCTCGCTGGGAGCCGGATTTTCGTCCAGGACGCTTTTGGCCGAAAGCACCATGCCCGGCGTGCAAAACCCGCACTGCACGGCGCCTTTTTCGATGAAGGCCTTCTGCAGCGGGTGAAGCCCCTTTTCTCCCTCCACCCCCTCGATGGTGGTGATGGTCCGGCCATCGGCCTGCATCGCCAAAACCAGGCAGGAGTTGACGGGCGTTCCGTCCAAAATGACGGTGCATGCGCCGCAGTCGCCCTCTCCACAGCCGTTTTTGGTCCCGGTAAGCCCCAGATCATAGCGGATCATATCCACCAAAGTCTGGTTGGGCTTAACCGCCACTTCGTATCGGACATCGTTTACCGTGACACGAATCAGCTTTTTCATACACACTCCCCTGGCGAACTCGGTTATGGGTTCCACTTCCGGCCCGCCCCTAAGATGCAGGCCCCAGGGCTTCCCTCAAGGCCATGCCCAGCGTCCTTACGGTCAATTCCTTAACCATGTCTTTTTTGTATTCGGCCGAGGCGCGCGAGTAGGCGGACCCCCGGGGGGTGGCGGCATTCATGGCGGCCTCCCCTGCCCTCTCAAAAAGCGCTTCGGAGGGCTTTTCGCCCAGCAGAAGATTTTCGGCCGAAAGCACCCTCACGTGGGTAGGCGCCACACACCCCATGACGATCCTGGCGTCCTTTATGGCGCCGCCCGGGCCGTCCAGCGCCACATAGGAGGCAACGTTAAGGATATTGATGTCGCAGGCGTTTCGTATGCCAAGATTGAGGTAGCCGGCCCCGGAATGCGGAGGCGGCTCGCTCAGCCTGATTTCGGTCAAGATTTCATCCGGGGCCATTACGGTCGCCCCCGTACCGGTGAAAAAATGGTCAATGGAGACGACCCTTTCCGCAGAGGTTTTTTTGAGCACCAGGCTCGCCCCGTAAACCATCAAGGGAGGAGGCAGATCGGCGGCCGGTCTTGCCGACGCGATATTTCCCCCCACTGTTGCCAGGTTTCGAACAAGGCACGACCCCAGCGCTTTTCCGCCGGCACACAAAGCGCCCCACTTCCCGGCTACTTCCTTCGATTTCACTATTCGGGCGATAGTGACGCAGGAGCCGATTTTCAACATGCCCGACGATAGATCGAGCGTTTTTAGTTCTTCGATCCCGGGAATGGAGATAACATTCTCAGGTAAAATCCGCCGGCGTCTCATGTCGAGCATCAGGTCCGTTCCACCGGCGAAAATCTTCGCCTTGGGACCATATTCGGCAAGCATACGGCAGGCCTCGTCAACACTTCCCGGCGCATGGAAATCAAATTCGGGCAAAGACATGTGGTTTCTCCCTTAGATTAAAGTCTCCACTCGAGCAACTCCATCGACGCGGAGCGCGCGGCCTGAGAAACGGCCCTGCCCAGCGCGATGAGACCTTCTTCCCCCAACTGGTCCTGGAACCCCATGGACAAATAAACAGCAAGCAGGCGGCCACCCTTAAGGACAGGCGCGGCCGCGGCATACACACCCCGAAGGTATTCGCTGCGATCCAGGGCAAGTCCATTGGCCCGCACACGATCAAGCTCCTCACCGAGCACGGCCGGGTCGCAGATGGAGTCTTCGGTAAAACAGGGCAGGCTATCGGGCATGGAGACCGCCCCATAGGCAAGAGCAACTTTTCCGGTGGCCCCCGCCATCAGAGGTATGGACCCACCCTGAACTGCCTTGACCTGGAAAGCCCCGCCTCCCTCGGCTACCGTAACTATCCGGAAACGATCCCCGTCGATGACTCCGAATACACCGGTATAGCCGGTCTGTTGGACAAGACCCGCCAGACAAGGTCGGCACATCTCGGCCAAAGACCTTCCATCCCGTCTTTTGCGGGCCAGTTCCTCGATCAGCGGCCCGAGCCTGTACTTGCGCCCGCCGGCGTCTTCGATAGCTTCGGCGGCCAGTAGACCCTGCAGAATTCCGTGAACGGAGCTTTTGCCGATTCCCAAAGTCCTGGCCAGGTCTGTAACACCCTGGGGTTCCCTGGCCTGCGCCAGAAACTTGAGGATGACTATGGCCCGATCGACGGCCGGAGCAGGAGATGTTTTGTTCTCTATATTGGACGAGTTCATCTTGCTGAATCGTTTACCACAGACAAGTCCCTCCGTCAAGGGATAAGAGGGTGAATAGCCAAGCGAACAAAACGAGAACAAATTTAGGTGACGGGAACGTCAGTGAATAAAAATCCGCGGGAAATTTTGCAGGGGTCTACCGGGGACGAATGCGTCGAAAAATCGGGAAATCAATCCTCTTTTACAGCTGGCGCCGCTTTGGAAGAGTTTGGCCATCTGTGTAAAGCTCTCCTTGCCGCTCCTCACCACAAATCACACCCCGCTTCGATCCGGGCATTTACCATACCGCCTTCGCCCCGGCCCGCTTGTCGGAAAGCGATTATTCTTTTCCAGCGGAGCGCGCCGGATTGCATCAAGTCTTTGTATCCAGCAGGGACCCGGAGGAAATAGCCGCCGGGTTGGTGTAATTTTTCAGCAGGGCTTGGGCCAGTGGCGAATTCTTTGTCAACGCCCCGCTGCCCGAAAGACTCTTCAAAAGCTGCATGGAGGTGGCAAGGGAGGTGAGCGACGATTGGGACAGCGTGGTCGAACCGGTCGCCCCGGGCAGCGTTTTCAAAGCCTGCGAACTCGAAGCGAGCGAGGGAGAAGCGGCCTGTTCGGAAATCGTTTGAGCCAGAGTCGGGTTCATCGCAAGGACTGCCTGGTCCTTTGCCGCCTGGTGAAGATTTGTGAGAAAGCCGGCAATCTGCGCACCGGACGACGAACCTGTGGAGGATGCGCCAAGAGTGGATATGATACCGCTGTTGTATTGGTTTTTAACAGACGAGCTAACGGGTGAAATGCTCATGACAATCCCTCCGATTCTTTTGATCGGCGGCTTATAAATAAAACTTGAGAGCAATTTTGCGGGGGGGGGGGCAAAATTGAGTACGCGTTCAACCCGGTGTTCGACTCCTAAATCGGCGAAACCACGAACCAATCATTTGTCACCGCAATTTGCTTAATCTCTCGTTTATGACGCCTTGACCGGCTAACATGCGGCTGGTTTTTCTTCCATTTTGCGCATGCAAAATCCTTTTGCTTCCCTATATCTGGTTTTTATTCTTCCCGATTTGGTTTTTCCCTCCTTCTTTCAGATAGATTTATGGTTTTCCTCCTCCAA
>JARLHP010000012.1 GCA_031292195.1 Syntrophobacteraceae bacterium
GGTAAATCTTTCGACTCGTCGAAGTATGTCTCGACGCCCTTTTCTTTCATTAAATTATTCATTTTGATCCATCTCTGTTTCAGAGTCGGATCAAAATTGGTCTTATCACACGGATACTCGTCGCACTGAAAACAAAAATCGACGCCCTTCTTTTTATGGCAGGAAACAACACTGCAGTTAGGGTACGCACAATCTCCACTACGACACCCCTTACAACCAGCCTGCGCGAAATGGTCCAGCAACTTCTTGAATGATGGGTAGTTTTCAAAAACGGCATTGAAGCGGGAGAACCTCTCGGCGTAATTGTCAAAGGCTCCGAGTAACCTCCTCAGCTCGCTCGCATTTCTTTTTATGTCTCCGTCAGTATTGGCCATGCATTTGGAACAGTTTAGCCCGCAAGGCGCAAGGACTTTTACGATTTCATCGTAATCCATGGTCTTTAAATCCCTTAGTTCGATCCAACCGCCAGTCGACGCGCGAGCGGGAACTCAGTCCCGCTGTTCGCCCTCCCGTTTGGGAAAAGGATGAAGCATGAAGTCGGCCAGCACGAGCAGGGTCATTGCTTCCAGGACCGGTACGATCCGGGGAATGGCCGAGACGTCGTGTCTGCCCTTGACCGTAATGACCGCGGGATTTCCCGCCGAGTCTACGGTGTTCTGGGGCCTGGGTATGGAGGGTATGGGTTTCACGGCGGCCCTCAAAACGATATCCATGCCCGTTGAGATGCCGCCCAGGATTCCGCCCGCGTGATTGGACGCATAGCCTTCGGGAGTAATGGGGTCGTTATTCCGGCTGCCGGTCATGGCCGCGGCCCGGAACCCTTCCCCTATCTCCACACCCTTTACGGCCCCTACCGACATTATGGCGGCAGCCAGGCGGGCGTCGAGCTTGTCGAAGACCGGTTCGCCAAGACCGGGAGGGCACCCTTTGGCGCGGATTTCCACAATCCCGCCGGCCGAATCCGCCCGCTCCCGGATTTCCTGTAAGCGGGCCTGCATCTTTTCGGCCGCCTCCGGGTCCGGGCAGTAGAGCGGGTTTTTATCTATCTGGTCCGCATCGAAGCGGGCGCACTCAATTCCGGCCAGGGCCAGGGTGAAGGCCTGCACGGTAATCCCGCGCCCTTCCAAAAACTTCCTGGCAACCGCCCCCGCGGCCACCCTGGCCGCGGTCTCCCGGGCCGAACTCCGGCCCCCGCCCCGCCAGTCTCTCAAGCCGTATTTTTGGTCGTATGTCCTGTCGGCGTGACCGGGACGGTAGAGTTTTGAAATCTCGGAATAATCGCTGCTTCGCACATCGCGATTGTATATGATCAGGCTTATGGGGGTCCCGGTGGTGAGGCCCTGGAACACGCCGGAGAGGATTTCCACGGCGTCGGTTTCGGCTCGGGGTGAACTCAGGGCTCGGCCCGGTCTTCTGCGATCCAGGTCTTTCTGGATGTCGGCGGGACCAAGGGGAAGCCCGGGAGGGCAGCCGTCGACAACGGCCCCCAGGGCCGGGCCATGCGATTCTCCCCAAGTTGTCACTGAAAAAATGCGTCCGAAACTGTTACCGGCCAAATCAATTCTCCGTTTTGAAGGTGAGTCTCACTTTTCAAGACTGTCCGATGAAAAAGTGATACATTATATTATAATTGAATGGATTATGCAGAAGACTTTCCTTACTTTGATTTCGATTCGGAGAAACGGGGATGAACGATCATCAGCCGGATTACGGGGAGGATCTGGAACAAAAGGTGGAAGAGAAGCTTGAACTGCCTCCCATGTTCAAGGTCTTGCTTCACAATGACGATTATACCACCATGGAGTTCGTCGTTGAGATCCTCCAGCAAGTTTTTCGTAAAAGCGCCGCGGAAGCCACCCGAATAATGCTTCTGGTGCACAAGAAGGGTACGGGCGTCTGCGGTGTTTTTAGCGAAGATGTAGCTGAAACCAAAGTGGAAATAGTTCGCCACCTGGCGAAGAAAAGCGGTTTCCCGCTCATGTGCACCATGGAAGAAGCTTAAAATGATCAATAAAGAACTCGAACTCACGTTTTCGGCGGCCATAAAGGAAGCAAAACAGCGCAGGCACGAATTCTTCACCCTGGAGCATATCCTCTATGCCATCCTTCATGACGAGACGGGCAGGCGCATCCTCTACCAGTGCGGGGCGGACATCGAGAAGCTAAAAGAGCGGCTGGAGAAATATTTCGAGGAGCGTTCCGAAAAACTGCCCGAGGGGGTGGAGCAGGACCCCATCCAGACACTGGGAGTGCAGCGGGTTTTGCAACGTGCGCTGATGCACGTTCAGGGCGCGGAGAAACAGGAAGTTGACGCCGGCGACATCCTGGCGGCCATGTTTTTCGAGGAAAACTCCTACGCCGTCTATTTTCTCAAGTCCCAGGGGGTCTCCAGGCTGGATGTGCTGAGCTTCATTTCCCACGGTGTATCCAAGGTTTCGGACTCCGAGGAGGGTGAGGAGCAGGCCGCTTCCGGCGATCAGCCGGGCAAAAAGGCGGCGGCGCTGGAAAGCTTCACGGTGAACCTCATTGACAAGGCGCGCCAGGGGTTGATCGACCCCCTGATCGGGCGAGAAGACGAAATCTTGCGGACGCTCCAGATACTGGGGAGACGCTCCAAGAATAATCCCATTTTCGTGGGCGATCCGGGAGTGGGCAAGACGGCCATTGCCGAGGGGCTGGCGCTACGGATTTTCAACCGGCAGGTGCCCGCCGCCTTCTTCAATATCGAAATTTTCGCTCTCGACATGGGGGCGCTTCTTGCCGGGACCAAGTTCCGGGGGGACTTCGAAGCGCGGCTCAAGGGCGTGATCCAGGAGCTGAAGAAAAAACGCGGGGCCATCCTGTTCATAGACGAGATCCATACGGTGGTGGGCGCCGGCGCCACGAGCGGGGGCACCATGGATGCCTCCAACATCCTCAAGCCCGCGCTGGTGGCCGGCGGCATGCGCTGTATCGGCTCGACCACCTACGAGGAATACAAGAATCACTTTGAAAAGGACAGGGCGCTTAGCCGCCGTTTTCAAAAGGTGGAAATTCGCGAACCCTCGGTCGAGGAAACCTTCCAGATACTTCAGGGACTGCGCACCTACTATGAAGATCACCACGGCGTCAAGTACACCGACGCCTCGCTTCGGGCCGCCTCCGAGTTGGCCGGCAGGTACATTAACGACAGGTACCTGCCCGACAAGGCGATCGACGTGATAGATGAGACCGGGGCGAGTCTCAAGCTCAAAAAGGACAAAAGGCTCCGAAAAACGGTGGGGGTGAAGGATATCGAGACCGTCGTGGCCAGGATCGCCAGGATCCCCGCCCGCAGCGTCACCTCCGCCGATCAGTTGAAGCTCCAGGGCCTGGAAGAAGAACTGAAAAGGAGCGTTTTCGGACAAGACAAGGCGATCGAGATGCTGGTAAGGGCGATCAAGCGGTCGCGGGCCGGTTTGCGTATACCCGAAAAACCGGTAGGCTCCTTCCTGCTCATCGGTCCCACCGGCGTGGGAAAGACCGAGATGGCAAAGCAACTGGCAGCCGTTTTGGGCAACAATTTCCTGCGCTTCGACATGAGCGAATACATGGAGAAGCACACCGTCTCCCGGTTGGTGGGCGCTCCTCCGGGCTATATCGGCTTTGACCAGGGAGGGCTTCTTACCGACGCCATACGCAAGCAGCCCTATACGGTGCTGCTGCTCGATGAAATCGAAAAAGCGCATCCGGATCTGTTCAGTATTCTTCTCCAGGTGATGGACCATGCCACTTTGACCGATAATAACGGCAAGAAGGCCGATTTTAGAAACGTCGTCCTGCTCATGACTTCCAACGCCGGGGCCAGGGAAATGAATGCGCCGGCCATCGGTTTTGCGGGCGGGGAAATCCAGGACACCCGGGTAGCCAAGGGCCTGAAGGCCGTTGAAAACCTGTTCAGCCCCGAGTTTCGAAACCGCCTGGACGGAATAATTCCGTTCAACGGTCTTAGCATCGGCATAATGGAGCGCATCGTCGACAAGTTCCTGGCCGAAATCGAAGAGCAGCTCGCGGAGAAAAGGATCCGCTTCGAACTTACGGAGGCAGCCAGGAGATGGCTGGCCGAATCAGGCTTCGACTCCAATTTCGGCGCACGGCCGCTTGCCAGGTTCATCCAGTCCGAAGTAAAGGACATCCTGGCCGATGAAATCCTGTTTGGCAGGCTTGTCAAGGGCGGAAGAGTAAAGATTTCCAGGCCCGATGAGACGCCGGTACAGGGTCCGGGGGACCTCAAGACGGAGAATCTGGTTTTCCAGTTTCCCGACATGGTCCTGGCGCCAAATGCGGAGCCGGAAACCGTAAATTAAAGTCAGAGGTCAGAAATTAAAGTCGAAGGTTAGAAAGTCAAAAGTCGGAAAGTCAGAAAAGAAACAACCCTTTGACCTTAGACTTTTTTTTGCCCTTCGACTTTTGACTTTAGACTTTTGACCTTTGACTTTAGACCTTCGACCTTAGACTTGACCTTATGCCCGTATATCGTCTCTCAGACGAACTCGTATTTCCGCACCCATCGCTTGCGGACCCTACGGGTCTTCTCGCGGTGGGAGGGGATCTGTCGCCCGAGCGTCTTCTGCTTGCCTATGCCCACGGGATATTCCCGTGGTATTCCGACCCCGACCCTATTCTGTGGTGGTCTCCCGATCCCCGGCTGGTCCTTTTCCCCGGGGAGCTCAAGGTCTCCCGCAGCCTGATGCGCACCCTAAAAAAACAAGTCTTTGACGTCACGGTGGACGCAGCATTCGGCAGGGTCATTCGAGCGTGCGCTCAGTCCCGCGATGAAACCTGGATAACCGAAGAAATGATCGCGGCCTATGAAGGGCTTCATAAGCTGGGATGCGCCCATTCGGTGGAGACTTTTTTTGAGGGCAGGCTGGTCGGCGGCCTGTACGGAGTCGCGCTGGGCAAAGCCTTTTTCGGCGAGTCGATGTTTTCAGTGATGAGCGATGCCTCCAAGGTCGCCCTGGTTTGCCTGGTCGAATACTTAAGCGAGCGGGGCTACGAATTGATCGACTGCCAGGTGTCCACCGACCACCTCAAGAGGCTGGGGGCACGAGAAATCCCCCGGAAAGAATTCCTTGAGCTGCTCAAGGCCGTGCAGGGTAATGCGGAAAAATGAAATCCGCTGTGTTAATTGAAAAACTGGCCAACACGGCGGACCGAGCGGGAAGGAGAATCACCCATGCGTCTTGAAGAACTGGAAGCGGAGTTCAAAAAACTGGATTTAAAGGATCGTGCGCTACTCGCAAAGCGCATAGTAGAGAGCCTCGATGAACTCTTTCGAAACGGAAATTGAGGCATTGTGGGTTGAGGAGGCTGAACGCCGCCTGGATGAAATGGATAAGGGGATGGTGAGCGAGATACCCGCCGAAGAGGCGCTTCGCCGGGCGCGGGCGGCTATTTCGTGAGGCCGGTTACATTACATCCGGATGCCGATGACTAAACGAAGCGGCGCGGTATTATGAATCGCGTAAGACCGGCTTTGGTTCAGACCTGCCGGGCGAAGTGGAAAATTCTTTCGGCCAAAGAAGAAGCGATGGAAGACATCAAGGACCTGAATGAATTATGGGAGAAGCTTCCGGAGCTGGCGGCCCGGGCCGGCTATGAAGCAGGACTGGAGCATTTGGCGGCAGGCTATCCCATCTATTATTGCGAGGACGAGCACCCGGGTGAGATTATCAAACACTATCCTGATGGTCATCGGGAGATGGTTCGACTGGAGAATGATAAAGAGGTTTATGTGCGGTCCATAGGAAAGGCGAGCGGTTGAGTTCTCAGCTGTGGATCGTAGCGGGTCCTAATGGAGCGGGCAAAAGCACCCTGGTGGCCCGACATGCTGATTTATTGGTGCGCTATGACGCGCCGGTAATCGACGTCGATGAGATCGCCCGCAGGATGTTTCCGGGTGATCCTGCGCGCGCTGCTCTTAGCGCTGGAAGGTGCAGTGCGCTAAACCTGGCTCGCTACAGAGACGGGAATTTCCTTCCGCCCCCTCCTGGCGCTTCGCGCCCCGGACACTGTGTGTCCGGGCCACCCCGGTCCGTAGCGGCTTTTCGTTGTTTCCGGGCGAGCCAATAGCCCATGGGGAGCTCCTTTGAAAAGTTCCTCGCAGCTGGAACCTTGGGAGCGCCATAAGTCGGCGCTGGAACGCTAAATCGTATCAAACAGCTTGCAACCTGCCAGGCGGCCTTTAGCCGCCCCGGAGTAGCGGATGATTGAAAAAGTGATAATCGTTGGAGCGGCCGGACGTGACTTCCACAACTTCAATGTCTACTTCAGGGGAAATCCCCGCTACAGGGTAATTGCCTTTACCGCGGCCCAGATTCCCAATATAGAGGGCCGGACCTATCCTCCCGAGCTTGCCGGAGAACTCTATCCCGAGGGTGTACCCATTTACCCCGAAAGCGACATGGCCGAACTCATCCGCAAACACCGGATCGATCTTGTGGCCTTTTCCTACAGCGACGTCACCTACCAGCACGTGATGCACAAGGCGTCCATCGCGATGGCCGGAGGGGCGGATTTCATACTTCTTGGCGCGACCTACACCATGCTCAAATCGCAAAAACCGGTCATAGCGGTCTGCGCGGTGCGCACCGGGGCCGGAAAGTCCCAGACCACCCGCAAGATCGCCGGGTTGCTCAAAGAGAAGCTGGGAAAGAGGGTGGTAGTCGTCCGCCATCCGATGCCCTACGGAGATCTCCGAAAACAGGCGGTCCAGCGGCTGTCTTCCTATGAGGATTTCGAGTCCAACAAATGCACCATAGAGGAGCGGGAGGAATATGAACCCCTGATTGAAAGGGGAATTACGGTTTATGCGGGAATAGACTACGGGCTGATTCTCCAGCGGGCCGAATCGGAAGCCGACGTCATCATCTGGGACGGGGGCAACAACGACACCCCGTTTTACTTTCCAGACCTTCACATAGTCGTCTTCGACCCTCACAGGGCCGGCCATGAACTGCTCTACTACCCGGGTGAAACCAACATGATCATGGCCGATGTGGCGGTTATAAACAAGGTCGATACGGCGCCGAGGGACAAGGTGGAAGAGGTGGCCGGAAACATCGCCGGGAGCAATCCCGCGGCGACCCTCGTTTTGGCCGAATCCCCGATCACGGCCGAGGATCCCGAACGCATCCGGGGACGGCGGGTGCTGGTGATCGAAGACGGCCCCTCCATCACCCACGGAGGGATGCCTTTTGGCGCGGCCACAATCGCCGCCCGAAACTTCGGGGCGGCCGAAATCGTTTCTGTCCGGGAGTTTGCGGTGGGCTCCATTAGAGAGACCTTCGAGCGCTATCCTCACATCGGTAACCAGTTGCCCTCCATGGGCTATTCGGAGCAGCAGATAAGGGACCTGGAAGAAACGATAAACCGGACCGATTGCGACCTGGTGGTTTTTGCTACCCCGGCCGACCTGGGCTGCATGCTGCAAATAAACAAGCCGGCCATAAGGGTACGCTATGAGTATAAGGACCACGGCCCTCCGTTTCTGGAAGACATAGTCGTTACGAGGCTCGAACAAAAGGGGATATTGTAATGCGGCCCATCCTCCTGGTGGCGCTGGGCGGAAATGCGCTTATCCGAAAAGGCGAGAGCGGAACGGTGGAAGAGCAGTTCAAAAACCTCGCGGTCCCCGTCGCCCAGATAGCGCGCCTTTCGAGGGAGTTCCGCATCATAATCACCCACGGAAACGGCCCGCAGGTGGGGCAACTGCTTCTCCAGCAGGAATGCTGCAGCCAGGCGCCCAAGCTCCCCCTGGAGATCCTTGTGGCGCAGACCCAGGGGCAAATCGGCTACATGATCGAATCCACGCTGGATAATGAACTGACCAGCCTGGAAGGCGAGCACCAAAAACTAATCGTCACGGTGCTCACCTATGTGCTGGTCGATGAAAACGACCCCGGGTTTCTTACGCCCACAAAACCCATAGGACCGGTTCTAAGCGAAGACTCCCTCGCCGGCCTCCCCTATCCCGCGGTAAAAACCGCTCGCGGCCTACGGAGGGTGGTCGCCTCTCCTCGACCTGTTACCATTATCGAAAAACGGGAGATCGAGCGGCTGATCGGCATGGGTTTCATTGTGATTGCCTGCGGAGGGGGCGGGATTCCGGTCATCCGGCATGGACGGGCCTTTCACGGTGTCGATGCGGTGATCGATAAGGACCTGGCAAGCGCAAAACTGGCCGAAGAAGTCGGCGCGGACATGCTGGTAATCGCAACCGACGTGGAAGGCGCCGCAATTTCTTACGGCGAGCCGGGCGAAAAATTCCTGGGAAGGCTCGGACTCGATGAAGGAGAGCGATACCTGCGCGAGGGGTGTTTTGCTCCCGGTTCGATGGGCCCAAAAGTCGAGGCGGCGATCGAGTTCATCAAATCGGGTGGAAGCAGGGCCGTAATATGTTCTATAGACTCCATCGAAGAAGCTGTCGCAGGCAATGCGGGCACAGAGATCGTGAGATAAGGCGGAAGGCGCGGGAAGTGAGCGGCTAAATCCCCGCTTTTTTTGCCTCCCTCAAGGGCGATTGTTACCCATGGAAAAGAATAATTTCAGTCTTACCGCGCTCGGTACCGCCTTCATGCGCGGCTATCACGCGCGGCATGACCACTCGCTGATATTTCACGATCCTTTGGCATACGGTCTGCTGACCGAAAAAGAACGTTTTCTCATCGCCAACCATTGGATAGACAGGCTTTCATCGGTCGCCCCCGAGGTGGCGGCTTCGTGTCCCGACCAGGCGAGCTGTCTCCGGCAGGCGCTGCAACGCTGCACCGGGGCATCCACTGTCCTCGGCCGCGCGCGGTATGCGGAGGAGGCCCTGCGCAATGGTATCGGTCTTGGGACCAGGCAGTACGTGATTCTGGGGGCCGGAATGGACACTTTTGCTTTCCGCTGCCCGCAGGCCCTCCAAAAAGTCCAGGTATTCGAGGTGGACCACCCGGCGACCCAGGCCTTCAAGCTCAGGCGCATCGCCGAGCTGGGTTGGAAAATCCCGCCCGGCCTGCATTTTGTTTCCCTTGATTTTACGGAAAGCAGCCTGGAAGAGATCGAAGCGCTTTCACCCTATGACCCCGCCGCCCTGACGTTTTTCAGCTGGCTGGGAGTAACCTATTTCCTGCCCCGTGGCGCCGTTCTGGATACCCTGGCCGCCGTGGCCAGGATTTCTCCGGCGGGAAGCGGGATTGTCTTCGATTACCTCGGACCCGATAGTGCCGGCAACGGGAAAGCGACCGAGCGTCTCAAGGCGATAGTAGATTCCCTCAAGGCCTTGGGGGAACCGCTCAAAACGGGCTTCGATCCGGCCGCCCTGGGCCCCGATCTGGAGCGGGCCGGTTTGCGCCTTTTGGAGGACCTCGCCCCCGCCGACATCCAGAAGCGGTACTTCGAGGGACGCACAGACGGCTACCGCGCCTCCGAACATATCCACTTCGCCCTGGCGGCGGTTATGTGATTGCAGGAAGCGAAAGACTCAACAGGACAGTTTGTTGTCCCGTTTGACCGACCGCGCTTGCAGCGGGCCGTATTGTTTACGGGCGCAGCTTCAATCCCGTGATTACGTTGTAAGCCCTGAGCTTTTTTGATGATTTGCCGACACTGCCCGTCGAGGTGCGGCGGCGGTTGAGCGCGGCGGTTGTTGCGGTCGATCCGCCCGGCCTTCCCGCACTCGCGGCCTTTGTCAAGCGAACGGACGAAAACGGATGGGCGCCATGAAACCTTTACCCGTTACCCCGGCGTTGCTGAAGGTGGCCCGTCGCGTTATCTGGTTCGAAAAACCGGAGGATGCGCTAGCCGATCCTGTCCATTTTCTCGCCTATGTTATGACCTATGGCGCGGCTGAAGATTTAAAGGCTTTTGAGGGCATTATCGGCAAAGACGAACTGCGCGAGGTTTTGGATAAGGCCCCGCCGGGGGTCTTCGATCCGCGCTCATGGTCTTACTGGAACCTGAAATGTGGACGCCGGCCCGCGCCCCCTTTGCCGACCCGCGCCGGATTGCAGCCGGTTCGTCGGGCGCCCTGAAGCGAACTGACAGGTTGAGCGCGATCCCGGGAGGGGTCTCGGGTTTCTCGTCACCAGGCGCTTTGGAAAGGAGACACCAATGGAATGGCGTGAAGTGGTCGAAAATCCAAGCCTGAAAGACCTGCCCTTCAAGATCGAAACAAACGAATGGGGAAAGATTATGATGGCTCCGGCCTCGTACACGCACGGACTATATCAGGGGCGTATATTCGAATGGCTTCTCCGCCTGGGCGGGGACAAAGGACGGGTCTCGACTGAATGCCCCATCGAAACTTCCAAGGGTACTAGAGTCGCCGACGTAGCCTGGGCAAGCACGGAATTCCTCAAAAAACACGGGGTCCGGAGGTTGTCGCTTCCCGAATCCCCCGAAATTGTCGTTGAAATTGAGTCTGCATCGAACACATCTGCCGAGTTGGAAGAAAAGAGGCAGCTTTATTTCGAAGTGGGCGCAAGGGAATTCTGGCTATCCGATGATGATGGCAATATGCGCTTTTTCAATCCTCAAGGGGAATTGGAAAGGAGCGAGCTTTTCGGGGAGTTTCCCGAACATATCGACATTGAGATTGAGTGAGCAGGGATACAGCAGGTTGTTGAGGCCGGGAACCCGGGCTGGAACCCTGCCGGGGTGACGAACTCAAGTTTGGTCCTCCATAAAACACCGCTCCCGGACGGGGCGGCGCCACTCTTGTGATTCTCTACCCCGGCGGTGGGACCGCCAGCCGGGATTGTCGGGCTGCGCTACGCTTAGCCCAACCTACAGCCCAACCCGCGGATCTCTGATACCAAGTTGCATTCAAGAGGCCGCATATCCGGACAACCCGTAGATTGGGGTGAGCGGGGCGAACCCCAACATTTGTTCGATCTTGAACGCATCTTGGTATGAAAAGGAGCAGGAAGAACCGCGCCCCGAACCTTTTCATTAAATTGGGTGTTCCGAAGTAACAGGAAGGACGGCTGGCTTATGGAAGAGCAATACACCATAGCCGAGGCCAAAAATAAACTGCCCTCGATCGTACATTCGGTTGCAAAGGGCGTCCCCGTCAGGTTGACCCGCCATGGGCGGCCAGTGGCCGTCTTGTTGTCCGTTGGTCGGTATGAAAAGCTGACCCGTGGAATCGAAGGCTACTGGAAGGCGTTGGAATCCCTTCGCAATCAGATGAAGATAGAAGACGTTCAGATTTCAGATGCTGATTTTGAAGACCTCCGGGATGCTTCCCCGGGCCGGAAGATGAACCTGGCGTGAAGAAATACCTCAAGCCGGCCCGAAGCAGCCCCAACTCACTTCCTGGCCTTTCCGGAGATATGTTCTATATCCAGTCTTAGAACCACCGTCCTGTGCGCCGAATCGGCAGCATAGGCCCTCCCTTTTTCGATGAATTCATCGGTGCTGTATTTTCGAGCGAGAAGAACCAGCGCTTTTGACTTTTCTTCACCATTTACTTCGTGCACCGTTCCAAAAATCATGGCGCTTTCATATTGCATACAGAACGTGTCAACCAGGGGGACTGCCGCTCCAACAACACAAAAGCTTACCCTGTTATCCCGGCGCAGGCGAGTCAGCTTGTCTCCTTCCACCGCGCTGTGCATATAAATGCTGCCGCCCGTGAAAACATAACTAAACGGCACGCCGTACGCGTAATCATCTTGCCCATTGATGGACAAAACACCATAGATTCCCGCCGCTAAAATTTTCTCGGTTTCCGGAAGACTCAGTTCTCTATCTTTCCGTCGCATTGTCTTCAAAGTCCGGTCCATGTTTGGAGTCGCCGCCCGGCAAGTGTAAGGGAAGGCCGGAATGAGACCACCTCTCAACCGGCCGTTGTCCCGTAAGTTAGCCTGCAATTTCTTTCATAGCCGCGGCAAAACCA
>JARLHP010000122.1 GCA_031292195.1 Syntrophobacteraceae bacterium
ATCCCTGCCGATCCTGAAAGGGGCGCTGAAGGAATACACGGTTTTCTGCGCCGTGCCCTTTTCGACCGAGACCCGAATTACTGGGGGACTGGGGCTCACTTCCGCCTTAGGAGTCATTCTTATTTAACTCTTCCCGGGGCTCGCCGCCTTCCGGTACGCCGGTTTGCGGGACTTTCCGCAAGTAATCGGACGGCGGCGTCGTCTTCTCCAGGACGCAGGACTGCGCTCCGGGAACGGTCGTATAGGAGACGGGCGTACAGGCGTCTTCCGCGCTGCAAGGATTTAGCACAATACCGCAGCCGCTTAGCGGCATACTACATTCTCCTTTCCAATTCGATCAATGCGTTATCGAGATAAGAACGGGTCTTGGAGTAGAGCCGTTCAATTTTTTTGTCCTCTTCGCCGGGGGCCCCCGCTGCCAGGGTGTTTGCGATCCAGGGAAACTGCTGGTCGGTGAGGCAGCCGTGGCCGAAAATGAATATAAGCCCTGTGAAAAGAAGTGAGGCTTTCGAAGACCGGGAATATGCCCCCGCAACGGAAACACCGAGCCTGACGATCTCCTCCAGGACCGCATCGCCAAGGAATTCACATTTCTGAGGATAGATTTTTTTGAAAAATGGGGGAATATCCCCGGCATCCTTTCCTGAAAAAGGCAGGGCAACCGGTCCGACGACTCTATTCAGGGCGTCTCTTTCGAATTCGAGGTTCTGGCCCGCAACCGCCTCGATATATTGCATCGTTTTTTGGTACAACTGGTCGGCTCGATTCATCTGGCCGGTTTGAACATGCCCGCGCAACAACTCCGCGGCCCAGGGATATTGAGGGTCCGTATCAAAGTCGCTGCCGAGCATGAACATCAGCTCCACATAGAATCGCGCCGGACCGCGGTTGGTAAAGCCATAGCCTTCGGCGCGCTCCAGACCGGAACCGATAATTTGGCGAATCGTCTCCTCGCCCAGGATTTCGAACTGTCTGGGCGAAAACTCCGCTATGTGGAGCACAGTTTCGATCTCGAAGCGTTTTTTCGCGTGTTGCTCAAAGACTTTGATCTGCTCGCCGCGTATGGTAAACATTCCTTAAAAATCCCCGAACGATAAGTTCACAGCTCGAAATGGTCAATTTCCAATCGGCTCATAGGCGCACCCTGCGCTCGACGAGTTTGCCTCCGGCAAAAGCATAGTGAACCAGGTAAGCCGGGTCCTCCGCTTCTGAGTAGAAGGAGTTGACCGGTCCAAATAGGGTCTTGAGTTCCGATTCTCTGCAGGTTGGAAGATAAATGCGCAAAACCCGCGGATCGTAGTAGCGAAAATAGAGCGGCTTTCCCTGAGGGTCGTAAACCATGACGAAGGCCTGCAAGTGCCGCCTGAGTTTTTTCAAATCCACCGAGGACTCGACCATGATCGCCCAACTATTTCCCCATCCGTGGGTCAGAAGCCAGCGGACCAGGTCCTCCCCACGGTGAAGGGGGACAAGATAAGGCGCCACATCGGCCAACTCCCTGGCCTTGTCGCCGCGAAAAAGCGAGAAGGCTTCGACGCCTGATTCAACCAGATGGGAATGAATACGGCTGTCCCTGGCGGCATCCAGGATCGCGTAGAGCTTAAGATACGGATCGTTCTCCACACTTTGCCATAGCTGGTTTTCGATCTTCCCGACGTCCTCGGACATGGTCTTTGTCTCTCTGCTGTCAGGGGCTGCAAAACGGGGCGCCCGTAATCGCGGCCGACTTGAACGAATGAGACTGCGGCGATGGCGCCTTGGGAACGGGTGGCGCGGTCTCTTTTTTCACAGCGGATGATTCGCCTGGTTTGCGCGGCGCCTTGGGCGCCTGCGGCGAGCATCCCGAACCCGGAATGGGTGCGCCGCCGCTGTTTATCAACACCGTCGGAACGCCCGATATGATCACTCCGGTGGGGCCCACGACGATGAAACTGGCGCCTGCTTTGAGAGTGATGCTCATTCCGGCTTCGATCACCACGTTCAACCCGGCCTTCAGGTAAATCTCCAGCCCGGCATCGAGGGCATGCTTCATGCCCACTTTCTCCTGCACATCCATACCGGCTTCCCGGGAGATTGTGCCTTCCACCTTCTCGTTCCGGTCCCCTCTTACCTCCAGGTTCTTGTCACCCTCGATCAGCTGGAATCGATCGCTTTGTACGGTGAGATGGTCTTCATTGCCTATCAATTCCACCAAGTCATGTTTTACCCTCACCTCCTGGTCCTTTTCGGCCTGTAAAAAAATCAGTTCCTCACCTTTTTTGTCCTCGAACCGAAACTCGTTAATGTTGGTCGGGCCTCCGCCCCGCGAGCTGCGGGTCTTTATGCCGCTCTGGGTATCGTGGGCCGGAAGATCGTAGGGAGGCATATTGTCGTCGTTGTACACGCGTCCGGTAATTATGGGCCGGTCCGGATCGCCTTCGATGAAATCCACTATCACCTCCTGGCCGATCCGGGGGATGTTGATCGCTCCCCACTTGGCGCCTGCCCAGGTTTGCGCCACACGGACCCAGCAGGAACTGTTTTCATCGGCTTTGCTGTACCTGTCCCAATGAAATTTGAGTTTCACTCTCCCATATTTGTCCGTGTAAATTTCCTCACCGGAAGGCCCGACTACGATTGCGGTCTGAGGACCCTTCACGACGGGTTTGGAAGTGAGGCGCGCAGCCCGGAAAGGCCGCCTGGAGGGTATGGCGGTAAAGCTGCATGAATAAATGTCGTGCCCCGGTTCCTCACCGCCGGTCCTGTAGACATCCGAGACTATCTTATGGTTTGCGGAAACAATCAGGTACTCGCGATTCTGGTCCTTGCGAGGGTGTCCGCCGAGTTCGAAAAGACTGCCCGTGGAAAGGCCTCGGGCGTTGCCTTCTCCCTGCAGGAGTTCGTGGCCCGATTGCACTCCCTCGATGTGCACACGGGCATAAGTCTGGCCCTGATCGGCTTCGAGATATTTTCCCGGATAATCATAGACTTCCATTCCGGACATGACGTGTTCATGTTGAATCGCCGATTTGACCTGCAGGTTGGCTTTTGGCGTTCTAAAATTGAAATCGTTCAGCGCGAAAACACCCGATTGAACCTGCTGCACGATACGCCATTCATAGATATGGTCCCGCTCGCGGCGCAGAGTGGCGACCAGAGGAAAGTACGGCACTTTTTCATAGCCCGGAACGGGCTGGTGGGAACTCACGGAGTCGGACAGCACAAGGGTGTGTTTGTCGTTTTCATGTTTGAAGTAATAATAAATTCCCTCGTTTTCCATCAACCGGCTGACGAAGTTGAAGTCACTTTCACGGTACTGTACGCAATTCCTCCAGGGGTGATAGCTGCCGCTCAGCGCCTCTTCGTAATCTGAAAAGCCCTGGTCGCTGAAAACCTGCCTGATGATATCCGGGACCTTTTTATGTTGAAAAATCCGGCAGTTCGCGCGCAGGCTCAGAAACCATAACCATGGGCGCACGGTCGCATGGTAGGCAAAAAGGTCTCCGACGACGCCGGCCTGGCTAAAGTTGCTGACATGGCCGCTGAAATATCGCGTCTTGCCTGGCGGCATGTCCAGCCGGGCAGTAATCTTTTGGCCGAGGATGTCATCGAACTTTATGTTCGGGTTCTCGCTCAAAAGGTCTATCTGAAATTCAAAAAGCCGCCCCAGTTCCTCAGTGACCGTCATGCCGCGCAATAACAGAATGTCTTTGCCCAGCGGCGATTCGATTTCAACTTGTCTATGAGCTTGTGTTATTCCCATGGTTTTCCCGCAACGGAAATTGGTTCTGAATGCAGGCCATCGGCACGTTTTCCGTGGATTCTTCCCTTCTTCTTTCGCTCTTTTGCGCCCGCAACGGTCCTTATCACATCATATACGAACTCTCCATCGACCACACGGACGTGAACGCCGCCGATCGCGGTCCCTTCCATCATGGATATCAGTATTTTGCGGCTTACCTCGGGCAGGACGGTGTTTGTCAAAATGGCGTCGATCATGCGGCCGCCGCTTTCCTGTTCCGTACAGCGGTTCACAATCTGGTGCACCATCTCCGAATCGTAGGTAAACGGAATCCCGTGATTCTCCATGACCCTCTTTTCGATTCGCCCAAGCTGCAGCCGCACTATGTCTTGCAACACCGAATGGCTCAGCGGATAGTAAGGGATAATCACCAGCCGCCCCAAAAGAGCCGGCGGGAAGACACCCAACATCGGTTTTCTCAACGCCTTGGCGAGCGCCCCGGCATCGGGCGTTAGCTCAGGATCGCCGCACATATCCATTATGAGGTCCGTACCCACATTGGTCGTTAGTATAATCAGCGTGTTCTTGAAATCAATCGCGCGTCCCTCGCCATCTTCCATCCATCCCTTGTCAAATACCTGAAAGAAGATCTCGTGAACGTCGGGGTGGGCCTTTTCCACTTCATCAAGCAGTATGACGGAGTAAGGTTTGCGCCGCACAGCCTCGGTCAGTCTGCCGCCTTCGCCATAGCCCACATAACCCGGAGGCGCCCCCTTGAGCGTGGAAACCGTGTGCGCCTCCTGGAATTCGCTCATGTTTATGGCGATCATGTTCTGTTCTCCGCCGTAGAGCGCTTCGGCCAGGGCAAGGGCCGTTTCGGTCTTGCCCACTCCCGATGGGCCGGCCAGCATGAAGACGCCGATCGGTTTCTGCGGGTTGTCCAGTTTTGCCCGTGCTGTATAAATGCGCCTGCTGATGACATCCAGGGCGTGTCGCTGTCCGATGATGCGCCGCCCCAGGATGTCGCCCAGGTTCAAAATGGTGTCTATCTCATTTTTAACCATCCGGCCGACGGGAATCCCTGTCCAGTCGGAGACCACCGCTGCGACGGTCTGGGCGTCGGCGGTGGGCAGAATGAGGGGCCTTTCCCCCTGTAATTCCTTCAACCTGGCTTGCAAGTCCTTGTGCTCGTGTTCCAATCGGCTGATTTTCAGACCGTTGTCTTTTTGCTTTTCCGCGCCTGTTTCCTCCCCCACGGCGGACTCGGTTGGAGATCTGTCGCCGTAGGGCGCTATGCCTGTCAATTCCCGCAGGCGCGCACGTTTGTCCAGTATCTTTGCTACCAGTTCCTGTTCCGATGTCCATCGCTGCTCAAGATGTTCCAGCCTTTGCTTCTCCATCCCCAGCTCGGCCTTCACGTGTGCGCTGCGTTCAGCCGTGTCCGCTGCGATGCCCCGCTCCCGCTCGATAATCTGCGACTCCGTTTCCAGGCCGGATATGCGCCTGCGGCAATCATCGACTTCAGCCGGCACCGCATGCTGGCTGACAGCCACGCGGGCGCACGCGGTGTCTAGAAGGCTAACGGCCTTATCGGGCAATTGCCTGTCGGCTATGTAGCGCCTGGAAAGCTTGACGGCGGCTTCCAGCGCCTCGTCGAGCAACTGCACCCTATGGTGTTTCTCCAACGCCGAGGCAATGGCGCGCATCATCTGCAGCGCTTTTTCCTCACTCGGTTCGAGCACCTGCACCACCTGGAAACGGCGGGTGAGAGCCGGGTCTTTTTCGATATATTTTTTGTATTCAGCCCAGGTGGTAGCGGCGATGGTGCGCAACGTGCCGCGGGCCAGCGCCGGCTTGAGCAGATTGGCGGCGTCACCTGTGCCTGCCAAGCCTCCCGCGCCGATCAGGGTATGCGCCTCATCGATAAACAGGATCACGGGCCTCTCGGAGGATTGGACCTCATCTATAACCTGTCGCAGACGCTTTTCGAACTCACCTTTGTAGCTTGCCCCTGCCTGCAGGAGCCCCAAATCCAGAGCGCGCAACTCCACATTCCGGAGCGCGGGGGGCACCTCGCCGGCCGCTATTCGCAGTGCGAAGCCTTCCACAACCGCAGTTTTCCCCACACCTGCTTCCCCGGTGAGAATCGGATTGTTCTGCCTGCGGCGCATCAGGATATCCACTATTTTTCGAATCTCTTCATCCCGCCCGACGGTCGGGTCGATTTCACCTTTGCGGGCTTTCTCGGTAAGATCGACCGAGTATTGGCGCAAGCCCTGGTCTCTGCCCGAGAGCCCCAGCCTTGACGCCTCTTCTGTTTCCGCGGCTTTGGCATCCCCCAGCCTGGTTCCGTCCGATGCGGCAAGATGTTCTTCGGGTGAACCGCCCACGATCGTATTGAATTTGTCTGTGAGTACCTCGATGCTGATTTTTTTAAACTCCGGTGAAAGCCCCTCCAGCGAATAGCGCAGCCCCCTGGTCTTCAGAATGCCAAGCAATATGTGGCCGGTGCGCACCCGGGACTGGCCGAACATAAGACTGGAGTAAATCCAACCACGCTCAACAGCCTCTTCGATCCCTGGAGACAAATCCAGGCTGACGGTGGACCCCCTTGGAAGATGATCAAGACTGGCAGTCAAATCCTTGGCAAGTCTCGACAGATCGATTTGAAAATAAGAAATGACGTGATGAAGGTCGGAGTCCTGTGATTGCAGGACCTGGCTGAGCCAGTGCACCAACTCGACATAGGGATTTCCGCGCATCTTGCAAAAGACCGTAGCGCTCTCCATTGCCTTGAACGCCAGGCTGTTGAGCTTACCGAAAAGGGCACTTCGGCTGATTTCAACCATATGTTTATTCCTCCTACACCGCCTCATGGTGGGCAAAACGGGCTTCCACATCGCCGGCTAAGCCAGTCACAGGTCCGACCGGGGTGGTTGCCTCAGCGCTTAGTTCATCGCGCGCATAGCCCGCTCCGGCGCGGCCCGGTAAGACAGGCGCGTTGAATACCAGGTCCTCGGCATCCGTATTGACGGTTCTTTCCCCGAGCCATGTGGTCCATCCCAGGCGAGACTTTCCGTCCAGACACAGCTTCGGCACTTCTTCGCGCTTTAGAACCAGGTTTATATCCCAGGACCATTCATCACCCGCATAATTGCGCACCAACGCGACCAAACGGACGACCCGGGTGGCGACAGGCAGAAAATTCAGATAATCCTCGTAGCCCATCGGACCCAGAACTATACGGAACTTGTGCTGGCAGCTCCAGACCTCGGTTCCCAGAATGATCGAGGCGCCAAGGGTCCCGCTGGACGGATCCTGCCCCAGGCGTTGAATGTCATTTTTGGGGAGAGGCAACCATTCGCCGTTGAATTCCTTCAATTTCGCGGGCAACCCGAAATATTCGGCAATGAATGCCTCCAGACCCTCAGGATGTTTGGTTTGACAGGAGAGGTGACCGCTATAGCACAGTTTGGTCCAGTCGGAAATTTCATCCCGATTTCTAAATGCCGGCATACCTATACCTTCGAGCGAGCCGACATAGACGGAAAACCGGTCCGACTCGGGCCTGTCGAAACTGACGGTGGGCTCGTTGTTGGCCCAGGCGCGGTAGAAAAGCGAGAGCATCCGATGATGAAATGCATCGAGGAAGCGGGCAAAAGTGGGGTCTTTGTGCTTTCTGGCCCGCTGCTGGGCGAACTCCGTAAGGTGCAGCGGCATAGGACCGTTTGGGCCCAGCAGTCCAAAAAGGCGGACCAGCAGCCGGTGCGGCTTACCCTCATCTCCGGGCTCGAAGGCGGTAATGCTTGCGGATTCAAAATGCAGGGAGGCTTCCTGAGCCAGTCTGACAGGGTCTTCCCGCGGCCTGCGCGACATCCCGAGTCTTGGCGAATCCGCGTAGAGGCACTCGATCAAGCGCAGGGTTTGATAAAAGCCAAACTCATAGGGATCTTCTTTGAGTTTGTCGATAAGAGCAGCTAGACGCTGTGCCTGTTTCCTATCCTCACGGGCCATCGCATTATTTCTCCACGCCCCGGCGTCGTTATTACCGTCTCGGTGAACGAATTGATGCTCACATATTTACGAAAAAACTGCTCCAAAACAGACCCCAGAAGGAAGGCGCCGTTTCCGCGAAATGCAGATTCGTCCAAAAGAACCGTCAATTCCAGCCCCCTGCCGTAAGTCACGGGAATTACGCCTTTCGGAACACCGATTCTTCTTACCACCGGTTTTGAGTTGATGGAGAGCACACCACTGACCTGTTTTCGTACAGCAGGGTCGCTATTGTCTCCGTAGAGCGACAGAAGTTCCCTCAAGGCCGCGGAACCCAGCTCCCCGTTACTGTCGGCGAGAGAGAGGTAATTGAGGGCCAGGTGGCTAATCAACTTCCAGGCCACCTCTTTGAGAGCGCTGGAGGCCCTTGGCGGCGTCGGCCCCGCAAGACAGCGTATGGAATGATACGGTCCCCCCGATTGAAGCGTAAAATCGGAGAAACCGGTCCCCTTCGGCATTCTCAACGGAAGATGCCTGTTGGTGCACAGGGCCTCGATGCCCAGCTGTTTCAGTTTCCCGGGCCAGGGGGCTTCCGAGGCGTCGACCAGGGAGATGAACGTTTCGCTTCCGATGTAGGTCGATCGGCTTCCACGAAGCTGCTTTGCCGATAAGCGCCTCGGGTCCCTCAAAAGGGTGTAAAACGCCTCGCCTTTCTGGCCGATGTGTTTGTCCAGGACCTTGTAAAAAGGCATAAATTCGACCTCGGGTTCGGCGCGATCGCTGAATCCAAGCGCTTTGGTTATGCTGTGGATCTCGAAATCGATGGGGCGGGTGCGATCGGCTACGACGTGGTGCTCGGCCATCCTGTTGGATAGATGGATACGGTCGCATCGCTTCGCAAACAAGTTGATAGCGGGAGTGCAGAAAAGGTTGAAGTGCGAAACATCGATCAAATTGATAAGCTCGGAATCGCTTCGATCGAAAAGAAAGATCAGATCGGTCGTATCTTCTTCGCATCCGCCGATAGCGGCTTGCAGGTCTGTCAGTTCCACGAAAAGAAACCGCTCGGGAAAGGCAAAATACTCATGCAGCAGGCGATAACCCTGGAAAGAGCGATTGGAGTAGGGAAGCATTGCCTGGCCGTCCTCGAAGCCCAGGCGCCCGACAGAACTCCGGGGCATTGATTTGGCCTGCCACTTGAAGGGTCGCGCAGCCGGCTGGACCACGATTTCCAGTAAATTTGCAATGAGTTGCTCATAGAGTTTCACGGCCGTTTCTCCGCCCCGCAAAAATACAGGCAACCTTGCAACCGGCAGTTTAGCGAGCGAAAGTCCCGCCGTGGAACGCAGGCGCAGGCGCAGACCTGCCTTGACCCCCTGTTTTTTGGGAATCCCCAGCCCCGCAATATCCCCGGGCGCCCCAAGGTATTGGGCCTCGACGATTTCGAGCGGCCATAGAGTTACATCATGCGCCGTGCGGTATTCACAGGCGGTTTGCTCACCTTCGACGATGCCACTGCGCAGCTGAGAGCCGCGGGGAATAGTGAAACCGGCCGCCAGATTGCTTTCATTGAGGTCGGGCAGCACCTGTACCACGGCCATGGAAGGTATCGGCGCCAGATAGTGAGGATAGACCATTTCCAGGAGATGCTGGGTGAAACGGGGGAACTCGGCGTCCACCTTGAGTTGCACGCGGGCCGCAAGAAAGGCGAAGCCTTCGAGGAGTCGCTCTACATAGGGGTCGGCGCAGTCGAAAGCATCCAGTCCGAGGCGACCGGCAATTTTGGGGAACTCTTTGGCGAACTCGCCTCCCATCTCCCGCATATATTGAAGTTCACGATCATAATATTCGAGCATCCGAGGGTCCATAGAATCAACTCCCGCTCATCAAGGGCTGCTCTTCTTGAATTTTCCCAGTTCCACATCCAGCGTGGCTCTGAGGTAAAACCTCTCTGGAAGAGGTTGCCACCACATGTCTCCCTGGATTTCGAAGACCAGTGTATTTTCATTCATCTCCTCATCATTCAGGGAAACGCTCACTTTGAGGGTCCCGGGAAGAATCCTGGGCTCAAAATCCAGAATGGCCTGATGTATCTCCCTCTCAAGCGAGGCTCTGTCCTGGTGGGTGAGGGAAACGCCGGATATGTCCGGGATACCGAAATTGAGCACGGACTTTTCCACTTCCGGAAAATCGTCGAGGTTCTGAGAGATTTCGAGGCGACCGGTATTGAGCAGCCACTCCAGGTCGCGGATGAGTGAGTCTCTTAGACGGTGCAGTGACATGACCCGCTCTTCGAGAGTGTCATTCGTGCTGGTTGGATTCAAATCCGTCAGCCGGTCCAGCAGCGACGGCTGCAAATGTTCCCTTGAACTCAGAACGGCCATTCCCAAGCTCCCCAGTCGAACCAATCCTCAATCCATACGTATCTCTCTAATATCGAGCAGGGCATACTCACCCTGGTCCGTGGCCAGCATCCGCTGGCCCTGACCCGCATAGACGCCGTCGGCCAGTGCAACCCATTCGGTTTTTCGCCCCGCCTGAATCATGGGATCGGGCGAACTGTCCGAACCGGCATAGCGGGCCGGGATCAGCCCAAAGGCCTGACCTCCGTTGGTCCATTCAAGCTGCGCCGGCAACCATACCGTGTCTCGCAGATCTCTAGGCTCCGGTATGGTGAGCGCCCTTATCTGTTGAAACGGCACCCAATAATATTTTGCATTCACAATGACCTCAATTACCGGCCCCAGACGAGAATCCGCGTCTGCAATCCATTTGAAGGACTGCCCGTTGGCGGTTCCGGAACTTTTGATGGTTCCGGAACTCTCGGGGGCTTGTTCAAAAGCCTCAGCCCGCAGGGATAACGCAGGCCCGTATTGCCCCTCGCCCAATAGCCGAATGGATTCCAGCAAACCGGCTATCCATGCGGGCGGTTCTCCCAGAAGAACAGGTCTTCGGCGGCCGGCGAATATTTCTTTACGCAGGGACTCGCACTGAATGGCCTCGCCGTATAGGTGCAGCATGGGCAATGCGGCCACGTCCAGGTCGCTCAAAACATTCAGCTGCTTCAGGGCGGATTCCCATTGGCCCAGCACGGCGAGCAACTGAAACAGGAAGGCCCGATAGCCGACGTTATCCGGCTCCTTGCGCACGTACTCTTTCAGGTTGTGGAGCGCTTCGAGCAGCCTGCCTTCCCGCACCAGTTGTTGTGCGGGTATCGGCCCTCCATCCGAACTCCGACGGATTGGAGGGCCCTGGGCCTTGTGTGCTTTTTGATGAAGAGTTTTTTCCATCACTCGACCACCCCTTCAATATTTTTAGAAGGCCCAGCCTCGATGATGGCGCACCAACCGCGAGGCCTGGCCATTTATTGCCGCGAAAGGCCAGGATATCGGGGATAGACCTAATAAGTCTTGTTTTCCGCGATATGCCAGGCGTGCTCAACCTCCGGCATCGCTATTCCTTTCTCTGACTGAGGCTTATAAACCACTTTGTACTTGGCGAAGTTCAAGGAGACACTTTCATTTATTGTCTCGTTTCCATTATTGCCGCCGGTGTTATAGCCGCTGATTATTACGTTCTCCATATTTATTGTCAGATACGGAACGACCTTATCTCCCCCTGCCTTGGTGATCTGCAGGGTGGCCTTGCCGAAATGCTGACCGCTGCAGCAGTGTTTCATGAGGATGGGACTGGACTTGTCTACTTGCTTGGAAATGTGAATATCCTGCACGCTCACTTTACCGCTGCCACCGCCGGTCGCAACATGCATCGAACCGGACTGCGTCATCCCCCAACTCCACCCCGCAATATCTATTTCTTTCTTATGCCCATCGACTACCGATTCCCCTTCAACAGGCGGGTCCTCCAGCTTCAGGAATATGCTAATGGCCATATTCTTCTCCTTTTGACCTCATCAAATTTCCCCGATTGCGTCAAACTCCGTACAATATCCAGTCTCGCTCAGGCTTTTCTGGCCGATGGCAATCTCGACACGAGTCTCAACGAAACGGTAACTCCTTCGAGCTGATAATGAGGCCGCAGATAAAATTTAGAGGTGTAAAAACCCGGATTACCCTCCACCTCTTCAACGACCACTTCAGCGGCAGCGAGTGGTTTGCGCGCCTTTGTCTCCTCGGTGGAATTGGCCGGGGAGCCATCCACGTACTGGTTGACCCATCTCTGCAGCCAGTTTTGAACGTCGATGCGCTCTTTGAAAGAGCCAATCTTGTCTCGCACTATGCACTTGAGATAATGGGCAAAACGGCAGGCGGCGAGCAGGTATGGCAGGCGAGCGGAAAGATTGGCGCTGGCCGTGGCGTCAGGGTCGTCGTACTCGAATGGCTTTTGCAAAGATTGAGCGCCGATAAAAACGGCAAAATCGGTGTTCTTATAGTGACTGAGCGGCATGAAACCTACTTTGGCCAGCTCAAGTTCCCGCCGGTCCCCGATGGCAATTTCGGTGGGACATTTCATGTCAACCCCGCCGTCGTCGGTAGGAAAGGTGTGCAGTGGCAAATCTTCGACGATGCCTCCTGATTCGCGACCCCGGATGCGGGAACACCAGCCATAGATCTTGAAGGCCCGGTTGATGTTGGCCGCCATTGCGTAAGCCGAGTTCGCCCAACTGTATTTGCTGCTGTCCGCGCCATCGGTGTCTTCTTCGTAATCGAACTCATCGACGGGTTCGGTTTTCGCCCCATAAGGCCGCCGCGCCAGAAACCTGGGCATGGCCAATCCGATATACCGGGAGTCTTCAGACTCGCGCAAGGAACGCCAGGCGGCATATTCAGGAGTGGTGAAAACCTTGGCCAGGTCTGTTGGATCGCTGAGTTGCGCCCAGGACTCCATATTCATAATGTGCGCAGACGCCCCGCTTATGAACGGCGCATGGGCCGCGGAGGCAATCTGGGCCATCCCGCGCAACACATCGACATCCGGCCCGGAATGGTCGAAGTAATAGTCGCCTACCAGGCAGCCGTAGGGTTCGCCGCCAGGCTGATCATACTCGGCCCCGTATATCATCTTGAATAGAGGGCTCTGGTCCCAACGCGTGCCCTTGAATCTTTTGAGCGTTGTGCGGATCTCATCTTTGCTCACATTGAGCACGCGAATCTTCAGCATGGAGTCTGTTTCCGTGTTGCTCACAAGGTAATTGAGCCCCCGCCATGCACTCTCCATTTTCTGAAATTCCGGATGGTGGAGAATCAAATCCACCTGTTCGGTTAGTTTTTTATCGATAGCCGATTTAATGGCCTCGATGGTGTACATGGCGTCTGTGGAAACCAGCTTGACATCCTTCAAAACATACTCGGCAAGGGTGCGGGTGGCCCGCTCAACCTCTTCCCGCATGTCCTCGGTTTTGGGTTTGAATTCCTTCTGGAGAAGCTCTTGAAAGACTCCCAGCTCAAAAGGATGCTGGGTCTGCTCTGGCTGCTCCAGGCCCTCTTGCATCTTTTCACCGCTTTCAATATTTTCCATTGCTTATCCCTCTTTTTGCCTATGAAGCTGTCCGAGAATCGTTTCCAGGAGATGCCTCAAACATCCGATTGGCTATTCTCGGACAGCCTCCTAGTGTATCTCCGTCGAAGCTTCAGGCTCAGGCTCAGCCCGTTGGGCGGGTTTAGCCGCCGCTGTCAGCATCTGAAGCATCGACTGGTCTGAGATCAACTGCGAAATGAGCTTTTCAGCCCCTGCTTTGCCATCCATGTAAGTCAATAGATTCTCCAACTGGCTGCGCGCCTCCAACATCTCCTTTAAACCGCTCACCTTGCGCGCGATCGCCGCGGGGGAAAAATCGTCCAAACTCTCGAAAGTGATATCCACACTCAATTCACCCTCGCCGGTCAGCTTGTTGGGGACCCTGAAGGCCGCCCTGGGTTTCATGGCCTTTAGTCTTTTGTCGAAATTGTCATTGTCGAATTCCAGGAACTTGCGGTGTTCCAGAGGAACTGGAATTTCGCCCTCCCGGGGCTTTCCGCTCAACTCAGTGAGAACACCCATCACAAACGGCAGTTCGATTTTCTTCTCGGCGCCAAAAAGCTCCACATCGTATTCTATCTGGACACGCGGCGCTCTGTTGCGCGCAATGAATTTTTGACTGCTCTCCCGCATTGTGCATCTCCTCTCTTTACAGAAAGTCCTGAATACTTATAAAAAACGTGCTCACTACTAAAACCACTGTCAATAGTTTTTTAATAGAACTGCTATGATTTTTGATAATATTGTAAATAGACTTTGGAGAGATGGTTTTTAAATGATTTGAGCAAATAGGTACAATTAACCGGAGATGGGCGTGCGTACAACACCAGTACACTATTTGTTAAAAATGCTAATAGTTAGTACATAATTGTTAAAATATCGCCATGGATATTATCCAAATTATTCTTGCTGTTCCTTTGGCCCGCATACCATCTGAACTTGTGCAATTGAGTCAGGCGCCAGGTCTTCAATTATTTCCATAAAATTCTTTGTGACAAGTCGCATTGCCCTTCTTAGCAGGTATGGAACGGGACTTGTGGGTTCGGACAATTCGTAATAGGCACATATTTTCTCAAGGAGTTTGAGCACATCTTCTCTGCTCTCAATTCTGTCGAAGCTCCCGGCGTTTGAAACATTGGCTTGCTCGTATCTATGGGGATCGCCAGATTTTTCATCCGGCTTTTTTAAAGCAGCCGCGGCGGGATCGCGTCTCAGGATTTGTGCCTGCACCAAGCCCTCTATTTCTCCAAGGATCTGGATTAGCTTTTCGAGATCGGGAGCTATGTCGGAGCCGACTTTTTCATTCATCAGGTCCCTCAGGCGTTTTGCCTCGGCAAGGGCCCCGCTGGCATTGCGCGAAGTGGACTCGAGCAGTTCCATGCCGCATTCAGTAAAAGCACCCTCGATTCCGGCGAGGTTTAAACCACTGTTTCGTTCTTCCTCGCTCACCAGGAGTTCGGACGCCTTTCCGGCGGCGATTCGGTATTGCCGCAGATTTACACTGCCCGCGGTCCTGGACGCACAGAGCTGAACCTTGATCAAAGACGCCAGTAGGAGGTCCCAGTTATTGAGCGCTTCGAGGATATTGACGCGCTCAGACGGATTGTTGTCCTCGTCCGGGTCGAGCCGTGGATAAAAAGTGTCCCAAAAATTTTGAATGTAGCCGCAAATCAATTCCAAGCCGTTATAGAGTCCTGCCAATCCTTCGGTGTGAAGCAGGGCGCGTGTGAGGTACACGGCCACCCTGAGGTCATGCGCCCGTTCCAGCAGTTTCAGTGCGGTTTCGGTGCATTTCGACCAGTCGGGGTCTTTGGAATCCTGGACCATCTTGCCTTCGACCTCGACCGCGGGCGAGCCAATCACCTCTTTTTCCAAACGCATAAAATCGGGATCGTATTCCAGATCGTGTTCACCTGATGGATACTCGGGTGAAATCTCTTGGAGAAGGTCTTCGAATCGAACAGTTGACACTTTGTTACTCCTGAAATCGCACCAACTCGGTAAAAGCCGATGGGGACGGCAATCCATCGAAGGCCAAAAGAGTTGTTTTTTCATTTTCGCCGCCGGCGCACCACAAGGTGTATGCAGGCGATGACCTGCCCAGCAGAAAACCGCTCAGTTCGACGAAAGCATCCCGAAGCTTCCCGGGTTCACTCACCGCGATGCGGAAAAGAGGCCGACTTTCGCTATCCGGCCAATCGGGTTCCAAAAGCGACTCTTCATTCGGCGACATCGGCGGCAATAGCGTATTTTGCAGTTCACGGTCGAAGTGCTCGAAATCGAAATCATCTTCAAGAGATGACAAGGCCAGGGTCTCAATCTTTTCAAACCACTCAGCTCCCTCGACGAACAGCCCGGGGAGCACTGCCCGCGGTTCGATCAGGACCGCCAGGGTCAAGGGGAAATAGCGGCCGACCTTATCGACGCTGGGCATTAGAACGCCCATGCAGGCATCGTTTCCGCACGCCCCCGCGCTCAAGAGGAAACGCCACACAGGGCTGGTCAGATATGTTTCGAGCCATCGCTCGCCCAGCTTGTTCCGACTGGAAAAGATGGCGTTCTGGAGCCATGCGTCCCAGGGACGTACAAATGAGCCCAGAAGCCGCCGTGATATGAAATCGCCAAAACTTGGCAATTTTCCGTAGAAACCTGGAACCATCGTTTCCCGCTCCCCTATAACGACCCTGACAGGCGAAACCGCTGCAATTCAGGCAGGTTGAAAGGGTTAAACACACTGTTTGCCCGTAATTCATATATTGCGGTGTGGCCGCCGACCTGGAAAGTGATCCTGAAGACATCCCCAAGGCTGGTACGCTGTAGGTTGGATTTTTCAAGCACCCTGAACCACGCCCAGGGCCCCTCTTCCATTTCGGTTACCGCCTTGCCGTCGGTGGTCATGAAACTCAATATCACCCCCTGGTTGGAGTTTGGACCCGGCCACTGAAAATTGACGGTATTGGTCTGGCCGTGAGCATACTCATCGGTCTGACCTTCGACATTGATTCGAAAACTGGCCGCATTGGAATCCAGATATATTGGTTTGAGCATAAACTGAACGCCGGGCGCCGATTGACCTGGAGCAAAGAAGGCATTGCGGATCTTCGAGGCGTATTGGAACTCTCTGATGACCTGGGCAGACAGGTGTATCCCCTGATTGTCCATGGACTCCTGCCGCCAGGTATTTGTGTCTACGAATGATTTGAGATAGGTTGCGAAGAACTTGTCCATAATGCCCTGAGGGCCGAAAAAGCGGACAAAATCAGTCATCGTGGCGTCATTTCGGCTGTTTCGAAACAGGGGATATCGTCCATCCAGGCTCGCCCTGTAATAGTTCACCACGTCGGTTCGCCATGCGCTGTTCATCTCCGATTTGGCGTTTTCCAGTGTGGTTGCCCAACCGGTGGCGGCCAGCGTGCTCAACCATGCATGGAGAGGTTCAGGAAGGCGGGAGAATTCCAGGCCGGCCCTCTTCATCACGTCCTGTGCGCCGAAACCGCTCATTCTCTCCTGCGCAAACTTAAGCGCCTGCTCTTCGCTGTTAGCTCCGCCGGTGACCTGCATGAGAAGGTCCCTTATCTCGTTGATGTGTTTTATCACTTCCTCCAGCGGAGGTGGCGCCTGGCCGCTGGTTTCCACCAGTCGGTCCAGGCCCTGAAAACCGGACTCCAGTTGAAGAGCCGGACCGGTCGAGACTATCTCCGGATCCTCAGGTGTTGCCAATGGCGAGCCTTTCTCGGCTGCCGCCGCTTGTTTGGAATCTGTGAGATGCGCAAGGCGGGTGTTTTTTTCAACCGCCCGCAGCAGCGGCCGCAGTGGAGTATCCGGACCGGAAAGCTGGTCGAGGATTTGGATCGTCCCGTATATGCCCTTTGGCTTTTTGATCGTCAGGTTCGACAGTAGTTTGCGCCAAACCAGTGCATACTCGGCAAAATACTGCCTCTGCAAATCGCCGTATAATAACGTCAAATTACGCGACTTATTCGGTTGCCGCCGCACCGGATACTGGTTCAAGACCCAATCCTCTTTGAGGGTCCGATTGACCAGATCCAGGCCTTGCTTTCTAAAGTAGGCGTCATAGCCCCGGGAAGTGTAGAACCCTGGAATTGAAATCGACTCGAGGACCTTGCCGTCTTTTGTCATAAAAACGTCTCCGGCCCTGGGGACGGCGTCCAGGAGTCGAAAGTCGTTTGTGTGGTCGGCCAGTGCAACGCTTTTCAACTGATTGTAGAGTTGCGTTCCAAGTGGCACCGACTTTAGTTTTTGCCGAGCATTCTCAAGCAACTGCTGGTCGACCGGCATGGGCTTATCGAGCACTTTCAAAAGAGCGTCCGAATGCACCTCTATATGCTGCTGAAATTTGGGTTCCCGGGGATAAATACGCTCCAAGCAGTCCCTGATCGAGCTCGAAGCAATGCTGGTGTTCATTTTTTCGGGAAGGGCCAACATCAGGTACGTTCGGAGCAGTTCGTAGAGGTAGCCGGAATCGGCGTCATCGCTTCGCGCCAGGATTTGTCTCATCTGCTGCTTGATCTGCAGGTTGATTTGAGGGAGAAGATCGGCCACAAGTCTTTGCTCATAAACCTCATTTACCCCTGCGTTTACCTTGTCCCCCTGGTAGAGACCGAAGCTCATCGTCCACGAGTGTTTACTATAGACTCGTTTTGCGGCGGCGATGGCATCGAGCCGTTCGATGATCTTTCGCATGGCGTCGTCGGGGGTTGCCGGGCCGGCGGAAACGAGACGGTAATTGTCAAGTTTTTTCCGGACTTGCGCTATGGCCTGGCTGTTTTTGATGTAGCTCACAGACCACAGGGTGAGCAGGCCGAAAGTCAAAAGAAATAGAGAGGCATATGCCGCCCGCTGCAACCATACCCTCCTGGACTCGATTCGGGGATCCAGTCCGGCAAGTTCTGCTTCCGGCAGAATCACCTCCTTGAGCAGTCGTGTGATGAAAAAGCTCTTCGGGCGGCCCTGGAAAACAGGGAGTTCGTGGCGCTCCATCCCATAGACGCCGGCCAACACCCCCATTACCCTGTCAATGGGCGTGCCCTCCTGGGTGCCGCTTGTAAAATAGACACCGCGCAAAAAGGCCTTGATTTCGAAACGGCTGCTGCCGAAGATATCACGCAGGAAGGCTGATATCACAGGTTTGATGGTTGCAAGTTGTTGGGTGTAGCAAAAGATAGTGCCGCGTCGATTGACGTCGCGCTCCTCCTGGATCCTTTTCAGGGTCCAGTGCTCGAGCCGGCCCAAGACTTCATCAAAATTGGTTTCCAAACGGGAAATCAGCTCTTCCAGCCGCTGTTTGGAAACCTCAAGGGGAAAAGTCTCCCCCCATACCTGGCTCCTTTCCGCCTGGGTCAATTCGGAAAAGAAATCACTGAAACCTGCGATCAGATCGCACTTGGTAAAAATCATGTAGACGGGAAAGCGATTGGACAAGGTCTTATAGAGTTCGTTTATCCGCAGGCGCAGTTCCCTGGCCCGCCTGCTCCGCTGCTCTTCGCTCATCTCCACCAGTTCCGACATGCTCATCGCCAGCAAAACGCCGTTAATGGGACGCCGGGGCCGGTATTTTTTGAGTAACCCGAGAAAAGATGTCCAGGCGGCCTTGTCCACTGGCTGGTAGCTGTCATGGGTTGTATAGCGGCCGGCGGTGTCTAGAAAAATAGCTTCGTCGGTGAAAAACCAGTCGCAATTGCGCGTTCCCCCCACTCCTCTTACAGGGCCGTCGCCGAGCTGGCCCGAGAGAGGGAAATCCAGCCCGGAATTGCGCAAGAAAGTGGTCTTGCCCGCACCCGGGCCGCCTATGATCACATACCAGGGGAGTTCATACAGGAAGGCGCTGTTCAGTCGGCCCTTTTTGCTGGTCTTTTTCAGAAGATGCAATGCCTCTTCGAACCTACCGTGAAGGGCCGCGATCTCCTCGCCCTGCGCCTCCTCGACGGCCTGTCTGTCGGCCCCGGTCCCGGGAACCGACAGGTTTGTCATCAGTTGCTGACCTCTTTCCCTGGCGCGGAAGTGCTCAAACAGGGTGTAAGCCCCCCAGATCGCAATGACGATCAGAACGGCCAAAAGCCTGTTAAGCCAGGGATCAATAGGTCTCCAGGTCCCAATCGATATCAGCGGGCCGCCGAACCAGAGCAATGTGCAGAAGGCGGTCAGCCCCAGCAGCCTGGCTGGAAGTTTACTTTTAATGAAATAAAAGAGGATCGAATCCATACATCACCTGATAAAAATTTCAACGCGTCGATTGAGCGCCCGATGCGCAGGCGTATCATTAGGGGCAACCGGGTCCAGGGCGGCTCGTCCCTTATGGGTAACGCGGTATCCGGATGCCTGTAGACCAAGAAACTCCGCAACTCTTTTCGCGCGCGCATTGGACAAGTTCCAGTTGGAAGGAAATCGGGCAGTGAAGATACGCTTATTGTCGGTATAGCCGATTATCTCGACGCTGCCCGTTCCACTCTTGAGGGCCTGGGCTATTTTGATCAGTATCGGCTCATATTCGCTTCGAATCCGGTCGCTGCCCGAATCGAAAGCATTGGTCAAACGAATTATCGGGCCCGGGAGCACGACTACCAGGTTCCTGGAAATTCCATTGGCTAACAGATCGCTGAAATTGGGAAGGTTGGGCGGCGGGGGAAGCGTTGCCACAGGCTCGGGTATCTTTGCTTCCTGGCCGGCAATCGTCATCCAGTCGCCATAGATATTGTCAGAGATGCCATTGATCCGAAAAGAAAACGCCAGGTAGACGAGTAGAAGCAGCAAGGCGGCCCCGGCCCATAGCGCCCACATTGGCACGTAGCGCGCGAGGGGGCTGCGCAAATCACGCAGCCCCTGTGAGTTGACCGAAAGGTTGATCTCCGGGTTACCTCTAAGCCTTTGGATTTCCAGGTATACCTCAAGACGCAACTGCTCCAGTGCGCGATTGCCGTCAGGAATCAACCGATACTTTCCTTCAAACCCGAGGCTCAGACACATATAAGCAAATTCAAGCAGATCCAGGTTATCCCCGGGTCGTCTCATGAGACGCTCGACAATGGGAAAAAACTCTTCCCCGCCTACCGCTTCCCAGTGAAACTTGACCAAAAGGGTGTCGTGTCCCCAGAAAGACTCGCTTCCCCAGGGAGTATTGAGGACCGTCTCGTCTATCAGTGAGCAGACCAGATAGCTCGCCGTCCTTACCTGCTCTTCGGTGTAGCCCAACTGAAGGGCCTTGTTCTGGAAAGTTCCTATCTCGGAGACCAGACGATCTTGCAATTCCTTGACAGATTGATGGAATGCAATTTTCCTCAGTTTCGGAACCACAATGAGCAGGGGCAACGCAATTGCGGTGAGCTGATTGGCGCTCGTTATGAATTGCGCTGCCACATGGCGGTCCAACAGTGGGCGTCTGGGCTCGGGGATGGTTGGGGGCTTTCCCACAACCGGCGCCTGCCGCCTGCGCCTGCCCGGCATGGGGCGAACAATGGTACTGCCCCCGCTTTCTTCTGAAAATGGATCATCCCGGCTCATAGCTTACTAACCCTCCCTAATAGCCCAAAGCTCCAGATTGAGTTCAGGAAAGTCTCCGCCGATCCAGATTGCAAAGCCGCTTGAACCATGCATCTTTTTCCAGTGCTCATTATGTTTATTGAGTTCGAAATAAGTAAAACCTGTCCGGTATGGAATTTCCTTGGGCGCCACAGGCAAAGGCTCGGCCGGGATCCCGCGCAGGTGGGAGGCCACCAGTTGCTTGATTTCCTCGAAGGGGCCGATCTTTACCTGATCGGGGAAATGGTTGCGTATGGTCTCCGAGGACACCTGCGCTTTGGCCGCCAGAATGAACACAGCATTGTCCAGCAGATTCACATCGGGAAGCCGGGCCACGTAAACTCCGGATTTGGGTTTGCTAAGAGGAATCTGGATCGCTCTTCTCATTCTGTCTTTGACCAGCAGTTCCCGCAATTCCTCCATCAAGGGGAAAAAAGTATTTTGGAGGTCGTCGTGTTCGTAGACCGGAAAATTAATCGGTCGCGTTCCGTCCTTGAAAAAGGTGGACAGTTCGCCCACCAATTGGATGAGCACCCGGTAGAACTCCTCGGGGTGAAGGCCCGCCATGCCGGTGAAGTGTTTTATCAGGGGCTGATAACGATTGATCATCTGAAGCAGCAGGAAGTCGCTGATTTCTCCCTCGCCGCCGTGGCCCGGCGCTATCAAATCCCGGGCCAGCATTTCACCCCGGATGTTCAAATAGCCGTGCGCCTCCCGCAAGAATCCGCCAAGCACCTTCGCTGCCTGGCAGTTCAGGTTGGAGGGAATATACCGGTTGTCCAATTCAACTTCTTTGTTGGGGCGCATTTCCACAATCCGCGCCAGTCCAATGCAGGTAAAGCCGGCCCTCTCGTCGCGCTCCAGCAGGATACGCGCCTTGAGGCTGCCGATCTGCAAAGGCGCTCTGCCTTCGGCGCCATGGTTGGAGTCTTTGACCTCACGCTCGCGGACCCGAAACCTGGACAGGACATCGGGGTCGGTCTCGCTGTCGATTTCCGCCGCATCTTCCCGCCTCACCGGCAGAGCGAGGTAGACCATTTCATTCTGAACACCCTGCGGAATGTCCACCGGCACGGGCAGGGGATCGTCCTCAGGCATATAAAACGGTGTGCCGTCGGGAAAAATCCCCCTTATTTCCGTTAGCCCGAATTTGCCGATCTTCAGCAGGTGGTCATCTAGCGCGAATGAATACAACCCCCAGCCATAGGGGCGCAACGCCAGGCTGCGCCCGTTCACCACGTTTTCCAGGTAGCGGTCGTGCTGCTGAAAGTGTTGAGGAAGAATAAACATCCCTTGTGACCAGACCACTCTGCTGCTTGCACTCATCAGTTAATCCTCGCAAATTTGGGAGAGCAGGAAGAAAAAAGAGACGGTTTCCTCCTCATTGCTTACGCTTTTCTTCCTGCTCTTTGCTCCTGTTGCTCGCCTCAGATCTGAAGCGAAACTTCTCCAACTGATCCTCGTAAGCTTGAATGAAGGCCTTCCCGAATATGTCTTCCAGCGCCTCTTCCTTCAGTTCCGGATAGACTTGGCAATAGGCCTTCCAGAGCTTGCTTTTGGTCTGCAGGATCGAGCCGTCCTTATTTTCCGAAAAGCGATCCGGATCGAATCTATCCAGGGCTTCTATCAATGATGCCTGGATGCCGGCATGGACGGCTACCTGGTGGTTCATAATGTCGGCGAAGCTTTCGCGGACCGCATCCAGAGGTTCGAGAAAGCTCGGATGATCTCTTTTTACGAGTCGTCTGACGGCATCATCGAGGGTTGGTGAAAACTTCAGGGGATTGTTGGAGACAGGGCGAACCATAGTCACCGGAATACGGATCTCGGCCTTGAGCTCCGCACGCCCCCGTAAAACGGTCCAGAGGCCGTTCACCAGTTCCCTGAAAACCGCGCCAAGATTTTCCATCAACTCCGGAATATCCGTCTCCTTGAAGGATGACATTTCAATGCCCGCTCCTTTCAGGAATCTTTCGAAAAGCTCGGCGTAATCCTTTGCGGGAGCTTGACTAATCGGCTTCGGCACGATTGCCGGGGCCGGTTGCTCGATGCGCGCCGCTTCCGGTGGTTGCCGCACATCAGGTGCTCCGGGAGGTTTGGCTCCTATCCCCGGCGCCTCCTCTTCGGATTGGATAGCAGGCCCGGGGGCCAAATCGTCCGAATCCTCGAAAAATTCATCAAGGTTTTGACCGGTTCCATCTGATTTGCCGCTTTTTTCTTCCTTCTCGGTGTCCATGAAAAAATCGTCTATATTAAGCTCACTGACTTGAACTGAAGACCCTCCGGCATGCTCCACCGAACGAGCTTCGGGATAAACAGGTTTGCCGGTCTCTCTTTTTTGCGACGGCTCCGGCGCCGAACGGGCTCGGGGGGGCGACGGAGATGGGGGGGGCTCGAAATCAGAAGGTCTCTGAGCGGCATGACTCTCGGCAATAATGCTCACCCTGAGTTCGTAGTCTCCTATTCGCAAAATGTCGCCGTCCAGGAGTTCCACCTCCCCACCTTCTATAGTTAAATCCCGATTATATATAAGGGTGCCGTTGGAACTCCGGTCGGCCAGGTAGTAATGGCCATGTTGGAAGCTTATTTGCGCGTGCTGGCGTGAGACGGTTTCATCGCGCAAAACGATCGCATTGTTCGTTGACCGTCCTATAGTGCCACCCTCCTCGTTGATAACGACGGGTGATTCCGTCCGGGCGGGTTGCCCTTGGTATTTGAGAATATCGATCCTCAGGGACACGTTGCATAATACCTCGCGACATAGGGTTTAACTCCATACCACTCATTGATTCCAACGTAGGATTTGCTTAAAGGCTTGTAAAGGGTCGCCCGCAGAATCACTAAAACTGCGTACGGTCACTGTTCGCGGACATTCTCAGGTCAAAACGAAAGCGACGGAAACCCGACAAATAGAATCAGGCTAAGGGTGAGAGTCTGGTTGAGAAATCGAGTGATAATCTTGACAGTTCCCGAGCTGCGCCTACCGTTTAATTAAGTGATACGAAACGATCCAATAGCATCGCATTGACTGATCCATCCCCGGGGTGAAGAGGGGGGAGACTATTTTACGAGGTGCAGAAATGGCTTACGGCAATCTAATTGACGACCCTGCGGGAAGTTGGCAGCAATTTCCAACTTTCTGGCTGTATTTTCGAAGATATGCGCCTTTCGATTCATTCGCCGGCGGCAATCCTCTGGCGCCGGGGCAAAGGTCCGAGGGTGACCATCGCACCGGGGCTTCGACTTCGCTCCAGGCTACTTCCCGCACCTACGGTTGCATATTCTTCAACGCTCACGATGGGCCAATCTACTATTTTTCGGGCTCGAGCGGAACTACTACCCATACGCTGGTCTGGGGAGACATAAAGGGGATGGCGGATGTCTCCATGACTGTTTTCCCTATAATCCGGTACCTGCCCGGAGTCTTCGGATTTACGGCAAGAACGGCCGGCGGGTATCCATTGGCCCCCCAGGCGCTGACGCCGGAGATCAATTCAACCGTATGGACACGGATCGATTTTAGCTCACCAGGCGTGATGCGTATCAGCGGGGAGGCCTTTGGCGATGACTTCCCGAACCTCGAGGTCTTTGTGGTTTGTGCTCGATCCGGCCATTCGGCAATTCTCATCGACGGCCGTACAACGGGGGGAAAAGACACTGGACCGGATACGAGGTTGTGGGGATCACATTCCAGTCAGACTCTGGGCACGTTCTCCCAAAATCTGGGCCTGAATGCCAATGGGGAACTCGCCGGTAATTACACTGTGGGCGCCACTACGATGTGATTCGGTTGATCTATTTTAACTGGAGGATGCCGATGGGAAGGCTTCCGGTTGACGATCATCCGGGAACCCACTGGGCCGTTGCGATCACCCAAAGCATCGGCGCCGTGGTCTATCGCCATCTCGCGCTCGATCTTGTCAATTTACAGACCGGGCGGGCGCATCGGCTGGTGATGGAGGGGCTGGGCGCGGGGCTGCAGCCGACCTGGGTGAAGAAGATCATCCCCTTTTCGGGCTCGGCGCTGATGACCGGGTACAAATATGGACTACAACGGCTGGGGCGCTTCGGTTCCCGGCATGGGGTTTTGGAACGGTGTGATCTTCGTTCATTACGGCGACGGCAAGCCGGTCGGGACGGTGGTGATCGACGTGCCCAATCCGGACATCCGGGAGGTAGAAGAGTTGTCCACGAGGTATCAGATCAGCCAGCAGGATGACTGCCTGGTGGTGCGGATTCCGGGCGACGTGCTGTTCGACTTCGACAAGGCGGAGCTTAAACCCGCGGCGCAGACGGCACTCGACAAAACGGTGATGGTGCTGAAGACCTATCCACTGCGCAAGCTCTACGTGAACGGATATACCGACAGCATCGGAGCCGCGGGATACAACATGGACCTGTCGCTCAGGCGAGCGAAGGCGGTGGGGGACTGGTATGTCTCCAAGGGCCATCTGCCGCGGGCCATGGTCGAGCCTTGGGCGCATGGTTCAGCCGATCCGGTGGCGGCGGACAGAATCGGTGGTCGTGACAACCCGGCGGGGCGGGCGGAGAACCGGCGCGTCGAATTGTGGCTGCTGAAGCGGGAGACTTAGCGCCGGCGAATGGCCGGCAAGCGCTGTTGAATTTCCGGTCGGGGCGCTCATCGCCTGTGCTTTAGCCGGTCAATGATGCCGAAAGGGCGCTTTTCAACGCGCACAGTGGTTTTGACAAGAGGTAAAAACGAAATTAGCGCCTTGTTGTGGCCTGCCCCGCCAATTCTCGCCCCTTTCCCCCGCTCCGTTACGGAGGGTAAGGATAGCGCGATGTTCCAGGGCGTCAAGCGCAAAGCCTGCGCCTTGAGGGCAAGGAAAACAGTCATGGCAATTCCATTAATGACATATGGACTGAACAAAGTTTACATCGCGATTTCGGATAGATTCAAAACGCAATACCATATCAATATTGCGGATCACATAGAATCCATGTCAAGTATCGGAGAGAGGACGGGGGAGGGAATTACTTTTGTCCCCGTAGACGCCCAGTTGCTGATTCGGACTCTGTGTTCGACTCATGCGTTTGAGCACGACAACCGGCGCGATCCCACACTCCAATTGGCCGCAGCCGCCACTATGGGGGAAGGCTATCGCGAGATCGGCGCGACCAGCCTCCATTGCGAAATATCAAAAGTGCTCTGCAATATCCACATCGACTACTTCGGCTTCGTTTGGCTGGGACCGGACGGTCAAACATACGTTGGCCCCGATGCCATTCGACACATAGTGGGTGAATTGCTGTGGGCGGATGTCGTGAATTGGGTGCGCGGAAAGAACAGTTTCCTGGGCAAGGTACTCGAACGTGCCACCCCGGTGCTTCCAAGCATAGAGAATAAATTCATCCCACAGATAGGCGTTAACTACGATTTATTAAAAGGAGGCTCCTGGTCGTTGGACCTGGAATATCATTATGGCTGTACGGATAACACTTGCAAGCGGACTGAACACTTCGGGGGAGTTTCTTTTACAGTGAGGCGCTAAGTACAGTCGTTGCTATTTCCAGTCTAAAGCTCCAATGGGAAAATGATCTCCATCTCCGCGCCCCGGTCCAGCGCCAGCGTCTCGATCTGCTTAATTGTGGATCGAATCCATTTTCGGTAGGCTTCGGAAAAGAGGGGGCCAGCGAAGTAGATTTTCAATTTAATTTTGCTCCATCAATACGACAAAAATTCAGGAAATCTTCACTATCCTGACACCCAGTTGACACAGACGCCGTCTAAGAATTTATCGTTAATGAGTGAAAGGAGAATCATCATGCCGGAAGCAGCATCGAAGATTTTGATTATCTGCCAGCACAACAGCGGACGGAGCCAAATTGCAGAGGCTTATCTACGACACTTTGCCGGGGGGCGCTTGGAAATCGACAGCGCTGGACTAGAACCAGCACCTGCTATCAATCCACTCGTTGTCGAAGTGATGAAGGAAGAGGGAATCGACATCTCACAGAAAAAGCCTCAAAGCGTTTTCGAGTTGTATCGAAGGGGAAATCTGTACGGACACGTCATAACTGTGTGTTTTGACGCGGAATCAAAATGCCCCGTTTTCCCCGGTGTTACCAAAAGATGGCACCATCCTTTTCCAGACCCGGCTTCGGTGGAAGGGACAGAGCAGGAAAAACTCGAAAAAGTGCGGCAAATCCGCGATATGATCAAAGAGAAACTGCTCAATCCCTCAGAGGGAGAATTCTCGTTTAAAGATTTACTAAAATGATTTGAACTTATCCCCCGTGCGGAGCTTCTCACTTGAACCGCTCATCGGCTCTGGACCCCTCGGCGTCTTGAACCTTGCCCGAAAACCACCCGATCTCACAATTCTCTCTGGAATCAAACTGCGGGACATAGGGCTTGATATCGAGAAGAGGGGTTCCATCGAGAACATTCACATCTTCGATGGTGAGACACCCGCCTTCAATACCAACGAGTTTCACCACGGAAATCCCGATAGAGTTTGGACGCTTCGGTGCTCGTGTTGCGAATAAGCCACGACGCTCGGTATCGAGAAAGGGTTTCACTTCCAGATCAAAACCCTTTGAGAGATGAAAATGATAGAGCAGCTTTGATTTTACTTATGCCCCCGGGGTGATTCGAACACCCGGCACCGAGATTAGGAATCTCGTGCTCTATCCACCTGAGCTACGGGGGCGTAAGAAGCTCCCTTATATAATCTCCGGGCGGATTTGGCAACCCCTGTTGCGAAAAGTTTCAAAAATACCCCGGACCCCTTTGAGACCAGGTGCGAAGGAAAAAACTCCCGGCGACGTTGCGGCCCGCGGATTGGACAAATGCTGGAAGTTTCGAACCTTGGACGCCAACCAGGCGTGAGTTTTATTCTCGCTCGAAACCGCATCCGCGGGAGATGGCGGCCGTGCCGGAGGGAAGATTTCGATTTGGCCGAACATCTCCATCCGATTACACCGCGACGGCGGCTAAATTATCATGACGTTAACACTGGCAATCGGGAACTATCCGGCAGGTGGTTCGAAAAATCATTTATACAAGTGCATTTTCAACGCAGAACCCGGCCACTAGGATTTCCTCCATCCTGTTTGTCCAGCACTCCGATATGTCGCGCCTATTTTTATCAGACCTCGGGAATGAATCGGGATATTACTCATAATTGGAATGCGTCGCCGGCATTATGACGGATAGGCCGCTCCAGGAAGTGTGGAAAAAGGAGGCAGTCGTTCTCTATTTTTGGAACCGCGGGTGTGCACGGCGCGGCGCCTTAACGACAAGGCCGCGGAGATGGCAAACTTCGTAGAAATCACGATTGACGCTCAACCGCACCGCTTAATGCCTTGAGCAGCCCCACCAGGTCTTTCATCTGGTAGCTGGCGTTGATACCGCTCGGGCTGGGTAAAACCCAGGCGTAAGAGATTCCGGCGATCTTTTCCGGGCTGGGGCCCGGCAATGCCCCCGGGTGCGAAAAAGCCGCCCGGTAGGCGGAAAGACCCAGGATGGCGCAAAACTTTGGTCTAAAAACGCGGACTTTTTCCACAAACTCGCGCCCGCCCCCGGCCAGTTCCTCCGTTGTCAGTTCGTCGGCCCGGGCAGTGGCCCGCTGCACTATGTTCACGATTCCATAGCCGTGGCGCAGAAGTTCCCGCTCCTCGAAGGGCGACAACAGCCTCGGAGTAAAACCCGCCTGGTGCAGCGCGGGCCAGAATCTGTTGCCCGGCCGGGCGAAATGATGACCGACCGCCGCCGTATAGAGGCCCGGATTTATCCCGCAAAAGAGCACCTTGAGCCCCGGAGCGATTAAGTCCGGGACGCTCCTGCCCCTTGCCCCCAAAAGTTGTTCCCTCGTTGGCTTAAACGGATGGTGCATCGGTTTTCCTAGCTTCCTGGAATCTTTTTCCCTTTTCAAAATTATGACCGGGTAAGATTGTAGTAAAGTATGATTAAGGGGCGCAATGGGCAACTCCTCCGATGGGCGCCCCTGGAGTCGGGTGTAGAAATGTTGGTCGACTCCATGGCATGAAAAATGTTTGATATCACTTAAAATAGCGGCAGGGAACCGCCCGAAAGCTTTCCCTTTACTTTCTCCCGCTTTTGGGCCATAAATCACCACTCAAGTCATTCCAAAAGGGGCGAACACAACTTGGCAAGCGAACAGGCAGCGATTCGAGCACCGGTTCCTTCGGAAGGTGGTGGGAATGCGGTCGGGCAGGTCTCCGAGGCTGCTCCGGGGGGCGAAATGGCGCGCCATAACGGCGCCTGCAGACCATCGGTCATCGGCGTGGAAACCAGCACCGCTACCTGGTTTCGAGGAATGCTGCTGCGCAGAAGGTGTGATTCCTGCGGAACGAGGATCCACCTCCTCACGGAAGTAGATGACAGAGTTTTCATGAAATGCCCCGAATGTTTGCGTGAATACGTCTTTTTCCATCGCCCCGAATAGGTCCCCTTTTCTTAAAACCCTGCGCCTCTTGCAAAAGTGTCCAAAACTCGATTCTTGCGCCCCTCAGGGCAGACGGCCATGAGAGTTTGCCGGAATTATGATTATTGGACAAATTCACTCAAAGTCGACTTTTGCAAGAGGCTCACCCTTATTCTGATTTGCTAAAGCGCGGGAATCGTCTCCCCTCCCGGACAATGTTGTTGAGTCAAGCAGGGTTAAACATGCCAAATCAGATTTTTGCGCCCAAGGCGCCGGCGTTCCGGTCGCGGGCTACGCCGTGTGCGGCACAGCCGCCCCGCGATCCGGATCCTGCGGGGGTGCCCCAGCCCCCGCTCTTTTGACCTTCGCCTTGTCAATGTCGCAGCCTTAATCCAACAGGATTGCCCCCCCCGGATCGGTGCTCTCCATTCTTGGGCGCAAGCCGTATTAAAGCCGGTGATGGGCCTTCCTTTGCAGTGACCGCCCGGTCACTTAACAGTTTGACAATACCGGGGCCCCTTGTATAATGACCACCTGGTCATTTCACCCGATGCGAGGGCCCATGATTGCGCGCGATACTTTCAACAGACTGGATGAAGGCAAGAAGGCCCGGATACTGGACGTGGCCGTGGAGGAATTTTCGCGCCACGGATTCCGGCAGGCGAGCGTCAATCGCATGGTGGAAAGCATTGGCATTGCCAAGGGGTCGCTTTTTCAGTATTTCGGCAGCAAGGAGGGGCTGTTTACGGTCATCTTCAACCATGCCGTGGAACTGGTAAGGCAGTCGTTGCGGCAGGTAAAAAGACAGACCGGCGAGCAGGATTTTTTCGGACGGATAAAGGAGAGCCTGCTGGCGGGAATCCGCTTCATCGAACGCCACCCGAGAGTGTACCGAATTTATCTCAAGATGATTTTCCAGGAAGATTTTCCGCTCCGAACCGAGTTTTTGCAACAGGTGCACCTATTTTCGGCCGAATACCTGCAGCCGGTAGTGGAGGCGGGAATTCAAAGCGGGGACCTCAGGGCGGATACGGACATAGACATGAGCGTGTTTATGCTCGACGCTCTCATGGACAGGTTTCTCCAGGCGTACTGCGTTCCTTTTCTGGACGCGGGGGCCAGTATATACAAGGCGCCGGCCGACGAACTGGAACGAAAAGCCGACGAGTTCATCAAGCTGCTTCGATACGGGATAGGCGCGCCGCGGTCCGCCTGTTCCGAAGGACGGGAGTATGTTCGAACCAGGGTATTATAGGAACTTCGGCCTCGAGGAGATCGCCCGCAAGGTTGCCGAGGGACAAAGGCTTACGATCGAGGACGGCGAGAGCCTTTTCGCCTGTCCGGATGTCCACGCCGTAGGTTCGCTTGCGCACGCGGCCAGGACTCGGCTACACGGAAACGAGGCCTATTACGTCGTAAACCGCCATATCAATTATTCCAATATTTGCGTCAACGGCTGCCGCTTCTGCGCTTTCAGCAGGAAAAAGGGCGATCCGCTTTCCTTCGAGCTCTCCGAGGAGCAAATCCTGGAGAAGCTGCGCGCTTACGGAAATAATCTGACGGAAATACATGTGGTTGGCGGCTGCCACCCCGATCTGCCGCTTTCCTTTTTCGAGCGGCTCATCGGCAGGATAAAGGAGCTGCAACCGCACGCTTTTATCAAGGCTTTTACGGCCGTTGAAATCGCCCATTTCGCCCAAAAAGAGGGGATCGCGGCAGGGGAAGTTCTCACCCGGCTGAAAGCGGCCGGCGTGCGGATGCTCCCGGGCGGGGGCGCGGAGGTCTTCAGCGACCGGGTAAGAAAGCTTCTCTGCCCCGAGAAGCTCAGCGCCGAGGGCTGGCTGGAGGTGGTGCGGCAGGCGCATGAAATGGGAATAAAGAGTAACGCCACGATGCTCTACGGGCATATCGAGACCACGAGGGAGAGGGTCGAGCACATGGCGGCCCTTCGCGAGCTTCAGGACAGGACCGGGGGGTTTGTCTGCTTTATCCCTCTGAGTTTCCAGCCGGCCAACACCCCGCTTGGAAAAATGGAGGGGACGACCGGTGTCGATGACCTCAAGACGATTGCCGTGAGCCGGCTGATGCTCGACAACATCGCTCACATCAAAGCCTATTGGGTGATGCTGACGGTAAAACTGGCCCAGATCGCCCTTTACTTCGGCGCCGATGATTTCGACGGCACGGTGGTGGAGGAAAAGATAGGGCACATGGCCGGGGCGCAGTCCCAACAGGGAATGACGCGCGGGGAGATCGAGCGGATTATCCGGGATGCCGGGTTCGAGCCGGTGGAACGCGACAGCCTGTTTAGGGCGGTGATTCGTGATTAGTGACTGGTGAGTAGTGGCGGGTGAGCTTTCCAATCACTGTCCACTGAATCAAGGTTGGTTAAATCATGAGTGAAAACGGCAGGATAAGTATAGAGCAGGCGCGTCACCTTTATGCCAACGGCGATTTTTATTCGTTGGGCCGCAAAGCCCATGAGGCTCGCCTGAAAAAACACGAAAGCCCCATTGTCACCTATGTCGTCGACCGCAACATCAACTATTCCAACGTATGCGTGTGCGGATGCCGTTTCTGCGCGTTTTTCCGCCCTCCCGGACACGGTGAGGCCTATGTGCTTGGCCGGGAGGAGCTTGCCGCGAAAATCGAGGAGACCGTGAAGCTCGGCGGGACGCAAATACTGCTGCAGGGCGGGCACCACCCCGACCTGCCTCTATCCTTCTACGAGGACATGCTGCGTTTCATAAAGTCCGGGTATCCGATTCACATCCATGCTTTCTCGCCGCCCGAGATCGTGTTTCTGGCCGATATGGAATCCATTGGCACAGGAGAGGTGATCGCCAGGCTAAGAAGTGCGGGGCTGGATTCCATTCCGGGCGGGGGGGCCGAAATTCTGGTGGACTCGGTCAGAAGCCGGGTTTCTCCGCGCAAATGCACGGCCGCCCAATGGCTGGCCGTGATGGAGGAGGCGCACGCACAGGGTCTACGGACAACGGCGACCATGATGTTTGGCCACGAGGAAACGGTTGAAGACAGGCTCACCCATCTTTTTGCCCTGCGGGACCTCCAGGACCGTACGGGGGGATTTACGGCCTTTATTCCGTGGACCTTCCAGCCACAGAACACGGCCATAGACCGTGAACCCGAAACCGCCGTGTCCTATCTGCGCCTCCTGGCGGTATCGAGGCTCGTACTGGACAATTTCGACAATATCCAGGCCTCCTGGGTGACGATGGGCCCCAAAGTCGCGCAAATGGCGCTCTTTTTTGGCGCAAACGACTTCGGCTCCACGATGATCGAAGAAAACGTGGTGGCCGCCGCGGGGGTGAGTTTTCGCCTTTCGATCGAAGAGATCCGCAGGATAATCGAGTCGGCCGGTTTTGAGCCGAGGCAGCGCACGATGGCTTACGAACTGATAGGCGCCGGTGCGGGCGACGGGGACGGACAGGCTCGATGAAAGGACCCTTCGACGTAGCGCCGCGAGCGGAGATTCACCGGGCCGAGTGGCTGGCGCCGGTTTGCGCCCCGCCTGTGGAAAACGGCGCCGTTGTGAGTCTGGGGGGCCGGGTGGTGGCCGCCGGAGCGTTTGAGAGCGTGAGAACGGAGTGTCCCGCCGGGGCGCAAACGATCGATCACGGCAGCGCAGTCCTTTTTCCCGCGCTGGTAAATTGCCACACACACCTCGAACTCTCCGGCCTTAAGGGCAAGATAGCTTTCCCACAGCCCGGCTTTCGACAATGGGTGTCGCTGCTCTTCGATCTTCGGGGCGCGATGGGACATGACTTCGCGGCCGAAGGCCTGAGACTGGGAGAAGAAGAGGTCTTCAGGAGCGCTACGGGGCTTTGCGGCGACATTACTAATGGCGGCGCGGCGGGAAGAGCGGGCTTTCCTGGTTTGGAGCGGCGGATCTTTTTGGAGTTGCTGGGGTTTAACCTCGATTCGATGGAAGCTGCGACGCCTGCGGGTATTCAAATAGACCCCTCCGGCCCCATCCCTGCCCCTCACTCGGTTTATTCCGCTTCTGCGGCAATCATTGCGCAGTGCAAGGATTGGACGCGGGCGCGCGGCCTTCCTTTCACCATGCACGTGGCGGAACATAGCGAAGAAATCGAGTTTTTGAATAACGGAAAAGGTTTTTGCCGGGAACTGCTGGAGAGGCTGGGACGCTTCGACCCCGCATGGAAGCCTCCCGGAAAGACCCCGGTGGAATACCTGGAGTGGTTGGGCGTACTCGATCCGAACACCCTGCTGGTGCACGCGGTTCACATGTCCGAGTCGGACTGGAGGCTTGCGGCGGCCAGAAACTGCACGGTGGTGTTTTGTCCGAGGAGCAACAGGAACCTGGGCGCCGGTCGTCCCGGTATCGAAAAACCGCTTTCACTCGGCCTGAACTGCTGCCTGGCAACCGACAGCCTGGCCAGCAATTCGGACCTGGACCTTTTTGGCGAAGCCGGCCACGTGTTCGACAACCATCCATCCATAGACCCCCGGAAAATCCTGGAAATGATTACTTTAAACCCCTCCCGGGCGCTTGGCCGCGCGGGGGAGTTCGGTAGTATCGAGCCGGGGGCCAAAGCCAATATGCTTGCAGTGGCGGTCGGGGCGGGCGTGAGTGAGAGGGGCCTGGCCGAAGCCGTTGTCCAATCGGGAAGAGAAGGAGCATGGAAATGGGTGAGCAATTTGCCAGGCTGAGGCTTGGAAGGATAAATTTCCTCAATGTTCTTCCGATCTATTATGCCATGGAGGCCGGCATTACAGCCAATCCCTTCGAGATCGTGGCCGAGGATCCTGCCCGGCTAAACGAGCTTTGCGCAAGCGGCGGCCTGGACATGAGCCCGGTTTCATCCATAGAGTACGGTCGTCGGGCCGATCTCTATCATGTGGTACCTGAACTCTCCATCAGTTCCGTGGGTGAGGTCAAAAGCGTGCTGCTTCTCAGCCGCCTGCCGGTCGAACAGCTTACGGGCAAGAAGATCCTCACCAGTTCGAAGTCGCAAACGTCGGTAGGGCTGTTAAAGGTGCTGTGTAAGCTGCGCTACGGGGTGGAACCGAGGTTTGAAACCGGATCATGCCTGGAATGTTTTTCAGAAACCGGGCGTCCCGACGCGTGCCTGGCCATCGGCGATGAAGCGCTTCGGCTTGCGGCCAGCGGCCTGTATGGACACGTGCTCGATCTCGGCACGGCATGGCTGGAGTGGACCGGGCTGCCCTTCGTTTTTGCGATATGGGTACTGCGCCGGGACGTGGTTGCGCAGAATAACTCGCAGTTGCCCCATGCCATCGAGGCCCTCCTTTCTTCCAAAAGATGGGGCCTTGCCAACCTCGGAAAGGTATGCGAGGTGGCCGCCGCCACCGGCTTGATGCCGGTGCGGGAATTCGAGGAATACTACCGCTGCCTCAAGTACGATTTTAACGAACCGGAGCGCAGAGCGCTCGAGCTGTTCTATTCCTGTCTTTTCCAGGCGGGCGAACTGGAGCGCGTGCCCCCGCTCGACGTGTATACGCCACTTGCCTCTGTGGCGTGATAAGGATTTGGAGAAACCCGGAAGGGCGCCTTGAAAAGGCCAGGGGCAAAAGAGCGGGGGTTGGGTGGACATGAGCCTCCCGCACCCCCGCGGGATCCGGATCGCGGCGGCTGTGCCGCACACGAGAGCCCGTGACCGGAGCGCAACCGCCTCCGCCGCCAAAATTCATCTGGCCGTGTCGTTCGAATGAGAATTCGCGGGCACACGGTCGATCCCTCCATTCACTTCGAAGTGCATCGATTTCTTTCAAGTTTTCTTCCCAAGTGTACGATAATTTTAACAGTCGAACTTTAAATCACGGCGGAAAGCGTCTGAGCTGAGGGTTCTAGATCGTCTTGCGGAGTGGAAAGGCGAAGGAGGGTAGTGAAGTGAATCTAAGAACCAAGATATTGATATTTCTGCTATTATCGTTATCATCGATCATCATCGCCGCCATGGGCCACCATTCACAGGCCATGCACGAGCACCTGATCTCCATTTCACTGGCTTGCGGGGTGCTGCTGCTGTGGACGGTTTATATGTTTCGCAGCACTGTGACTCCCCTGAGGTCATCGGTGGAGGAACTGGCAAAGGCGGTTGATGAGGCGGAGAGCACCTCCCTAAGGTATTATACCAACGCCAAGGCGCTTTCGGACGGCGCGGGCACGCAGGCCGACAATCTGCAGAAAACGGCGGCCAGCCTCGAGCAGATCACCGGCGCCACCGTCCAGAACGCCGAAAATGCGGATAAAGGCCGCATCCTGATCGAGGAGGCCCAGTCCGTGGTAAACCGTGCCGGCGCCTCCATGAACCAGACGAGCCTGGCCATGGAGGAGATTGCTGCGGCAAGTGAGAAGATCAGCAAAATTATCAAGGATATTGACGGCATCGCTTTCCAAACCAACCTGCTGGCGCTCAATGCGGCGGTCGAGGCGGCCAGGGCCGGGGAACATGGCGCCGGGTTCGCCGTGGTGGCCGAAGAGGTGCGCAACCTGGCCAAAAGATCGGCCGCGGCGGCCAGGGGCACACAGGAACTGATCCAAAGCGCCATCAACAAGACCGGAAGCGGAGTGGCTCTCATGAAGCGGACCGAGCGCGATTTTTCCGATATGTTGGAATCTTTCGAAAAATCGGTCACGCTGATTCGAGAAATTGCGCACGCCTCTGCCGAACAGCGCATCAACCTCGAAGAGGTCTCCAAGTCCATAGACCAGATCGATACGATCACGCAGAAAAATGCGGTGCGCGCCAGCGAATCCGCCGAGGGTTCCGAGCAGATGGAAATGGAGGCGGAGAAACTGCGCACTATTTCTGCAACCCTTCAAGAGGTGTTGAGCGGCAGAAACCGGAAAAAACAGGCCATGGACCTGGTGAAGAAGGGTCTGGCGATGGCGAAAAAACAAGGGCTGGAAGCGGTTATCGATGCGGCCGGTGAGAAGAACGGCCCTTTTTGCAGCGGTGATGAATGGTATATCTACATAGGTCGAACAAATGGCAGGGTCACCCTGCTGGCCCATCCCCATACGCCGGAAAAACTTGTTGGTCCCGACCTGGCCCAATTAGAGGATATCAGAGGCAAGAAGTTTTTTAACGACCTGATCGCTACGGCCCTGGACGAGGGGGAGGGATGGGTGAACTACTGGTGGCCCAAGCCCGGCCAGACAACTTCCTCGCTCAAGAGCACCTACCTGGCCAAGGTTCCGGGCGAGGAGGCCTTCATCGCCTGCGGGATCTACATATAGGCCTGTTGTGCAATCGGGGTATCGGGGGCGCGCGCCGTGAGCTTATCGGCAGGGAATCTATTTGGGAAAGTCGAAAGGTCTTATAGGCCCGCCTCCCCCGCTTTCGATGCGGCCGGGGGATTGGAAAATAACTTCATTTTTGCCCACCCAGCCCAATTGCCGACGAACAAGCCTTTCCTGGGCCGCGGGGTCTTTCTTGATGGACTGGATAAGTTCGAAAATCTTCTGGTTCTCGGTCCGCAGCCTGAAGACTGTGTCTTCCATCTTCCTTACCTGCCGGTTTTGCAGGCGGAACCCGGGAAGTCCGCTGGGGGAATAGACAATGGTAAGCACCAGTACGATATCCAGGGCAAGGAACAGCACGACCAGAAGCCTTACCACATCGATGCCCCTGATGGTAAATCCGGCCTTGGCCGCTCTTTGCTGATACCTGTTGGCTTGAATCGGTCCGCTCATCTTCAAACCCCGAGGCCCTGTCGCTTTAAGCCCGTCTATGGCGCCTGTACGGATGGGAAAAGTCTCGGATCGGTGTGAGGGATGAAAAGCGCCCCTCGAAACTCATTCATCAACTCGACGTTTACGTTCAGTTCAACATAGGTGATCATGTTGCGCACCCTTTCGACTTCCGTAAGGAGCGTCCGGTCGCACAAGAGCATGGATGCCCCCAAAAGACTCGAATTGCCGATGCCGTGGTACTTACCCAGGGGCAGGTCCGGAATCATGCCGATCCGTACGGCCATTTCGGGATCGATGTGATTTCCGAAGTTTCCCGCGATGTAAATATCCTCTAAATCGGCGAAGTCCAGCCCGACTTTTCGACAGATGACCGACAGTATAGTGTACATCGCGGCTTTTGACTTCAAAAAAACTCCAATATCTATCTCGGAGACCAGAATTTCCCCACCGTCGAGCGTCTGAGAAGAAAGCGCCAGGGCATAAGCTCTGCCGTCTGCGGAGTGCCTGAAGCGAGGGCAATCGATGTCGGTGTTGAATTTGCCCTGTATGGTCACGATCTTGGACGAAAACATCTCGGCCACGAGTTCTATCAGACCCGAGCCGCAGATGCCCGCTGCTTTGGAGTCTCCGATTACCCGGAAATCGGGTTCGAGCGTTTTCCTGTCGATCCGCACCCGATCGATTGCACCCGAAACGGCCTGCATGCCGCGCTCGACCACTCCGCCTTCCAGGGCGGGACCGGCCGCGCCTGCGCAGGCGAGCAACCACTCCTGATTGCCCAGCACCACTTCGGCGTTTGTCCCGACATCTATCAGCATGCGTGGTTGTATGGATGTGTCGAGACCCGCGGCAACGACTCCGGCCAGGATGTCTCCGCCCACATAGGAACCGACGTTGGGGAATAAATAGAGCAGGGAGGCGGGCAAAAAATCGAACCCCAGTTCCGCGGCGTAGACCGTTGGGAAAGTATTGGCAGCCGGGATGTACGGTTCGCGGCAAATATGCGACGGATCGAGCCCCCAGAAAAAATGGCTCATCGCCGTATTTCCGGCGCAAGTAAGGGCGTAGACGCGCGAGGCCGGAACTCCGGAATCTTCGAGCACTTTTCGCATCGCCCGGGAACAGGCTTGGACAAGGGCGGTTCGAAGAACGAGCAGGGATTGGGGGTTTCGGGCGAAGACGATCCGGCTGAGAATATCTTCTCCCCACTTAACCTGAGGGTTATTAACGGTTAGCTGGTTTACGGTCTTCCTGCTGCCAAGATCGATCAGCCGAATCACCAGGGTGGTCGAACCAAGATCGAGCGCCAGACCGAAAAGGGCGCCCCCGGGCGAGTTTGCCACCACGTCGAGGATTTCCCAGTGAGTGGAGGCATAACCCACGATGGCCCGGATACTCAGGCCTTCCGCGCGAATTTTTCTAACCAGTTCGTCCATCCTGCGCGGGGCGATGCGGGTGGGAGAAAACCCCCGTTGGTCCAGGGACCGGCAGAGCCTGTCGAGGTCCGCGGTGTTGTCGTTCAGGCTGGGGGCGGGCAGGTCCACAGGGACGGATTCCACCAAGGGGCTACCTTGGACTCTGACCGGGATATCGGGATCGTGGTTCATACGGCCGGTAAAAACCTCCTCAAACTTTGATAGATGGACTATCTATTCAATAACTTACTTTTGTTCAACCACTTTTTTTCTGCGCACGCTCCGGTTTTAATTAGTGGCAAGGGCCGGGCGGGTGCTGGATTGTGAGCGGTTTCCCGGCGTTGTGGCCTGAAATCTGTTGACACTCCAGCCTATTTCTCATAATTTCAGTCGACTTGAGCATTTAAGCTGCCAGAATCCGGTATTCCCGCTCCCGCTGAAAAGCGCTCAGCTTTTATCTCATTTTTTCGGCCCTGACTGGCGTGCGTTGATTTCGAGGCAATCCCGGGGATTGTCGGACCCTTTCACAGACGGCATCAACATGGAGCCTGCATTTATGGAAGACATCCAAATCAAAGAGCTTGTTGAATACATTGCGCGTTGTCTTGCGGAACATCCGGAAGCGGTTGTTGTCAAAGAGATTACCGGCCAGCAGATATCGGTGATAGAACTGCGGGCGGCCAAAGAGGACCTTGGCAAAATCATCGGCAAGGAAGGTCGCAATGCTCACGCCATGCGAACAATTGTGAATGCGGCGGCAACCAAACTGAAGAAGCGCGCCGTGCTGGAAATCCTGGAATAAGGCGTTTGGCCGGAGAGCGTGGATGAAAGATCAAGCATCGGGTCGTGCTCCAACCGAGGCGATTGGCCCTCCAAAGTGTTTCGCAGACGGGGAAACGGTCTGCCCGGTCGACGAAGAGGGCATAATGCAGCCGCGAAAGGAGTGCGTCCCGTGTCCCTATCTCAAGGCATGTCTTCAGCGGGTGCTGGTGGCGCGTGGCAAAATCGAAATAGCGGAGCAGCCCATGGCGAAGGTCACCGGTTTTTTCAAAAGATGGTCGGACAGGAAATTGAAAAAACCGGGCGGATCGGCTTGAGGGCCGCGCAGTTCGGCCCTGGAAAAAACTCACCCCGAAGCGCACCGAAGAACACGAAGCATAAACAGATAAACAGGACTCAGTACTCTTCGTGTTCTTCGTGCGCTTCGTGGTGAAAATTGTTTTTGCCTTGGCGGGACAATCTTCTCATCGGCCATAATTTCGCCTGCAACCGTAGGCATTGACCGCCTGTTTGGTCCTGGACAGACGCTGGAGTTTGGCGGAAACCGCTTCGCTTCTACGATGCAGGACATCCAGGCAGATCTGGGTGCGGGCATAAAGGGCGCGCATTTTATCGAGGATCTCACTGTCGGCCGGCGCAGAGTTTTTCCAGTCGTCGGGCAGAAGCTGCTTCAGAGCCTCGGTGTGTTTTATGCATTCATGCGACATCGCCCTGATGTCCACCTGAGGATTGTTTTCAAGTTCTGCGAGTTTCGCGGCGAATCGCAGCAGCTGGTCCAGGATGGACCCAGCGTCGGCAGTCCAGCACGATCCGTTGCTTTCCATTACTTGATCCTATGCGGAAGCTTGCCATTGTTTCGGGAGGAGACCAGCCTTGATTTGTCCCGGGGTCGTTCTGATCGATTCCCAGCCCTCCCTCAGATTGGAAAGAATTCTTACCAGGTCGTCATAGAGGGAGACATCGTTGCGGCTGTTTATGCCGATTAACTGTCGCAAAACAAAATTATAAATACGGTTGAGGTTTCCGGCTATAGTGCCTCCCCGTTCATAGTCGAGGCCGACAAGCAGCTCGGTAATGATATCCTGGGCGTGCCTGATTCTGCGGTAGGCATCGTTCATCTCGTTTTTTTGGTGCATTTCCTTGGCCTGCCGCAGATCGTTGATCGCTCCGTCGTAACACATAATAATCAATTGGAGCGGATCGGCGGTTTGAATCGATGTCCGGTGATATACATTGGATGCCTGGGTTGGAAACATTTGAATTCTCCTGAAAAGGGGGGTTTTCCTTTTTGCCTGCTGCCTTTGCATTTAAATATCGTCGCGGAGGCCTCAAAGCTTTACCGTTTTTTTAGAGTCATCTTTGTAATTGACCTCAGCGGCCCTGATTGGATAGATTACCCGGGATGAAAAAGACTCTTTATTTCTACTTGCTCAAAGAGCAGTGTACGCCGGTGCTGATTTGCGTGACCGGCGCCGTGTTCGTGCTCGTCACGGGGCAGCTTCTGCAGCTGATGCGAATTCTTTTCGCTTCTTCGTGCAACTTCGAAGATATCGCCCAGCTGATCCTTTTCGCCATGCCGAGGCTGTTTTTGTACGCCGCCCCTATGGCTTCCCTGCTGGGTGTGATGCTCGCTTTCGTTCGCATGAACAGCGATAACGAACTGATCGCCTTTCGGGCGGCGGGCACCGGTTTTCTGGGCTTTCTGCCGCCGGTGCTGGCAGTGCTGATCGTTTTGACCGTGGTGTCCTTCCTAAACGCCATCTGGCTGCTTCCCGCATCCAACCGTGCCTTCGAAGGAAAATTGCGATCTCTGGGACGCTCCTCCGTCCCGTCGATGCTCGAAGAGGGGGTGTTCATTTCCACCATCCCCAAGCTGGTTCTGTTCTTCCGGTCCGTCGATCACACCGATTACGAGATCCGGGGGATTTTTATCCAGGACCAGCGGGAACAAAGCCAACAGGTGACCATAGCGGCAAAGAGTGCCAAGATCGATTTTCCGTCCGATTCGAGCGCCATTATTTTCCGGCTTAACGACGGCATGATAACGCGCACGGCCAAAAACATGAAAGATGCTCAGGCCGTCTCGTTCAAAAAATATGATTTTACTCTGTCCATGGATGAAGTTCTTGGCGCGGCCAAAAAGATGATGCACAACAGAGGGGAGATGAGTATCGCCCAGATCTACGGCAAGGTAAAAACCGCGGTGGGTCGGGCCGCGCTGGTATGGTGGAGTCTTGAATTGGAGCAGCGTCTGGCTTTCCCGGCTGCCTGCCTGTTTCTGGGCCTGCTGGGGCCTCCCCTTGGCTCCATGTTTCGCCAGAGGGGCCGTATGACCGGAGTCACGGTGGGAATCGGGGTTTTTCTGGCATACTATGTCATGCTCTCGGCGGGCAGGACTTTCGGCTACAATGACCTGCTCTCGCCTTTTTTGGCCGTCTGGACGCCCAATCTTCTGTGCATCGCCCTGGCGGTATATCTGTGGGCCAAACTGCACAGGGAAACTCCGTTTTTCCTCGCTTCGCTGGGCCGCCTGTTTGGGCGTTTCGCCTCCCGTGGGCATAAACAAAGGGCGATCGAACTTTGAAGATAGTTCCGAAGTACGTTCTCAGTCATTTTCTGCCCATTTTTTTTCTGGCAAATCTCGGCTTTGTCGGGATTTACCTGGTGGTGGATTTTTTCGAGCGGGTCGATCGCATGCTCGAGCATCACCTCGGGTTCCGCGAGATCTATCTTTATTTTTTGTGCAAGATCCCGGCGATTCTGACGCAGGGCATCCCGATGGCCGCCATCATCGCGGCGATCATTGCCCTTGGCATTATGAAGCGAAACCGGGAGCTTATAGCCATGGAGACGGCCGGCATAAATCCCGTGTATTATGTCGTGCCCATAGCAATGGCCGGACTTTTCTTTGCGGTATTCCACTTTTGCCTGGCTGAATATGTTGTTCGCCCACTCAACCAAAAACTCTACGACACATGGAGTGTCAAAATAGAAGGCAAGAAAGCGCCTCTGTGGATGAATCCGGAAAATATCTGGTATCGCGAAAAGGACACCATTTACCAGATAGCGCTCTACGACAGGCAAAACAAGGAAATGCGCCTTGCCTCGATATTCTTCATGGGTTCCGATTTTCACCTGGTGCGCAGGATAGACGCTCAAAGCATCACCTGGACCCCTCAGGGGTGGGTTGCCAGAAACGGGCTGATCGTCAGCTTTCACAATGGGAAGACCTCTGAACAGTGGTTCACCCGGGAAAAGCTCGATTTGAAAATCTCACCCTCCGACTTCAAGGCCGGTGAAATCCTGCCCCACAACCTGGGATGGCTGGATCTCTACCGTTACACCCATAAGATCGAGGGCGAAGGGTTTAGCGCCACCCCTTACGAGGTCGACCTCAACATGAGGTTTGCTTTGCCCATCGCCACCTTCATCCTCACCCTGCTCGGCATACTTGTGGCTCTCAGACAGGGACTCCATGGAGGTATTGCCGCCGGAGTGGGAATGTCGCTCGTTTTGGCATTCGCCTTCCTGGCCGTATCGAACATCGGGAGTTCGCTTGCATCCGCGGGCACTCTGCCCCCTTTCCTGGGGGTATGGGCCGGGAACATGATCTTTGGCGGTTTGTTTTTTTATTTCTGGGTAACGTAAAAAAAAGACTTTCACCACGAAGAGCAAAGACTTTCACCACGAAGAGCACGAAGAACACGAAGAGTAAACAGGATTTAGAAATCTTCGTGCTCTTCGTGGTGGGTTTTTCCCTATGCCCCGGCGCCTGCCAGGATGGTGGTCCCCGGAAGCGGCGTGAAGACCCTTCGCGCCAGTTCCTGGTCTATCATATAGAGACCGCCGCCATCGCTTCCGATCAGCCTCAGTTTTTGCACGATGTTGTCCGCGCTGGTCTCCTCTTCCACCTGTTCGGTTATAAACCATTGCAGGAAATTGACGGTGGCGTGGTCTCTGGCCTCGGTGGCCAGATTCACCAGGTCGTAGATAAGGCCCGTCACTTTGACTTCATGTTCGTAGACGGCTTCAAAAACTGAAAGCGGCGAATCCCAGGAAACAGGAGGACCGGCAATGGCTTTCAGCTCGACTTTTGCTCCCCGTTCGTTCACAAAATTGAAAAACTTCATGGCATGGGACAATTCTTCGAGCGCCTGCACTTCCATCCATCGGGCGAAGCCCTCCAGATTGAGCCGCTTGCAAAACGAGGCCATGGAAAGATAGAGGTACGAAGAATAAAGTTCCGCATTTATCTGCTGGTTCAAGGCATCGCTCATTTTTTCGTTCATAACCTTCTCCTTTAGGTTGTCTCCGGTACTCTTTGATTGCCGGAGGACCGAATCAAGGTTTGCGCCGTTACGGCGCCCCCCAGTAACAGGAAAAACAGGTCGCGCGACAGATACCACACAAAGTTGGGCGCCCCGGTAGGGTTGAGGCTGAAACAGCCGCAGTCGATATCGATGCCCCGGGCGGCGGCCAGGCCAAGGGCCACCAGGAAAACAATCAGCAGGGAATCGGCCAGCGCCAGGGCGCCGGGCAGCCACCAGCCGGCTAAGATAAGCAGTCCGACGAGTGTTTCAAGCCAGGGCAAGACCACGGCGGCTATATTTACAAGGTGGTCGGGGAGGATTTGATAATTGGAGATGATACCGGCAAACTCACCGGGATGGAAGAGCTTGTCGGCGCCGGCAAGAACAAAGACCGCACCCAAAAGAAGGCGTGAGGATAAAAACAGGTATTTTACGGGCCGGGATTTCAGCCAATCGGAATTCATGGGGTTTTCTCCCTCCTGCCAACTGCTACGGCCCGCAAACGCCGCATCTCCTGCAAGCCGGACCGGGGAGGCATTCGGGGCTCTGCTTTTCCTGTAGAGCGCGTTGGTATTCCTCCCACAGATAGTTACGCTCGATGCCGGGGTCGAGGACTTCCCAGGGGAATTTTTCCTCCCGCCCGCGCTCCCGCATTACCCAGAAATCCGGATTCAGCGCAGAACTGCGCATGGCAGGAGCCCAATTGAAATGTTCCTGCGCCACTTTGTCGATAAAAAAGGAAACCCGGCGGTCGCCTCTGGAGAGCAGAGCCTGGACGTAGGCCCACTTGGGCAGATCGAAATGGACGCGGACGTTCGGGATCCTTGAAAGGGCCTTGCGGATCCATTTGGCTTTTTCCCTCAGTTCGACCACCCCGGCGAAAGGCACCCACTGAAAGGGCGTAAAAGGTTTGGGGACAAAAGAATTGATACTGAGCGTAACGGTCGCCAGCCGGGTCTTGCCCCGGCTGGAACTCAGTACGTGATGGCGAATCCCCTTGGCCGTTTCAACGATGGCTTCGAGATCTTCCGCGTTTTCGGTCGGAAGCCCGATCATAAAGTAGAGCTTGATGTTGAGAATGGATTTTTGAGCCAGCAGTTCGGCCGCCCTGTAAATCTGGTCTTGGGACAGATTCTTATTGATAACCCGCCTCAGCCTCTCCGAGCCCGCTTCCGGGGCTATGGCCACTGCGTGGTGCTCGCTCGATTCCAGGGCCGACAGGATTTGAGAGTCGAGACTGTCCGCTCGCAGCGATGAAAAGGAAAGCGAGTTTCCCCGATCGAGCAGTGAGGAGCACAGGTCGTGTATGTCCGGATGATCGGATACGGCGGCGCTTACCAGGCCGATTCGATTTGTCGCGGAGTCCCCTGGGCCGGTTTGCAGCAGATCGTCCGCGCGGTGATAGCGGACCGGCCGGTAGACAAAGCCTGCGGCGCAAAACCGGCAGCCGCGTCCGCAGCCACGCCCGATTTCAAGAAGCATGACGTTGCTGAATTCGGTATTGGCCGTAAATACGGAGGTCCGGCACGGCTCGGTTTTGGAAAGATCCGCCCGCCTGACCGTGATCCTTTCGGGCAGATCGGGCGCCAGGGGGTGAATGGAATCAAGCGTCCCATCCTCTTTGAATACCGGTTCATAAAGGGATGGAACATAGATTCCCTTGACCGATTTGGCCAAATCCTTCAAAATGTCGAAGCGGTTCGAGGAGCGGTGTTCGAGCTGTTTCCAAAAGTCCAGAAACTCCGGTAAAAGCTCCTCGGCTTCTCCGGCGAAGATGAAATCGAGGTAATCGGCCACCGGTTCGGGATTGATGAACAGGGCCACGCCCCCTCCGGCCACAAGAGGACGAGTCTCGGCGCGGTCTGCGGCCCGTGGCGCGATTCCGGCGAACCGCAGCATTTCGACAAGGTTGGTATAATCGTTTTCATAGGGAACGGAGAAGGCCACCAGGTCGAAATCGCCCAGCGGTCTTTGAGATTCGACGGACAGGAGCCTGCCGGCGGATTGCCCGATCAGGGCCATGTCTTCGGGTTCGGGATAGAACACCCGCTCGCAGACCACGGTTTCAAAGCGGTTCAGCGCTGAATAGACATACTGAAAACCGAGGTTGGACATGCCCACCGAGTAGCGGTTCGGGAAGGCCAGTCCAATACTAACCTTTCCGCCCCAGTCCTTGCGGACGGTCCCCTTTTCGCCTTCCAGCCATCTTTGCTGCCGTTCTATGAGTTTCCAGACCATGTGTTAAGCGCTCCTGCGGCAGTATATCAAAAATCGGGGCGGGAAACATTTGCTGATTCTCTCGGCACACGGTAAATTTGTTCTATGAGCGAAAGCGATGGGAGCCACTGCGGATGAACGTAAATGGACGCAAATTTTAAAAGACGGAGTCAGGTCATTTTGTATTTACTACGGGCGTCGGCAGAAATATCGTTCGTAGGAGCGGCTTCCAGCCGCGACCGGGTATTTTTCTCAGGCTTGCGTACGGTTGCCTTTCTGAAGAAATCTTCACCAATCGGCGGGATGTCGGAGGTGTCGATATCGGCATCGCGCATTGCGTCGATACGTTGCAGGTCAGTTCCTGAGGATTGCTTTTTCATCTTCGATAGGGACGTCGGAAGGGAACTTGTCCGTCAGACGGCGACTCCAGTCTCGACTACGAAGACCTCTATTGCCGAAGCAACGTCGTCCAATACTTCCGGCCCAAAAGTTTCAATATGGAATCCAATTGCGGATCTAACATCCGACAATGCGTCCTGACAGCTATCTCCCTCACCCACGACGACACCTTTCAGGCCGAGAGGATAGGCCACAAGGGTGAAGATATCAAGAATCCGGACCAGAGACATTTGCTGTTATTTTTTCGTATAACTCGATAAAGGATTCGAAGTTTCTCATTCGCATCTCAATATCTTGCTTGAGTTCAGCCAACTGTTCGAATCCCTTATCGGTTATCCTGTACCACTTTCTTGCCGGTCCGGAAATATCGGTTTCCCAGTAGGACCGCACCGCTCCCCGCGTTTCCAGGTCCTGCAGCGCCCGGTAGACTGCCGCCGTATCCGCCGCGTAGCAGGGCAACTCGCGTTGCATCACTTGCAGCAGCGACGCCCCGTACAGGTCTTCCCTGGCAAGAAACAACAGGATAAATGCAGGCGTGTGCCGGTAAGCCTGCCCCTTTCTCGACCTTTTCGGCTTGCCGTCTTTTGGGGAACCTATCGAATCGGTTGGCTTCACTCCACTTCCTTTTCGCTCTTCTCCCGGGATGTTTCTCAGATGAGCGCCGGGCAAAAAACATCATATATCAGCAAATCCCGCTTTACTCAAAAAATCCTGTGCTTCACTCCCTTTTGGACCCTGACGGCGACTTCCTGGACCAATTCAAAATCGCCAACGCCGTTAATCCGCATAGCACCCTTGCCGGCCTAAATATAGAGGTCCTCCGTGGGAGACCAGGGCTCGCTAGGCGCCCGAGCGTGGCGCCGGGGTTTTTCCATCCCCGCCAGGCAGGATTGGAATGGTGCAAATCATTTTCATCCTGGTGCTTCCCACATTCTTGATCTGGTGCGGTTCGTCCGGTGGACAATAAATACCATCCCCCGGCGATACCGTGATCTGGTTTCCCTCCCCATCCACATAGGCGGCTTCTCCCTCCAGGAAGTAGAACTCATGCTCTTCCAGGTGGGAGTGATAGGAGGTATGGCCTCCGGGCTCGAATTCCATGATCCGCATGGCGTAATGCGGGCAACCGTCTATAGCGGTCCACAGATAGCGGGCAAACATCCCCTTGAAACCCTCATGCTTCATTTCTACCGGTTCAACCTGAGCTATGGGCTTCCTGTTCATGACTTTCTCCTTTGGGTGAATTTCCCAAACCAGGTTCATCCTGGCGGGGAGCAAATTGTGATTGTCGCATCTACATGTTATCAACATGTAGATGACAGATACATCTGCCCGGCTCAGGTGTCAACTAAAATTTGTGGCGAACCCTTCGAATTTTCAACTCACAATGGATCCGGGCCAAGTCGTTGAAAAGGGTTGTTAGCCATCCGCAACTCAAGTAGAATTTCAATTATGCAAAATAATTCCACCTCCAAAAAAGCATTCCTGATATGCGGGACCCACAGCGGGTGCGGCAAGACCACGGTTTCGCTCGGTCTTCTTGCGGCCCTTAAAGCCAGGGGGCTGCATGTACAGCCCTTCAAGGTGGGACCCGACTTCATAGACCCGGGCCTTCACACCCAGATTTCCGGAGTGCAAAGCCGCAACCTGGACGGATGGATGCTTGGGCGCAAATGGAACGAGAAACTTTTCCGGCGCTTCATGGCCGGGGCCGACATCGGTTTGATCGAAGGCGTAATGGGGCTTTTCGACGGCTATGACGGTCGGACGGAATCGGGCAGCAGCGCCGAGATAGCCAAATGGCTGGGTCTGCCCGCCGTACTGGTGGTGGATGCCAGAAGCATGGCCCGAAGCGCTGCGGCCCTGGTCTACGGGTTCGTGCATTTCGACCCTGAACTCAGGTTCGCCGGGGTGATTTTCAACCGGGTGGGCGGAGAAAAACACCTGATGTATCTGAAGGAAGCCATCTCTTCCTCGTGTCCGGAAGTGGTCGTTTTGGGCGGTATTCCACGAGAAGAGGCGGTTCAGATTCCGGAAAGACACCTGGGGCTTGTGACCGCGGATGAAATGACGCTCGATTCCGCCTGGGGGAATCGGCTGGCCGAACTGGTGGAAAAACATCTCGATATCGACCTGCTCCTGGAAAGAACAAAGTATTCCATGGGGCCGCCCGATGCAGCGGCTCCGCGCTCCGCGTCCGGCGCCCGGGTCAAGGCGGAAATCGCGGTGGCGCGCGACGCGGCTTATTGTTTCTACTATCCCGACAGCCTCGAACTCCTGGAGAAAGCCGGCGCCCGGCTTCATTTCTTTTCACCCTTAAAAGGAGAGAGTCTGCCGCGGAATTGCTCGGGCGCCTACCTGGGCGGAGGATACCCGGAGCTTTTCGCCGAGGCCATATCCCGCAACACAGACTTCCTGGAGGCGATTCGGGAGCGCGCAGCCCTGGGAATGCCGATCTATGCCGAGTGCGGCGGCCTCATGACCCTGGGGCGCTTCATCGAAACGATCGAAGGGCAAAGACGGCCGATGGCGGGTATACTGCCGTTTGGGACCAGGATGCTGCGCAGGCTCAAGACTTTGGGGTATACCGAGGCGGTCCTGCGCCGTGAATGCCTCCTGGGCGGTCCGGGCACGGTTATTCGGGGCCATGAGTTCCACTACTCGGAAATAGTGGAGCAGGGGGGCGATCCGAACCTCGAGTTCGCCTATGAACTTCGCGGGCGAAGAACGGAAGTCTCGCGCCTGGAGGGCTACCAGGTGGGATCGGTTCTGGCCAGCTATGTCCACCTGCACTGGGGAAGCGCTCCGCAGGCCGCCGAACGGTTCGTCTGCCAATGCGCCGAGTGGCATAAGAGGAGGTAATCGATTCGAGATGTCCGGCGCTAAATCGATCATGTTTCTGGGAACGGGCTCCGATGTTGGCAAAAGCGTTCTGGCCGCCGCATTCTGCCGCATTTTGCGAAACGAAGGGTACCGCGTGGCGCCTTTCAAGGCGCAAAACATGGCCCTTAACTCGTTTATCACCCCGCAGGGAGGCGAGATGGGGAGGGCCCAGGTGGTGCAGGCCGAAGCGGCCGGAATAGAGCCTCACGTGGACATGAATCCCATCCTGTTAAAGCCCACTTCGCAAATGGGCTCACAGGTCATCGTGCTCGGGCGGGCGATAGGGAATTTCTCCGCCGCAAGCTATTACGAATACAAAAAAGAGCTCGTTTCCGTGGTGCGGTCCGCCTTTGAGAGGCTCAGCGCCCAAAACGACCTGATAGTGATCGAAGGCGCCGGGAGCGCGGTAGAACTCAACCTCAAGAGCCACGACCTGGTGAACATGGCCATGGCCGAGATGGCCGACGCCAAATGCATCCTGGTGGGAGACATCGACCGGGGGGGCATATTCGCCTCTCTTCTGGGCAGCTACTCCCTGCTTGCGCCTTCGGAGCGCAACCGGATCGTCGGCTTTATCGTCAATAAGCTCCGGGGGGACCCGCGTCTTTTCGAAGACGGGGTGAAGATCCTGCAGGAGCGCTCGGGTGTGCCGGTCCTTGGCGTTGTGCCCTACTTTCAGGACATTTCACTGTCCGAGGAAGACTCCGTGGCGCTTGGCAGACGAATGGCCGCAAAACGGGGCGAAGCGGTCCGGGAAGCGGTTCGCGTCGGGGTGGTCCGCCTTCCTTTCATCTCCAATTATACAGACTTCGACCCTTTCGAAAGCGATCCTCGGGTGGAGTTGGTCTATTTCGACCGGCCGGCCGAGATTTTCGGCTTCGATGCGGTGATCATTCCCGGCAGCAAAAATACGATCGAAGACCTCGACGCGCTACGCAAAACGGGCATGGCGGACGTCCTTTCCGCTTTTTACAAATCGGGAGGCGTGGTCGTTGGCCTTTGCGGAGGCTACCAGATGATGGGCAGCGTGGTGCGAGACCCTCACGGCGTTGAAAGCTCCATAGAGGTTATCCCCGGCCTGGGCCTTCTGGACATGGAGACCGAGATGTACACCGAAAAGACGACCTCGCAGGTCCGGGCCGGTGTCCTGTGCGACTCGCTGCCTTTTCCGGTACGTCAAGAGGAGCTCCACGGCTATGAAATTCATATGGGCCGGAGCGTCTCGGGCGGCATGGCCAAACCCATCTTCCGGATCGCGCAGCGGGACGGCAAACCCGCGGATATCGAAGACGGGCTCTCTCAGCCCGACGGACGCGCCTGGGGCACCTATATCCACGGAATTTTCGATAACGACGGTTTCCGCAACATGTTCCTGGAAGATATCGCCAGGAGGTCCGGCAAAGTTGTCTCCACGCTTTCGGATGCTTTTTCCTTTCGGCTGTGGAAAGAAGAGCAATACGAACGGCTTGCCGCATTGGTGCGAGAGCATGTCGATGTGGCCCGGCTCCTCGACGCGGTCATGGGGAAAAATTAGAAAGGCGAAAGTGGAGTGGCTTTCCTACCCTGGCAGTTTGTGGCTGCTTACCTTTTAGACCTTGCGGCGGGAGATCCCCGGTGGATGCCCCACCCGGTCCGCTGGATCGGCTGGCTCATTGCCCGGGCCGAAAAAGCGCTTTATCCGCGGAAGGCTTCCCCGGCCCGAATGAGATTTTCGGGCTTCGTTCTCTGGGTTTTCGTAATTGACGTGGTCCTGCTGGCCGCAATAGCGTTTCTCCTGCTTTCGAGCCTGTTGTACCCGCTCTTTGGAGACCTTGCCGCCATATGGCTGGCCTATACCACGCTTGCCACCCGCAGCCTGCACGATGAATCGAGGCAGGTGGCACAGGCCCTTAGAGCGGGCGACCTCACCCTGGCCCGCAGGCGTCTTTCGTTTATCGTAAGCCGTGAAACTTCACAGCTCGGCCAGCACGCCATCCTGCGCGCCCTGGTCGAAACCGTTTCCGAAAACTTCTCGGACGGGATCGTGGCGCCTTTGTTCTACCTGGCGCTTGGAGGCCCGGCCCTGGCCATCCTGTACAAAGCCGTCAATACCATGGATTCCATGATCGGGTACAAAAATGAGAGGTACCGCTTCTTCGGTGCTTTCGCCGCCCGGGCCGACGACGTGGCCAACTGGGTCCCGGCCAGGATCAGCGGATGGCTGATGGTTGGCGCTTGCGCCTGTATGGGTATGGACTGGCGGGCGGCGGCCCGCACCATGAGGCGGGATGCCGGGAAGATGAAAAGCCCCAACGCCGGGTATCCGGAAGCCGCGGCCGCCGGGGGGCTGGGCGTACAGCTCGGCGGGGCCAACTGCTATTTCGGAAGGGTTGAAGAAAAACCTTTTCTGGGAGAGCCCCTCAACCCCATCACCATCGAAACCTACGACTGGATGATCCGCCTGATGTACCTCGGTTCGGGGCTGGCGTTTCTGCTGGCCCTGGTCGTCATGTGGGTCATTCGGATTGCCTAGTGTCGCATCCCGCAAGTTCATTAGATGTGCAGGATTGGGCCCGCGTGCGGAAAATCATTGAAACAGTTTGCATAATCCTTTAAATTCTTGAGAAAAAGTCTCTGTTTGATTTATCAATCCTCCCGCCTGACTGCGGAAAGAGAGGATTTTTTTTTCTTGAGGGGACGTAAATGATCGAAAAAGCAAACATACTCGTTGAAGCCCTCCCCTATATCCGCCGGTTTTATCAGAAGACGATCGTCATAAAATACGGCGGTCACGCCATGGTGGATGAAGGTCTAAAGGAGAGCTTCGCCAAGGACGTGGTCCTGATGAAGTACATCGGGATAAATCCGGTGGTGGTCCACGGGGGCGGTCCGCAGATAGGCAAAATGCTGGCTCGGATCGGCAAGAAGAGCGAATTTTGCGACGGGATGCGCATAACCGACGCCGAAACTATGGACATCGTGGAAATGGTGCTGGCCGGAAACGTAAACAAGGAGATAGCCTCGCTCATAAACATGCACGGCGGGCGGGCGGTCGGCTTGAGCGGCAAGGACGGACGTTTGATCGAGGCCAGAAAGCTCAAGATCGTTCGAGAAGCCATGGAGGACCGGCCGGCCGAGATCATCGACATAGGGCTGGTGGGCGAGGTAGAGAAGATAAACCTGGAGATACTGCAAATATTTTCGCAAAGCGATATAATCCCGGTCGTCGCCCCGATTGGCTCGGGCGAAAACGGGGAAACCTTCAACATAAACGCCGATCTGGTCGCGGGGGCCATCGCCGGAGCGCTGCAGGCCGATAAGCTGGTGCTCATGACCGATGTGCCCGGAGTTCTCGACGCACAGGGGGAACTCATATCGAGCATGACCGCGGAAGAAGTCGAAGAGGCCATACGCGGCGGGATGCTGCGGGGAGGCATGATCCCCAAGGTGCGCTGTGCTTTGGATGCTATCGATGCCGGGGCGGCGAAGGTTCACATAGTCGACGGCAGACTGCCTCATGCGATTTTGCTGGAAATGTTCACGGATGCGGGAATCGGGACTGAAATTCTAAAAGGCGGCGGGCGGAAAAAATGAACGCATTTAACGCAGAGTTAGAGCAGGCTTGCGCCAAGCATATATTCGGGACTTATGCGAGGTTCCCGGTGGCTTTCGTCAAAGGCGAAGGGTGCAGGCTATGGGATGACACGGGGAAGGAATACCTCGATTTTCTGGCGGGCATAGCGGTGTGCGGCCTTGGACACTGCCACCCGGAAGTGACCCGGACGATCGAGGAGGCGGCGCGTAAACTGATCCATGTCTCCAATCTCTTTTACACTTATCCGCAGGTTGAATTGGCGGCGGAATTGACACGGCTTTCATTTGCCGATAAGGTATTTTTTTGCAATTCGGGCGCGGAGGCCAACGAAGCCGCCATAAAGCTCGCCAGAAAGTTCAGCAGCGAACGTTTCGGCCCCGGCAGATTTCACATCATTTCGATGAAGAATTCGTTTCACGGACGCACCATGGCAACCCTTTCGGCAACCGGCCAAAGCAAGGTGCAGAAGGGATTCGAACCTCTGGTGGAGGGTTTCGTCTACGTAGATTTCAACTCGGTGGCGGCGGTCGAGGCGGCCATTACGGAAAAGACCTGTGCGGTACTGGTCGAGCCGGTGCAGGGGGAAGGCGGACTTAATTTCCCGGCGCCGGGATATTTCAAAGACCTCAAGGCGCTGTGCAGGGAAAAGAAGCTCCTGCTCATCTTCGACGAGATCCAGACGGGACTGGGCCGGACCGGTTCACTCTTTGCCTATGAGCAGGAGGGGATGAGCCCGGATATAATGACCCTGGCAAAGGCGCTGGCAAATGGATTGCCGATGGGGGCGATGCTGGCCGCCGATGAAGTGGCCGGGGCCTTTACCCCCGGCAGCCACGCCACCACCTTCGGAGGGGGCCCCCTGGTGGCTTCGGTCGCCCTGGCGACTCTCAAAGTTATTTCCGAGCCCGGTTTCCTGGAAAAGGTCCGCCAGACCGGGGCCTATTTTGTGACGAGGCTCGAAGAATTGAGAGATCGGTTCCCGTTCGTCCGGCAAGTCCGGGGGCGCGGCTTGATGGTGGGGTTGGAGCTGGACATTCCGGGCGCAAAATTCGTCACGAAGTGCATGGAGAAGGGCGCCATAATCAATTGCACTCACGATACCGTTTTGCGGTTTGTTCCGCCTCTTATCGCCGGCCGCTCCGAAGTCGACAGGATGGTCGCCATTCTGGAAGAAGCCTTTAGAGAGGAAGCCCTATGAAGCGAGATCTGATTTCGATCCTGGATCTTTCTGCCGGGGAAATTTCGGGCCTTATCGCCAAAGCTGAAAAGATGAAGGCCGAGCTTGCCGCCGGTGTTCTGCCAAAAACTCTTGCGGGAAAAATCGTGGGCCTGGTGTTTCTGAAGCCCTCGACCAGAACAAGGATTTCCTTCGAGTCCGCCGTTTTTCGGCTGGGGGGACAGGCCATTTTCATGACCGGCCAGGATACCCAGATCAGCCGGCATGAACCTCTGGCGGACATGGCGCGGGTCCTGGCGCGCTATATCGATGCCATAGTAGTGAGAACATTTGCTCACAGCGATGTCGAAGAACTGGCCAAGTTTGCCTCCGTTCCGGTCATAAACGCGCTTACCGACCACTCCCACCCGTGCCAGGTGCTGGCCGACCTTTTGACCATCCGCGAAAAGCGCGGATCGCTCGAAGGTCTCATGGTGGCCTGGGTCGGGGATGGAAACAACGTCGCCAATTCGTGGATGAAAGCGGCCCTGCGGTTGGGTTTTTCGCTCAATCTCGCCTGCCCTCAAGGTTACGAGCCGGATAGTGAACTGCTGGACCGGGCGGTGCGCGAGAGTAATGGAAAAGTCAGGCTGATGGCCGATCCCGAAGAGGCCGTGTCGGGAGCCGATGTGCTCTATACCGACGTTTGGGCCAGCATGGGGCAGGAAGATGAAGCCCGGACCCGCCAGCAGGCCTTCCAGCGCTACCAGATAAATTCGCACCTTCTGTCGTGTGCCCCGCCTCACGCCATAGTGCTCCATTGCCTGCCCGCTCACCGTGGGGAGGAGATCACAGACGATGTGATTGAAAGCCCGCGCGCCCCGGTCTTCGATCAGGCCGAAAACCGGCTTCACCTTCAAATGGCGCTGCTTGACTGGCTCATCGGCAGTAAAGAGCTTTGACCGGATCAATGTCGAAAGTCAAAAAGTCGAAAGTCGAAGGTCGGGCCTTCGAAGGATCACCTTTGACTTTCGACCTTCGACTTTCGACTTTTGACTTCAGGAGTTTCTTGAAATGGGTATTAAGAAGGTTGTTCTCGCTTATTCCGGCGGACTTGATACATCGATCATTTTAAAATGGCTCATCGAGAAATACGGGTGCGAAGTTGTCGCTTTTTCCGCCGATCTGGGCCAGGATGAAGAACTGGACGGCATCGAGGCCAAGGCCCTTTCGACCGGCGCGGTCAAAGCCCGCATCGAGGATTTGCGAGAGGAGTTCGCAGGGGAGTTCGTTTTTCCCGCGTTTCGCGCCAACGCCATTTACGAGGGACAGTACCTGCTCGGCACTTCCATCGCCCGCCCGCTCATAGCCAAACACCAGATCAGGATAGCCGACGAAGAAGGCGCGGATGCGGTGAGTCATGGCGCCACGGGAAAGGGAAACGACCAGGTCCGATTCGAACTGTCCTACATGGCCCTTAGACCTGACATAAAGGTTGTGGCGCCCTGGCGTGAGTGGGATATGAAATCGCGAAGCGATCTCATTGCCTTTGCCAAAAAGCACGGAATACCGATCCCGGTGACCAAGGCCAAGCCCTACAGCAGCGACCGAAACATGCTGCACATTAGCTACGAGGGAGGCATACTCGAAGATCCCTGGCTGGAGCCGGACCCGTCCATGTTCGTCATGACGGTCAATCCCGAGGACGCTCCCGACAAGCCCGAAATTATCGAAATCGACTACGAGAGGGGCAACCCGGTCGCCGTCAACGGAGAGCGCATGTCCGCAGCCGCTCTTCTCCGGCATTTGAACAAAGTCGGCGGCAAACACGGCATCGGCCGGGTAGACCTGGTGGAAAACCGACTGGTGGGGATGAAGTCGCGTGGGGTCTATGAGACTCCGGGGGGCACCATAATGCGGGTTTCCCACACGGCGGTCGAATCGATAACCATGGACCGCGAAGTCATGCGCCTGCGCGACGGCCTTGTCCCCGAATACTCCAGGATGATCTATAACGGCTTCTGGTATTCCCCCGAGATGAGTTACCTGCAGAAAATGATGGACCTTGCGCAGGAAACAGTCCAGGGAACCGCCCGGTTGAAACTCTACAAGGGGAGTTGCCAGGTTATCGGGCGCAAATCCGACCGGTCTCTCTACCAGCCCAGCTTCGCCACCTTCGAAGAAGACGACGTCTATCGTCAGGATGAAGCGGACGGTTTCATCCGACTGCTCGGACTGAGGCTGCGGATCGAAGCGCTGGTGAAGAAGGGTTTTAAAAATCAATAGGTCCTGGAAGTACTATTGGACCTGTCGTTTCGGGGGGAGTTTTGGCAGATGGCCGAAAAGCTATGGAATGGACGCTTCGAACAGCCCACTGACAAGCTGGTGGAGGACTACACCGCCTCCATTCATTTTGACAGCCGGCTCTACCGTCATGATATCCAGGGTAGTATCGCACATTGCCGCATGCTGGCCGAATGCGGGATAATTTCCTTCGATGAGGCTTCCCTGATCGTGCAGACACTCGGTGAAATCCTTCGGGACATCGAGCGGGGCAAGATCGCCCTGGATTCCTCCCAGGAGGACATCCACATGGCGATCGAAAACGAGCTTACCGCCCGGATTGGCGAGACCGGCGGAAAACTGCACACCGCCCGGAGCCGAAACGACCAGGTGGCGCTCGATATGCGGCTTTTCATGCGCGAAGCGATTTCAAGCATACTCGATCTTTTGCGCCTGGTCCAAGCGACCCTGGTGAAAATGGCCGAAGACAACCTGAGCGTGATCATGCCGGGATTTACCCATCTCCAGCATGCGCAGCCGATCCTTTTTTCTCATCACCTGATGGCCTACTACGAAATGTTTGGCCGCGACTTCGCACGACTGACGGACTGTCTTGGCCGCACGGATATAATGCCGCTGGGAAGCGCGGCGCTGGCAGGCACCGCCTTTCCCACCGATATGGAATGGACGGCCCGCCAGCTCGGTTTTCCCCGGGTCATTGAAAATTCGATCGACGCGGTGAGCGACCGCGATTACCTGATAGAATTTTGCTCGGCTTCGGCTATCCTCATGATGCACGTCAGTCGCCTGGCCGAAGAGTTGGTGATCTGGTCGAGCGCGGAGTTCGCGTTTATAGAGATAAGCGATGGATTTTGCACGGGGTCCAGTATCATGCCCCAGAAGAAAAACCCGGACGTGCCGGAGTTGATGCGGGGCAAGACCGGTCGGGTCTATGGGAACCTGTTTGCTCTTCTGACCGTCGCCAAGGGGCTGCCTCTGGCCTATAATCGCGATCTTCAGGAAGACAAAGAACCGGTTTTCGACTCCGTGGACACCGTTACCGCCACGGTCCGGCTGCTGGGCAAAATGCTGCCGCAAATCCGCATCAACAGTGAGAGGATGGGGCTGATGGCGGGACAGGGCTTTACCGCGGCAACCGACCTTGCCGATTACCTGGCCCGACGTGATGTTCCTTTCCGCAAAGCCCATCATGTGGCTGGCCGTATCGTTCAGCACTGCATTCAGGCCGGCAAGGAGCTGGTCGAGTGCTCGCTCGATGAACTTAAGGCTTTCCATAAAGCCTTCGAGGAGGACGTTTTTGCATACCTGGATATTGCCGGCATAGTCGACCGCAGGGAATCGGTCGGTGGGACCGCGACGGTAAGAGTGAAGGAAGCCATTGCACGGGCAAAGGCGGATTTGGAGTCCCGCGAACCGGGTTCAAAGAAGAACATCGAGACGGAAGAATAGGGGTCATATGCGAATTCTGCCTGACTTTGCCAAACACGGGCGCTTTGGGTTCATGGTCATTTGCGCTTTGAGCGTTGTGATCTCGGGTTGCGGACAGAAAATGTTTCCTAAACCCATAGGCTCGCCTCCGCCTCCCCGGGTAGCCGAACTGAGCGCAAGGGTCGAACCCCGGGCCGTGGAGATTTCGTGGAACGCGCTCCCCGCAGCGGTGGCCAGGAGAATGCACTATTCGATCATGAAGAGCAGCGTCAGTTGGGATAAGCGCAACTGCCTGGAATGCCCTCCGCCCGCTCAGCTGCAGGTCCGCAGCATTGACGCGGTCTCAGCCAAACCGGGGCCCGACGGCAGATTCCGGTGGACCGATTCCGACGTCTGTACTCACAATGCGTATCGTTACCAGGTAGCGCTAATCAACGACAGCGGCACAACCGTGAGCCTTTCCGACCCGGTCATCGCCAAGATGTATGCCGGACCGGTCGCGCCGGTGGCCCTTACGGCGGCAACCCAGCAGCAAGGTATTCTGCTCGAGTGGAAACAGGCGCCCAGGGACCTGGAAGGTCATCCGGTGGAACCGACCAGCCTGTCTTTTCGGGTGCAAAGGCTCACCAGCGCCGGCGTCTGGAAAGATGTGTCGCCCCTGGTAAAGGGCGAGGCCTATTACGACCGGGATGTCACCGCCGGGCAAAAATCCGCCTACCGGGTCGTACCGGCCCGCGATATCGACGGAGAACATGTTTACGGGGAGCCTTCCGCCAGTGTAACAGCCATGGGGCCGCTCTCGGCGCCTCCCCCGCCTCCCGGCAGAGTCTGGATCGTCCCGGCCCATGGGGGGCTCGAGGTGCACTGGATGGAAGACGAGGCAAAAACCGCCGGCTATTACGTCTATCGCAAGCAGGGCAAAGAAATTGTGCGGCTTACCGCCAGCCCCGTGCCGCACCCGCCATTTATGGATCGCGGCGTCAAACAGGGTGAGACATATTCTTACGCCGTCTCGGCGGTAAGCGTCCGGCCGAGCCATGAAGAAGGCCTGCTGTCCAAGTGGGTCGAGATAAGAAATCTGCTGACGCAGTAAGGGAAGATTCGATGCATCATTTTCAATATAAAGAAGAGGAGCTCTACTGCGAGGACGTTCCTGTCAGGATGATCGCCGAAGAAGTCGGCACGCCCTGTTATGTGTACAGCCTCGCTACTCTCAAGCACCATTTTCTGACTTTCGATTCGGCTTTTGCCAATGCCGCGCACCTTACCTGTTACTCGGTAAAAGCCAATTCCAACATAGCAATTCTTAAACTGTTCGGCGCCATGGGCGGAGGGGTGGACATCGTATCGGGCGGCGAACTCTACCGGGCGCTCAAAGCGGGGATACCCGCGGGTCGCATCGTCTATTCGGGCGTCGGTAAAACGGTGGAGGAAATCGATTTTGCTCTCAGGGAAAAAATCCTGATGTTCAATATCGAATCCGTCCAGGAACTCGAACAGATCAACCGCCGCGCCGAGGCGCTGAACATGAAGGCCTCCGTTTCGCTGCGGGTAAATCCGGACATCGACCCGAACACCCACCCCTATATTTCCACGGGGATGAAGAAGAATAAATTCGGCATATCCACCGACAGCGCTTTGCGGGCTTTCGAGGATGCCAAAAATCTCAAAAATGTCGAACTGGTGGGGCTCGATTGCCATATAGGCAGCCAACTGACCGACGTCACCCCCTTTGTTGACGCCCTGAAACGGCTGCGCTCCCTTATCGAGCGGTTTCGGTTGCGGGGGGCCGATATCCGCTATCTCGATCTGGGCGGCGGTCTGGGCATCGTCTACGACCAGGAG
>JARLHP010000123.1 GCA_031292195.1 Syntrophobacteraceae bacterium
AGCAGGTAGTCACCCACGGCAATCGCATGCGGCAACCAAACACGAACCACAGAGGCACGGAGGCACAGAGGAATTTTTTTTTGACCGGCCGGGAGACGACGGCCGATCAAAAGGGCAGGCCTTCGGCGGATAGGCGGCAGGCACACCGAAGCACGGCGCAGGGGCCATCGGACCGGAATGAGTCTTAACTTGACGCGCTTACAATAAATTTCCGTTGGAACAGAGTGCCCCTGTTGGTGACATTTCAATTACCGAAGGCCTGAAAGCAGGCGATAAGAGAAAGAAAAAGGAAATGATGAACGAAAATCTTCTTATAGACAGGCTGATCGAACTGGCGGGTCAATCGGAGATCGCCCATCACATTCCGGGGCGCATCCGGTTGAAGGTGAAGCTCTCCGCGCTTTTTCTGGCGCGCGATCTTGAAATCTCGGATCTTGTGGATTGTTTCCGGGGCATTTTGGACGCCAGGGCCAACCCGGGGTCTCGCTCCATAGTGATCAGCTACGACACCGGGACCATCGCCCCGGGGCTCTGGGAGCGGTTGGTCGACGGGAGAAGCGACCCTGCGAGAAAAGAATCCATAAGGGAACAACTGGCAAGACTGGTTCGTACGCCCAACGGGCAAGCCCGCGAGGATAGGTGAGCCAAAAGATGGTGATTGCGCCTGATTTGCGCCTGTTGTTTCGAACCCCCGCCCGGCTCCAATTTTCTATTTACCGCATGACTTTTTAGTCCCTCAATACCGTAACAAAGCCGATGTCTGCAAACTGTACGGTTAGTGTAACATTCCCGTAATAATTGCTCATTACTATCGGTCCGAGATGAATTCATGAGGCGGAAAGCCGGGCAATTGGAAAAGAGCGCAAGCGGCATGGGGAGCGGGAGGGAACAATGAATTGCTACTGCCATATAACGCCGGGAAGGCTTCGGGTCAAAACAGCGGTAATCAGGCAAAACGCGGGCGAAGCCGAGAAAGTGGACGCAATGCTTCGAGCGATGCCGGGGATCGACACGGTCTCCGTAAACGCTCTTACGGGAAGCATTACGGTCTTGCACGGCGGTTCGGCGGCCGAATCCGAATCGATTTTGAGTGTTTTGAAGGATAAGGGTTACTTCAAGGTTTCTGAGGAGCGGAATCACCCCATGGAATCGCTGCTGTCAAGATTCGGGGCGACTGTGGGGAAGGTCGTTTTGGGGGCTGTGGTGGAGAAAGCCTTCGAGGGATCGATGCTTTCGTTTCTGGCCTTTCTGGTTTAAGAACCCGCCTGGATATTTGGTAGCGGGGAGAGCCGCGGTATTAGACCGCGCCGTCCAGGGGCAAAAAGACCGAAAAGGTGCTGCCGTGCCCTTCGCGGCTTTGCACTTCGATCCGGCCTCCGTGGGCTTCCGCTATCATCCTGCTCTGATACAGCCCGATGCCCGACCCGCCTTGCTTGGTAGTCCTGAAAGGGTGGAAAAGACTTTTGTTTATGAACTCCTGTGACATGCCGCAGCCGCGATCCGTTACGGAAAGGCGCAGCCATGGCCCTTCACAGCGGGTCCAAACCCGGATTTGCTCGCCATCCCCACTCGATTCGGCGGCGTTGAGCAGAAGGTTCAACAGCACCTTCTGGATTTGCTCGGCGTCGAGGCTGATCTTGGGGGCCGGGCAAAGATCGGTCACGAGCGGTCGTCCCAGTTCCAGGCCGGACAGGGTATCGGAGACCAGTTCATCCAGGTCGCAGGGGCTTTTGTGCAATTCGAATTTCTGCTCCAGGGCGGAAAGGCTACGGCACATGTTTAAAATTTTATCGACGGTTTTCGACATTGTTTTGAGGGCGTCGGCCCGGAACTCCGGATTTTTGTAATGGACGGGAAGGTTCGTCAGGGTGAGGGACAGGGTCGAGGCCACATTTTTCAGGTCATGGGCGAAAAATGAGGAAAAGATGCGGAAGGATTCCATTTCCATGACCCGCTCGCGGCTTTCGAACAGCTTGCGATTGAGAATCAGGCCGGCGGCCTGGTCCGCAAAAGTCTCCAAAAGATCGGAATCCTCGATGGAAAAAGGCAGTTCGCTCCGTTTGTCAAGGGTCATCAGGCCGATGAAATGGCTGCCTATCCGCAGGGGAGCACAGCGGTCAATTCCGGCTTTCTCCAAAAACTCGGGGGAAATTCCCGGTATATCGCACTCGCTTGTGCGGCAGACAAAGACGGGCCCCTGCCGGTCTCGAACGTATTTGAGCAGTGGGGCGGCGCGCTCTTCAAACTCCACCACATCCTCGGGCATAGACCCCGTGGATGCCGCTATGGTTGGCCTGTCAAAGCCCTCACTGGAGAGCCAGATAGTGACGATGCGTGAGGCGAAGGTTTCGGATACCGTTTTGACAATCACTTGGCAAACACGATGGAGATCGATCTCCGAGGAAGTCGTTCTGGTAAAATCGGTGAATAGCTTCCGGTAGTCGTAGTAGGGTTTGCGAAAATTGAGATGAATAAACCTTCGGACCCTGTAGCGGACCTTCTCCGAGAGTAGTAGGAGTGCAACGCCCAGGAGGGCCGCAATAACAATGAACCCTTTTCCGAACAGAACCCCGCCGATTCTCAGGTTCACCGCCAATTTGGCAAAAAGACCGAGCCCCAGCAGATAGAGCCCGATCACCAGGAAGGTGAGCGACCCGCGCAAGACATCCAGGGAAACATAAAACCTTTCGTCCCGCAGCCGGTTTCGGAACGCCGAAATTATGAGCAGTATGTTTGCGAGGTCCAGGATGGCGCCGTTGAAGTTGAAAAAATCGGTCCTTACGAACCGGAAAAGCAACACCTGGGTAGAGGTGTAGATCACGGCGGCGAACAGGATACCCACGCCGAGAACGGAGAACTTGATCTGCCACCTTATGGCGCCGCACGAGGTCCTGAGCGTTTTTTCAAGGTTGGCCAGAACCAGCACGGAACAGAGCAGCAGGGTGACATTGAGGCCGTAGCCGGACCAGCCGATGGGCATCGCCCAGCAGCCGTTTTCCGAAACGGTCGCGGCATTTGCAAGCAAAAGATTCCAGCCAAAAGAGACCAGGCATGCGGGAAAGAGGAAGGCGGCGAGAATGGGCCATTTCCACTTACCCCAGAACTCGCTAAAATTGCTGCGCGAATAGCTAAGGCTAAAAAGGAGCCAGCTTCCGGGAATCAACGCCTGGGCGGCCATGTGCCACCTGTACCACAGGACGGCCTGGCCTGGCAGCACCGCGTTGAAGCTCAGATAGGAGAGGACCGTTTGGGCCGCAAAGGTTGCCATTCCCAGGGCAAAGGCCTGGTAGGCGGGCGAGCGGACGTTGCGCACGAGAGCCAGGGAAGCGGTCAGGACGCAGAGGATCACCGACGAAAGGCAGATCAGGATCGAAAGTTGCGGGTCGAAAGTCAAAGGTCTCAGGTCCTGTGGTGGGCCGACTATGGAGGCATTTTTCACCACTAAGAGCGCTTAGGGCGTTTTCACCACGAAGAGCACGAAGGGCA
>JARLHP010000124.1 GCA_031292195.1 Syntrophobacteraceae bacterium
ATTCTTATAACTCCCGGCGGTGTGTCAAAGGGGGAGATCGCGCCCGAAGAGATTGCAAAAACCGGTATGGAAGGAACTCTTCTGGAAGGCCCGCTGAAGCCTTCCAGTGAAATACGAATGCACCTGCTGGTCTATCGCACAAGACCTGACGTATCGGCCATTGTTCATGCCCATCCGCCCATGGCGACCGCCTTCACGATCGCCGGGTTCCCGTTCGACTCCAAGGTCCTGCCCGAGGTTTGGCTTATGCTGGGGAAAGTTCCTCTTGCCCCCTACGCCACCCCGGCAACCGAGGAAGTCGCCCGGTCCATCGAACCCCATGTCGCGGACAGCCGGGCGATACTTCTGGAAAGACACGGGGCGGTGACTTTCGGCCGCGACCTGGCGGAGGCCTCCATGCGCATGGAAAAGCTGGAGCACTGCGCGAAGACTCTTTTCTACGCCTCCATGCTGGTAGACCGGAAAGGTCCTTCGGCCATGTCGGAGGGGGACATCGCAAGGCTGGAGGCCAAAGCCGGCTCGGGAGGTCGTGGGTAGTGTTGCGACCCGTGAACTGCAAAAAAATCAACCACAGAGGCACGGAGGCACAGAGGAGAATCCTTTTTTGACCGGCCGGGAGACGGCGGCCGGGCAAAAGGGCTGCACCCCGGGACACCCGGAAACCGCGAAAAGTCCGTGGTTTTGGCTTGGCAATCCCGGCCGCGGCGGCACGCCGCCCCCCCGCTCTTTTTATCTCTTTTTATTTGGTGAATCTTGATCGCAACTTCGTATCAGATCTTCTTGTGTCGTTCGAGTTTGTCGACAAGGTCCGCCTTAGCCCGGGCCCTCAATTTGGCTCGGAGCATATGGGCTTCCATCTGGTTTTTGGGAATGTTTGGCTGCTGCTCTTCGGGCTTTCGGACCAGCTTCAATGCCTCCACCGGGCAGGTGGAAACGCAAAGTCCGCACCCGATGCACCTTTCGGGTTTCAGGGCGGCATGTTCTCCATCCATTTCAAAAGCTTCCATTTGACAGCGCTCAAGACAGGTCCCGCAGCCGATGCACTCGGCCTGGTCAAGTTCTACTCGGAAGGAAGAGGCGGCCATATCGCCCGGCGCCGGGTGGCGCTTCAGATTTTTGAGCATCGCGCAGCAATCGCCGCAACAGCAGCAGATATTGACAATGTCCCGGGAATTGCTCGGCTGCAGCACCAGTCCTTCTTCATCGGCTTTGCGGATGATCTCCAGGGTCTCTTCCAGGGTGATTACACGCCCCAGACCGTTTCGCTCGTAGTAGTCGGCGCCCCAGCCGAATACGAGACAGGCATCCATCAGTTTTCCACATCCCTCTCCTTTCAGTTCGTGCTCGCGCCGGCAGATGCAGGGGGCAACCAGGAATTTCTCCTGTTTTTTAACCAACTGCTCCGCCTGTTCGTGGGCAAGCACCTTTATGTCCGCCTGGATGCTTCTTCCAACAGGTATGGTCCTGAGCTGGGGCAATAAATCAGACGCCTCTTTGGCCAGAATGGGGAAGTACTCCTCCATGTCTTTTACAAAGGCTTGGTCAAGGTCGTTTACATGATATTCCCAGATACCTATGATAAACTGTGCCGCCATGTATACGGGGGGGCGCCCCGGGCTTTCCAGGCTGAAGATCAAACCTCTTTTCGCCATCCGGGCCAGTAGCGGTCCGGCCTTTTCCTGGTCCATCCCCGCCTTTTGGGCGATGGCGTCAGCCGTTTCCATTTTCAAGGCCAGAAAGGGGGCCATCTGTGCTTCTTCAGGGGTGAAAAGCCGTTTTAAGATCCGCAGTTCCACTCCGCTTTGGGCCGCGGGAAACCCTCCGGGCAGACTGTCCAGATGTTTCCTCAGTTTTTCATAAACCTCACTCATCTTCTCTCCTTTCCGGCATCGGTTGAGCGGAAAAGCATCCGCGATGCAGGTGTATATACACGGTTAATAAGAAGCATATCCCTCGTTTAGCAAAGTTTTGATATCAGCTCGTAAAGGCCTGAAACAAATCCATTAAAATACCAATCGGTATAATTTGTGGCAAAAAAAATCACTTCGGTACTGTTACCTGCGCGATCAGTTCTTCGATCAAATCAAGAGAATTCATCATGTACGATTTTTCTCCGGTGACCTTGGAGAGGAAGCTGCCGCCTTCGATGAGCGAAAGGGCGACTTCGGAGAGTCTATCCGCATCGGCTTCGGGCTTTATTTGGCCGGTTTGCTGTCCGGATAAAACCAAACGGGTGATGGTTTTTTTTAGCAACCCGATGGCCTCGGCCGTCAGTTTGCACAATGTCTGGTGGGTGTCGTCGGCTTCGGTGGCGGTATTTAGCAGTGGACAGCCGCCAAATTCGACCATATTTTTGTAGAGCTTGCGGTAGGCGGCGGGAATTGCCCGCAGTTTTTCGACGGCGGTTTCCCCCGGAGTCATTTCACGGGTCAGAAAGTTTATCAGGTTGTTCAAATTGTATTTGAAAACAGAGACGGCGACGTCGTCCTTATCCTTGAAATTGCCGTAAATACTGCCCTTGGTCAGTCCCGTGGCGCGGGTGAGATCGGAGAGGGAAGTCCCCGCAAATCCCTTCTTATTAAAAACGGGCGCGGATTTTTCGATAATGAACTGCCGGGTCAGTTCGGATTTTGTGAAAATATTTTTTCCCATGGCCGATAAAATACCGAACGGTATATAGTTGTCAAGGGAAAAATTTACTTGTATTCCTTGGATATCGGTTCGATTAATGGTTTGGAGAGCTGGAAAATTGTGAAGAAGTCCTTAAAGATGCCGATTATAGAAAAGATACACCCAGAGCGGGTCCTGTCCGAAAAAATTGGGATCGGCGGAGGCCTTGTGCCTCATACCCGGTTACGTTCAAGATTTGGTTGATGGGTTGCGCTTCGCTGCACCCATCCTAGGCCAGCCCGTCGAGAGCCGCCGCAGGGTGGGTGAAACGCAGTGAAACCCATCGGTTTGACGCGTCTTGAACGCAACTTCGTGTCATACCTGTTTGCTGCTCTGAAAAGTTCTTGTTGGGCTGCGGATCTTGTTGGGCTGCGCTTCGCTTAGCCCAACCTACAGCCTCTGAAAAGTTCTTGTTGGGCTGCGCTGCGCTTAGCCCAACCTACAGAAGCAGGAAGAACCGCGCTCCGAAGCTTTTTATTAAATTGGGTGTTCGGAGGTAACATGAAAGAGTGTGGAGAGGGCAGGATATGAACTCTTTCTCAAACAGGAAGCCCCGAGGGAGCGGTTCGATTGCATTCAGGATTTCCATAACGTACTTCCTGATCGGGGCGCTGTGGATATTGTTTTCCGACAGGGCCCTCGGACTGCTGATAACCGATCCGGCCCTTCTGACCACCGTTTCCATGATCAAAGGGTGGGCCTTCGTGGTGGTGACGGCCTCGCTGCTCTATGGAATGATTGGCCCCTGGGTGTCTAGAATCGAGAGGTCCGGGGAAGAGGTCCGCTCGAACGAATTAAAATATCGACAACTTGTCGAGAGCGCCAACAGCATCATCATAAGAATCGACAGTCTTGGGAACATCACTTTCATAAACGGGTTCGGACAACGTTTTTTCGGTTACACGGAAGAGGAACTTATCGGAAAGAACGTATTCGAAGCCATCGTTCCCACCGTTGAGACAACCGGTCGCGATCTGCGAAAGATGGTGGAAGACGTCTGGCTTGCCCCGGAGCGTTACGCCCACAATATCAACGAAAATATTCGTCGAAATGGTGAGAGGGTCTGGGTTTCCTGGAACAACACTCCTCTTTTGGATGAGAAAGGGCGATTTGCAGAGTTCCTCTGTGTGGGAAATGACATCACCGAACGCAGGCAGGCCGAAGAAGAGCGGGAATTGGTGGTCGAGTTTCTGCGGCTTGTAAATGAGAGCGGCAACACCCATGAACTGATATACGAGGCCACCGCTTTTTTTCAGAAAAGATCGGGCTGCGAGGCGGTGGGGATCAGGCTGAAGCGGGAGCATGACTATCCCTATTATGAAACCCGCGGTTTTCCCCCCGAGTTTGTCCGGCTGGAAAGCAGGCTTTGCGCCTTCGACAGGGATGGGCGGCCTATCCTGGACGGCAGCGGGGATCCAGTGTTGGAGTGCATGTGCGGAAACGTGATCTGCGGTAGGTTTGACCCTTCCCAACCTTTTTTTACCGCCAGCGGGACCTTTTGGACCAACTCTACGACAGAACTCCTTTCGACAACGACTCCAGCCGACCGGCAGGCCCGCACCCGCAACCGTTGCAATGGCGAAGGCTATGAGTCTGTGGCCTTGATCGGCCTGCGCGTTGGTGATGAAAGAATTGGACTTCTGCAGTTAAACGACAGGCAAAAAAACCGCCTTACGTCCCGGGCCATTGCCTTATGGGAGCTGCTTGCCAGTTACCTGGCGGTGGCGCTGTCCAAGTTCCTGGCGCAGGAAGCACTGGGGGAGAGCGAGCAAAGATACCGGGAACTTTTCGAGGCCGGATCGGATGCTATTCTTTTCATCGATAGCGACACGGAAATGATTCTGGATGCCAACAGCACGGCTTCGGCCATGTTTGGCTACAGCCGGGAGGAATTGCTCACCAAAAGAAACTGGGAGTTGTCGGCCGAACCGGAGAAGACTCAGCATAGGACCAGGGGCGCAAGGGCTCGCGCCGGCGAGGTGATAACCGTTCCGCTGCGCCATATTCGCAGAAAAGACGGAACTATTTTCCCGGCGGAGATCACGGGCCGCTCTTTTATCTGGCGGGAGCGTTCCTTTTTTATCGCCGCTTTGCGCGATATTACGGAGCGAAAAAAGGCGGCGGAGGAGAAAGCCCGGCTGGCGGCCATCGTAGAGTCCTCCGCGGACGCCATAATCGGACAGGCACTGGATGGAACGATAACGTCGTGGAACATGGGCGCCCGAAATATCTATCAGTATGAGGCATGGGAGGTGATCGGGGGGTCCATCATGGTCCTGGTGCCCGACGGTTTTGCCGAGGATGTGGAGGCTATCCTGGGGAAAATAAAATCGGGCGAACTGGTAGAGCATTACGAGACCGTACGCCGAAGAAAGGATGGTCGGGACATAGAGGTGTCACTAACCGTTTCGCCGATCCTGGACAGTTCGGGAAACATAATCGGGGTGGCGAGCGTTGCCCGGGACATAACCGCCCGCAGGCGGGCGGAGGAAAGGCTCATCGAATCGGAGAGAAGGTATCGGGCGCTCTTTGAAAACATGGCTTCGGGCTTTGTGCTTTTTGAAGTTGTGCAGGATGAGCTGGGCCTTCCGGTCGACCTGGTTATCCTCACCGCCAATAAGGGGTTTGAGACCACGACGGGGTTGAAGGCCTCGGAGGTCGTCGGCAAACGTTTGACCCGGGTGTTGCCGGGGATCGAAAAAGACAGCGCGGATTGGATCGGAACCTACGGCCGCGTGGCCCTTAGCGGAGAATCGTGCCAGTTGGAGCAGGCCTCGGAGTTGCTCGGAGTTTTCTACTCCGTTACCGCCTACCAGGCCGGGCCCAAGCAATGCTGCGTCACATTTCAGGACATCACCGAGAAAAAGCGATCCGAAGAAGAGCGGGCCCGCATGGAAGCCCGGCTGCGCCAGGCCCAGAAGATGGAGGCCCTGGGCACCCTGGCCGGAGGTATCGCCCATGATTTCAATAACATCCTGGGCGTGATTTCCGGTTTTACCGAACTGACCCTGTTGGACCCGGAAGATCAGGAGCGGGTTCGGGAAAATATGGGTGAAGTTCTGATGGCCAGTGGCAGGGCCAGGGACCTGGTCAAACAGATTCTGGCCTTCAGCAGGCGGAGCGCGCAGGAAAAAAGGCCTGTGCAGGTGGGGTTGATCGTTAAGGAAGCACTGAAGATGCTTCGCGCAACCCTTCCGGCTACTGTGCAGATCGAACAGGAGGTAGCATCCAGGGCGGTGGTGTCCGCCGACCCGACCCAGATTCATCAGGTGCTGATGAACCTTTGCACCAACAGTGCTCACGCCATGTTCGAAACGGGGGGCGTTCTCGCTGTGCGCCTCACCGATCTGAACCTGGATTCGGGATCGATTCGGACTCATTCCGGGTCGCGGCCCGGCCCCTATGTCAAGCTTTCGGTAAGCGACACAGGGCACGGGATAGAGCCTGCCATTATGGAGCGAATCTTCGATCCCTTCTTTACCACCAAGGGGCAGGGGGTGGGCACGGGTCTCGGACTGGCGGTGGTCCACGGCATTGCCGAAAGCCTTGGCGGATTTGTGGAGGTAGAGAGTGTGATCGGTAAGGGCGCGACGTTTCACGTTTTTCTTCCGTCGATGGAAAACGGCGCAGCAGTCCCCGTGGAGGACTCTTCCCCTCCGCCGGGAGGACATGAACGTATTTTGATCGTTGACGATGAACCGGCATTGACCGCGGTCGTGCGCTCGATGCTGGAGCTTATGGGCTATACGGCCGAGGTCTGCTCAAACGGGGCGGAGGCGTTGCGGGCCATGCGTCACCAGGCGGAAGACAGGCCTTTCGACCTGGTGATTACGGATATGACCATGCCCCATATGACGGGAACCGAGCTGGCCAGAGAGGTTTTAAAGCTTCAGCCTGCCACGCCCATAATCTTGTGTACCGGTTACAGCGAAAAGTTCGACGTTGAAAAGGCGGGGGACTTGGGGATAAAAGGGTTTCTGATGAAGCCCGTTGCGCTCAAAGAGCTTGCCGGCCTGGTGCGCAAGGTGCTGGATGGGACGGGCGATGATTGGAACTGACTTTTTTCTAACGCAAAGCCGCGAAGAGGTGTGGCGGCGGGTCATGGGGAGCGGCTTTGAAAAGTTTCCGGCGGCCCCTCCCGGCGCTTCGCGCCCCGGACACCGTGTGTCCGGGGCCACCCCGCGGTCCGCTGCGGCTTTTTCGTTGTTTCCGGGTGGGCCGTGCCGGGCAAACCGGAAATATTGCATTCAATTGACTCCGCCGGACCGGGTGTTTGCCCGCCTGGACTGAAGGTCATGTAATCGGCGCCAGCCGCGAACCCGAAGGAAATCGATTGATACCAGTTTACGTTCAAGATTTGCCTGATGGGTTGCGCTTGCGCTCCACCCATCCTTGTATCTTAAAAGAGCAAGAGCATGGGATTAACCGGGGTGGCGAAAGTATTTGTTGGGCTGCGCTACGCTTAGCCCAACCTACAGCCCAATCTTACGCCAGCCCG
>JARLHP010000125.1 GCA_031292195.1 Syntrophobacteraceae bacterium
CATCCCGAACACGGTCGTTAAGCTCCTCTGCGCTGATGGTACTGCGCGGGCAAACTGCGTGGGAGAGTAGGACGCCGCCGCCTCATCTTAATATAAAAACCCCCTCCAATCGTTTCGATTGGTGGGGGTTTTTCGTTTTGGCCCGCATTCCTGACCGCCGAGGCAACAGTATGATCTACGATACGCTCGAAAATTTCCCGAAATATTTCCAATCCGACACTGCCTTGTTTCAGGCCCTTTCCTTCGCCCACCGGTTCGATTCTTCAAATCCCGACGGAAGATACGAGATCAAAGGCGAGGATATATTCGCCCTGGTTTCCTCCTACCAGACTTCGCCCGCAGGGTGCCACAGTTTCGAGATTCACCGCCGATACGCCGACGTCCAGGTTGTTCTGGAAGGGGAGGAAGCGGTGGAGGTGTCACTATCCGCCGAGGTTAACGCGGTCGGTGATTACGATCAGAAAAGCGACAAAGTAACCCTGGAGGCCCCTGGAGATTTAGTCCGTCTGGTACTGAGGCCGGGCTGTTTCGCCGTGATTTACCCCAATGAAGCGCATCGTCCCAATTGTGATTTACAGGGAAAGGCGCGGGTGCGGAAAATGGTGGTAAAAGTCGGTATGGTGTAAGAGCGCGTATCTATCTGATATTTCACGAGGTCGCGGAGCCTGCCGTAGCTTTATCCACCTGCGGGCTCCGTTTAGGTGTTCGTCGAACATTGCACTCGACTAGACCTGTTGTCTGATAAACTTCCTGACGGAACTAAAGTTACGCCCGCGATCCGGATCCCGCGAGGGTACCGGGGGGCATGTCCTCCCAACCCCCGCTCTTTTGCCCTTCGCCTCTAAAATAACGAGGCAAGCGGTCCTGTGGCGTCATTCACGATTTGAGACCGGCAATCCGCTCCGGTATACCCAGCTTTTTCATTACGGAGACCGCGGCGGCAGGCAGGAGGTGTTCCCATTCAAGGCCTTCGGCGATGCGCCTTCGCACCTCCGTGGCCCTTATGCCCTTCTGTTCGATAGCTCTTTCCCAGAGCACTTCCACGTTGAGTCCCAGGGATTTGAACATTTCATGCTTTCTACGTCCCCAGTCGTCGTAGATGGTCAGGAAAAAGAGGGCGTCCAGCGGCAGGTAGAAGCGGTAGAGTTCGGGGATGTTTATGGGAAAGGGCACTATGGAAAATTCCGCGGGCAAGAGGCCTCGCTCGGCCATGACCTCGCGAATGATGGTGTAGCGCTCGAAATAAGTCAGCGGGTTGGATTGGGGCAAACTCCGCTTGGGGTCGGCGGGATCGGTCCTGGTGAGAGTGGGGTCGGGGTTGGTGATTCCGATCACCAGGTGGCGGCATCTCTGTTTGGCTGCCAGCAGATACTTTAGGTGATCGAGATGAAAAATCTGAAAACGGCCGTGAACGACTCCGGTTTCTGTCATAACTCCCCGCCGATGCCCCTGAATAATGGTTGCCGGTCATTTGCCATGTACGAGCAGGAGTCGCCTTATTACCACGATATTGGGGTGTACGGCAAGATAGCTCAAGGCCAGAAGCGGCGCCGCCGGAAAGAACGCGCCGGCCCAGGCGCAAAGCACGATGACGCTCGTTCTGGTCCCCTTGCTGGCCAGGGTGGGTTTTCCCAGCGAGAGCCCCAGGCTCTCCGCCCGGGCGGTCGTGTAGCTGATGAGACTGCTCCCGCAAAGCGCAAAAAAACCGGTTGCCAGCAGCAGCGGGGCGCGGTAATGGGCGGGAAGTCTCAGCAGATAAATGATCATTCCCACTATTAAAGACACATCAACGTAGCGGTCGAGGACCGAATCGAGAAACGCCCCTCCTTTTGTCTGCAGGCCGGAAATCCTTGAAAACTGGCCGTCGACCCCGTCCAGCACCTGGGCGAAGGCGGCAAGAATGCCGGCGGTCCCTGTCCAGCCCAGAGCGAAGATGGCCCCGGCAATAACGCCCACCGTGGCCGAACAGAGCGTGATCATCCACGGCCGGAGCCACTCCACTCCGATGAGCCGCGGGGTAATGCGCGCCGAGAGATTGAGCTTGATCCACTTCAGGACAAACCTGTCGGTGGGCTTTGTTTTCCATTCGTCACCGCGGATCGATTCAAACGAATTTGGATTCATTTTCAGGATTTTCCATATATTCACGAACAATTTTTAGAGTTTGCATGAGAGGAGCTTCCTCTCGAAGCTCCAGGACCCACCAGTTGCAGGAAAGCGCGCACAGAAGGTCCAGGCGGTTCCTGATATTTTCAACGCATTCGGGAGGAACGTGCCGATCGTCGATCTCCTCGTGGTAGATATGCGCGTTGAAAACACGCCCGGGGTTGGGGGTAACGAAATCTTCCAGCTCGAAGGAGCGGCACCGCACCGCCTGACAGACCCTGGCATGACCGATATCGAGCGTAATACCGGCGCCGCTTTTCCTCACCAGTTTTTCAAACAGATGAGGCCTGCTCGACCAGCCGGAGGCCAGGTTCTCGAGGCAAAGCTCGATGCCCAGGCTTTTCGCATAAGCCACCAGTTCGGCCAGGGAGCTTACCGTGCGCTCCCAGGAAAGACCTTCGGGCGATTTTCTTCCCAGCCCCAGGTGGATCGTCATGTATGTGCCTTCGAGTCGGGAGACGACCCGGCAGACCTTCTGAAATATCTCCATGGCCTCATCGGCTTTGCGGTCGTCTTCATCGCCCGCGTCCACCCCGTTGAAAGCGCAATGATACCGGATCTCCAGGCCATTCAACATGGAAATCTTCTCTAGAAGTCTTGATTCTTCGGCCTGGCTCCGAGGTAGGTCTTCCACCTTGAACGTCCAGTCGACGCCGGAAAATCCGTTTCGGATCGCCATTTCCCTGAGATCGGCCGTATCGGGGATGAAATTGCAGATTGCGATGGTTGGCAAATTCATTAAAGACTCATTTCAGACTGCGGGTCAGGTCGGGATCATTGAGCTTGGCGCCGCGACCTGTCGGCTGCCAGCGCGTCATTTCCAGAAACGCTTCGATTCTGGTCCGCAGCTGCTCCAGATCGGAGCTTCCGTAATCGGTTTCAATATGCAGAAAGGGCAAATTGCAACCGTTTTCCACCAAATCGCCTACCACCCTCGATTCGATATTATACGTGTGACAACATTGCCAGGAAAGATCCACGACCGCATCTATGTGAAATTCGGAGATGATGTTTCCCAGAAGCGCCATGCGTCCGATATTGGGGCTCATGCACGAACAGGGAATTTGCAGATAGCGGCGGGCTATGGCCAGGAAGGGGTCTTTTGCCCGCTCATCGACCAGCAGGTCCAAACCCTTCACTCCGGTGCAGTTCTCCATGCACACCACCGCCCCTCCGCATTCCTCGATCAACTGCAGGACCTTCTCGCAGCCCTTTCCCACCGGGCTGCCGGTAAGAAGTATTCTCGGAGCCTCCGGTTCGAACGGGGAAAAACCGCGGGCCGCGATATCTTCCATCTGTGCGATGAATTCCTGGAGAAGACTTATGTAGTCTTCGGGGGTTACCGAAAAACTCTTCGTCTCCATTACGCTCATCATGTCCAGGCCGGAGATCGGTATCACCTCGGCCGCCTGAAAACGGGAGATTCTACTCAGAAGCTTTCGAATTTTATTGTTGATGTGAATTTGAAACCGGAGGTGATCGTTGTCTATCCTCTGCCCGGTGGACTCTTCGATGAATTTTGCAAGCCTCAGGATTTCCTCATGCCAGAACCGAAGAGCCCCGGGCTGGTCTACCGAGTACGGCAGGTGCATGAGATGCAGGGGCTTGATGCGCCCCAGAAACTCGTACATCTTCTTCTTGCCGTCGCAGGTGGTCTCGCCGATCAAAATATCGCTTGCTGAAAAAAAAGGGCATGTATCGGTGACCGCGTAGCCATAGCTCGACTTGATGAGCGGACAAAGGTTTGCAGGGAGTGTCTTTTCGGCGTCGGCGATCGGTTTTTCCTTCTTGCCGCAAAGACTGACCGGTATGGCTCCGGCGGCCCGCACAATCTCGACGGGAGCAAAAAGACAGTAAATCCCGGCTACTTTTTGCCCCTTATCCTGTAATTCGGAAATATCGAGCAGGAAGCGTTCGCCACCATTTTGAAATTTTTCCAGGCAATCCGGTTTCAGTTTCAATTCTCCAAATTAAGAAGACCGGCGAGCGGTAGAAATCTTTGCGCTGCGCCGGTCATTAGTTTCCCGCCCGGGGCGGGAGTTTCGTTGCAGTCGGCAACCGGGTCGGATAGATACAGAGGCTTTGGTCCCGGAATGACAACCTCAAGCATACCGGCCGACTGTTGCCGTTCCCGCGGAGCTAAGCCCCTTTTCCAGCCGGTCCGTGGCAAGCGGGAGCATGGCAGGACGGAGCATGACAAGCCGGAGCGTGACAAGAAGGAGCGTGACAAGCAGTGTCCGCCCCACCGTTGGCAATGGCCGATCTTTTTTCGATTTCTTTTACCTGCAGCATCGTTATCTCCTTTCCAGGCAGTGGAAAAATCAAGTTCGGGCGGCGGAGTTTCTGCCGTATAACGCCGCACCGATGGCCCCCACCATGTCCGGGTTTTCCGGAACCGTGACGGCCTGTCCCAGTTGCTCTTCCAAAAGTCTTACGGCGCAGGGGTTGTGGGCCACACCACCCGCAAACACCAGCGGGTGGGAGACACCCACACGCCTCAGCATGGCGATGGTGCGCGAAACGATCGCACCGTGCAATCCCATGGCGATGTTTTCCGGGCGTTCGCCCCGGGCCATAAGAGAGGTCGCCTCGCTTTCGGCGAAAACCGTGCACATGCTGCTGATCTGTATGCGCCGGTCGGAGCGAAGCGCAAATTCTCCGAAGGTATCCAGCGGGATCTGGAGAGCAACAGCCATGAATTCCAGGAATTTACCGGTCCCGGCAGCACACCGGTCATTCATCTCGAACTTCAACACCTTGCCGGTGTCGGAAAGAGAGATGACCTTGGTATCCTGCCCTCCGATGTCCAGGACGGTCCTGGCTTCCGGGTAGAGGAACCGCACGCCGAGCGCGTACGCCTGGATTTCAGTGATCGTCGAAACGTTTAGCTCCAAGAAGGATTCGGCGAATAATTTTCGGCCATACCCGGTGGCTATTACCCGGCTGCCGTCCATTCCCTCCACCAGTTCCCGGCACTGCCCCAGGGGGTCGAAGGTGGTGGGGCGCTTTTCATGGCGCAGGACGCCCCCGGAGTTCACCAAAACCAGTTCTATGGACCGTGAACCGATGTCGATACCGGCAACCGTCTGATCTTCGAACATGGATACCCTCGGGATCATTTAAGTTCCATCAGCGCGTCATCTCGACGAAAGCTTCGACGCGGGTCTTGAGCTGTTCCATATCTTCCATGCTGTAATCGGTTTCGATGGACAGCATGGGGATGGAGGCCGCGCTCAGCGCCTTTTCCACTTTGTAGGCTTCAATGGCGTAGGGTTGACAGAAAGACAGCGCGTAGTGGATCACACCGCTGACATTTAGTTCCCGGGCCATGTTGGCGATATTTTCCATCCGCTCCGTGTTGGGCGTAAAACAGGCGCAATCGATTCGCATATACCGGTCCACCAGGGCGTCTATCAGTTCGGCTTCGGTCGAGCCGGTTTCTGCCACCAAGTCCCTGGTATTGCGGGTGCCTATGCAGGATTCTTCCCCGACGATAACCGCGCCGGAAGACTCGATTATATAGGGGAGCTTCCAGTTCGGAACGGCCATGGGGCATCCGGAGAGCATCAGCCGCACGGTCCCTTCGGGGACGACCCCTACTCCGCTTTTGACCCGCTCCTCCAACTCGTCGCACAATTCCCCGATCTTGGTGGTGAAGCGGACCGGATCGTCATAGAAGGATATCTGGTTGATGAGCAGGGCGTCTCTACCCGAAATCGGTGTGGGAACGGTCGCGCGCAGCCGGTTCAAGCGCTGCAGAACCCGCCTGCGCTCATTTACCAGGTGAATGGCGTCTTTTAGGCCGGAGGCCGTGATCTTGTTGCCGGTTATCTCCTCGACCTTGCTTTTGAACCGCAGGACCTCGCTTTTCCACAGGTCCCGGTCGCAAGCGTTCTTCATCTGGGGAATTTCCATGACATAGACCGGAGAATAGTCCGAAAAGATCTCGTAGGCCTTTTTCTTGCCGTCGCAAGTGGTCTCTCCCACGATAAGATCGCAGGATTCGATGTAGGGGCAGAGTCTTGAGAGCTTGAAGCCGACAAACGACTTGATGAGAGCGCAGGTGTTTCTGGGCAGCACCTTCTCGGCCTGGTCGTTTCCGATTTCCGCCCCTGCGCACAAACCGACCTGAACGCCGCCGGCCGCCAGCACTATTTCTTCGGGAACGAAAACACAGAAGGTCCCCACCACCTTTTTGCCCGCGGCTTTGGCGTCCTGAAGCTCTTTTATCCTCAGCCCGTGGACTTCGGAAAGCACGAAGTCCATGTATTCCATTCCCCGGAGGCGCCCCTGCTGGCTCACGTAGATATCCCCGTAGAACTTTCCGAGCACTTCGAGCAGCCCGCTATGGGCATCCAGGTCAAGGTTTAGTTTCTCCCACATCGCATCATACTGATTTGACATATATTATCTCCCAAATGGTCTCAAGTGACTCCGCGCGGTTTACGGACTTCCAGCCAAGGGCCAAGGCTAAATATAAATGGCGATAGCCGATGAGGCAAATAGAAAATTCCGATTGAGTCGGGTTTGATCCCGGCGAGCGGGAAGAAAGCACCGCAGATGAGCGCAGATTGCACACTAGCAGGTATTTTTTATATCCGCGTCCATGTGCGTCCATCAGCGGTGAGATCGACCAGGAAAAAAAAAGGGTTTTTCGGCGGCGGCAAGTTCGAGCCTTGGATTTGCTCAATGCATTTTCGGACTTTTAACTTGTTAATTCTAAAGGTAGAATGTATGTTTTTCCAAACCCTTGGCGCGCAACCGTTTTTTCGGGAGTCAAAGAGCGGGTCCAAGAATGCGGTTGGCATGCCTGGCTGAAGTTGGCGCATTGTTGTGGAACAGAGGTAAACGAGATGGATACTCAATATAATAGAACCCTTGAAACCCTGGAGAAACTTCGAGCCGAATCCATAGCCGGCGGAGGCGAAACGAAGAGGGATGTCCAACACCGCATCGGCAAGCTCACTGCCCGCGAGAGGATCGACCTCCTTTTGGACGACGGCAGCTTCGAGGAGTTCGACGTACTCAAACTCGGCCGTGGAGGCGCTCTGGGGGACGTCAAAGGCTACCTGGGCGATGGTGTGATCACCGGGCACGGCACCATCGACGGCCGTGAAGTATTTGTTTTCAGCCAGGATTTTACCGTGGCCGGAGGTTCTCTGGGAGAGGCCCACGCTCAGAAGATATGCAAAGTGATGGATATGGCGGTAAAAGTGGGCAATCCCATCATAGGCCTGAACGACTCGGGAGGCGCCCGCATTCAGGAAGGCGTCGACGCCCTTGCCGCCTACGGTGAAATCTTTCACCGCAACGTGAGGGCCAGCGGGGTGGTTCCCCAGCTCTCCTGCATAATGGGGCCATGTGCCGGGGGCGCGGTTTACAGTCCCTCCATAACCGATTTCGTCTTCATGGTGCAGCAATCCTCTTACATGTTCGTGACAGGCCCGAGCGTGGTCAAGACGGTCACGCACCAGGAAATAACTTCCGAGGATTTGGGCGGGGCGCAGGTCCACTCGAACGTGAGCGGCGTAGCTCACTTTACGGCCCCAAACGATGTGTTGTGCCTGCGTGAGATCAGGCGTCTGATCAGCTATCTGCCTTCCAACAATCGACAGCGAGCCCCTATTCTGGACCTGCGCGATCCCCCCGATCGGATCGACCCGGCACTGGATTTTCTGATTCCGGACAACCCTAACCAGACCTACGACATGAACGTTTTGATCTACTCCATTCTGGACGGGGCGGAATTCATGGAGGTTCAGGCCGGATTTGCCCGAAACATCATCTGCGGCTTTGGCCGCATGGGGGGGCAGACCATAGGGCTTGTGGCCAACCAACCGGCGGTGCTGGCCGGGGTTCTGGACAGCAACGCCTCCTTCAAGGCCGGCCGGTTCGTTAGATTCTGCGACGCGTTCAACATCCCGCTGATAGCTCTGGTGGATGTTCCGGGTTTCATGCCGGGTCCCGACCAGGAACACGGCGGAATCATTCGCCACGGCGCAAAGCTGCTCTATGCATTTACCGAGGCCACCGTGCCGCGAATATCGGTCATCGTTCGCAAGGCCTACGGCGGCGCCTACCTGGTAATGAACTCCAAACACATCCATTGTGACGTCAACTATGCCTGGCCCACGGCGGAGATAGCGGTCATGGGGCCCAAAGGCGCGGTGGAGGTGATCTACCGCAAAGAGATTCAAGCGGCGCAAGACCCCGAAACCGTCTTGAACGAAAAGATGACCCAATACAGGCAAACCTTCGCCAACCCCTTTCTGGCCGCGCAGCGCGGCTATGTCGACGATGTGATATTCCCTCGCGACACGCGCCATCGCTTGATCCGCACATTGCAGGTGCTTGACGGAAAGGAGGGCAAGGGCCCTTCGCGCAAACACGGAAACATTCCACTGTAGGGGAAGAAATGTTCGATAAGATACTTATAGCCAACCGGGGCGAAATAGCGGTTCGTATCATCCGCACCTGCAATCGTCTGGGAATCGGGGCCGTGGCCGTATACTCCGAGGCGGACAGCCGCAGTCTGCATCGACTGGTGGCCGATGAGGCCATATTCATTGGCGGGGCGCCCGCCCGTCAATCTTATCTGGACATGGACAGAATCGTTTCAGCCGCCCTTGCCGCCAATTGCCGGGCAGTGCACCCCGGGTACGGTTTTCTTTCCGAAAATTCCCGGTTTGCCGAGATGGTGACATCTGCCGGACTGGCATTCATCGGGCCGCCCGCCGGGGTCATTGCCGCCATGGGCGACAAGATCGCTTCCAAGGAATTGGCCATCAAGGCCGGCGTGCCGGTCATTCCCGGCCACGTCAGCGCCTTGAGCGACCTGGAGGAAGCTTTGGGCGCCGCCCAAAGCGTTGGCTACCCCGTGTTGCTCAAGCCTGCGGCCGGGGGCGGCGGTAAAGGCATGCGCATCGTGTTCGCTCCGCAGGAAATGGAAGCGGCGCTGGCCGCCTGCCGGCAGGAGACGCTCAAGGCCTTCGGAGACAGCCGCATTTTCATCGAGCGCTACATAGAGCAGCCCCGGCACGTGGAAATCCAGGTCCTGGCGGATACTCTCGGTAACGTCATACACCTGGGTGAAAGAGAGTGCTCCATCCAGCGGCGATATCAAAAAATCATCGAAGAATCACCCTCCACGGCCATCAGTGAAGATATTAGACAAAGCATGGGGCAAGCCGCATGCGAACTGGCCCGCAAGGCCGGATACGTCAACGCCGGGACGGTGGAGTTCGTACTGGACCCCAAGGGGCGATTTTATTTCCTGGAGATGAACACGCGGCTTCAAGTCGAGCATCCGGTGACCGAAAAGGTAACCGGTCTGGATCTGGTGGAGCTTCAGCTCAAGATTGCCGCCGGTGAGCCGATTCCGTTCGGCCAGGAGGAGGTCGTGCCCAACGGTTGGGCCATGGAAGCCCGTATTTGCGCCGAAGATCCCTCCCGGGGGTTCATGCCCTCAACCGGCATGATTACCCGCTATGCCGAGCCGCACGCCGGAGGCCTTCGGGTGGACAGCGGCGTTACAACGGGCAGTTGGATCGGAGTCTACTATGATTCGATGCTGGCCAAGGTCATCAGCCACGGCAAAAACCGGGAGGAGGCCCGTATCGGCCTGATAGAGGCCTTGAACGGCTATCACATCGAAGGGGTGGTTACCAATATCGACTTTGTAAACAGCGTTTTGTGCCATCCGGAATTTGCGGCGGGAAACCTCAGCACCGGCTTTATCGAGCAGCATTTCGACGGCGGCACGCCCAAACAACTCCCCGATCCGCGCAACGTCGAAATGGGGGCCCTTGCCGCCGCGCTGGTTTATCATATGCAAACAGTGGCCATACGGGAGTCCCTGCGGCCCATGGTCTCCCTTATCGGCGGCAGGAGAGAAGACGGAGGAGCGCACAATTACATCGTCCGAACCGGAGAGCACCTGTTCGAGGTGCTGCTGGAAAAGACCCAAGAGGTGCGTCGATGGACGATTCACGTCAATGGCCGCGCCTATGACGTGGTAATGCCCCAATTCGAGTTTTACCGCCGCAGGCTTCGGCTGACTATCGACGGGCAGGTCCACAGGTTCCGGCTCAAGTCCGACCAGTCCTTTGTTTTCGTCGCCTTCAGCGGCATTACGAGCGTCTTCGAGGTCTACATGCCCAAGGAGTGGGCGCTTTTGAAATACATGCCCGCCAAGGTGGAAAAGCCCTCGGAAAACGCGCTGGTCTGTCCCATGCCCGGGTTGGTGGTGGATGTGCTGGCGGCCAAAGGAGACCGTGTCTTTCGCGGCCAAAACCTGGTGGTGCTGGAATCGATGAAAATGGAAAGCGGCGTGGCATCGCCCAAAGACGGAATTATCGAGGAGGTCCGAGCGGTTGCGGGACAGGCCGTGGAGACCGGAGATATCCTCATGCGGTTTAAAGCATAGACCGGACCGGGAACGGGTAGCCAGCGCTAATACAATCTCCGGACCCATGGACGGTTCGCTCCTCCCCGCTCTTTATTTGTCCCATGCGTCCTGTTTGTCCTATGCTCTTCCTTGAGAGCATCGAGGTAAGTTGTTATCTTACACCCTCTGAGAGTTCGATAGATGGCTTTCAGCACGTTCCGACCTCAAGTTCCGACCTCACGTTCTGTTTAAAACGCGATATCCCTTATCCTCTTCGATCCTAGCCAGTCACTAATTTGTTAAAGGGGCAAAGGTCCAGCCCCGGCAATGCGTTTCCTGTCCTGCTCCTTTTTCGGGCCGTACGCGGTATTGCCGCTTGCGGCGGTGTTGGGGTTTTCGGCCAACTTGGTCCACAACGGGTTTTTCGCCCTGCCAGGTTGACGCATGGCCTGCCAGGGAAATTATATGCGGGTCGGCGTAATCCAGGGCCTTTGGAGGTACCGTCCATCTTCACGGTCGGGATTCGGGGTTTTTGGGAATGAACCACCACAGGAGGACATGTCATGGAGACACGCGAGGCTAAGTTTTTGACCGTATTTCAGGAGTTTAGCAAGAGCATTACCAAAACCCTTTCTGTCGGGCAACGGCTTAAGGTGCTGGCCGACGGCGTTGTAAACGGTTTTGAGGTCAAGGGGTGCGCCATACTGCTTTTGGACGACGATCGAAAGGAGCTGAAAACGGCTGCCTGCAGCGGCCTCAGCAATGAGTATCGGAACAAGGGGGTTGTCGATGCGGAAAAAAGCATTGCGGACGCTCTCGCCGGGCAGATCGTGGTCATAAAGGACGCCAGAACCGACCCGCGCGTTCAGTACCCGGAGTCAGCCATAAAAGAAGGGATTGTGACCATCGTCTCGGTTCCGATTGTTGTAAGGGAACGGACTATAGGGGTGCTTCGGCTGTACTGCGCCGAACAGAGGGATTTTACCTCGGAAGACATCGAGTTTGCCGTCTCCCTGGCCGAACAGGGAGGTCAGGCCTTCGAAAACGCCATGCTGCTCGAAAAAGTCCTCGTGGAGCTTGGATACCTGAGGGTTTTAAAGGAAGCGGCCAAGGCTCTCACCTCGACTCTGCAGGTTCAGGAAATCCTTGATCTCATCGTGGACAAAACCGTTGAGAACCTGAAAGTAAAGGCCTGCTCCATCAGGCTGGCGAGTCCAAAGAACAAGGTCCTCAAAGTAGTCTGCTCCAAAGGATTGTCCGAGGAGTACATGAAAAAGGGGCCGGTTGCCACAGACCACAGCATTGCGGCCACGATGGCGGGCGAGGTCGTCTGGGTCGAGGACGCCAGACGCGATTCCAGGGCTCAATATCCCGACGCGGCGCAGAAGGAGGGGATCGCGTCCATCCTCTCTGTTCCCATCATCCTGCAGGACAAGGTCATTGGCTCGGTGCGGCTGTATACATCTTCGCCCCGTCGATTCAGTGATTTTGAAGTGGAGTTCGTTCAGTCCATGGCCGAGTTTGGAGCGATCGCCCTTGAGAACGCCAGGCTTCATCGCAGCCTGCAGGAGGACTACCAGGCGGTGATAGACGACATTCAGTTATATAGAGGCTACACCGGCAGCCTATAGCTTTGCGATATCCCGATGTGGCGAGCCATTGAAAAGGCGAAGGTCAAAAGAGCGGGGGTTGGGGGGACATGAGCCCCCCGCACCCCCGTGGGCGCCGCGGGCGCAAAAATCCATTTTGCTTAACTGTGCTTAACTCAGCACCTCAAAGCCCGTGAGGTCCCGGGCGGCGGCTATCTGCAAGAGACCTTCGCGCCTGTTTAGAGATCTCGGTTACGGCCCGCCCCTTAATGCTCTTTCGCATACCACCGAACAGTTGAATCGAAGAAGACCCTGCAGGCGAATCGTCGAGCGCCACGGAGGCTCCATCACGGCACACGGCGCGCCCGCAAAAGGCGCGACCTTTACGATCACCCTGCCGGTAAAACAGCAATGACCCCGTAACAAAGGCAAAAGCAGGACTCCGCCGGGTTTTCATGACGACTGTGGACGTGGCAAAAGATATTCCCGACGTTGAATCTTCCCGCTATAGTTTTAAAATTAACTAATAATCTTCCTTGGTGAGGAGAGGCCATGTCGGGCAAAGAAGAGAAAAAATCGAAAGCGGGAAAGAAAGACTTGCCCCCTCACCAGGAGGAGAGCCGGGGAGAAGAGGCGAACAATGGAGGGGAAATTTCGCAGGAGGTTCGGGTTGTAGTCGAGAGGCTGGAGGAATTGGCGCAGCCCGCTCCGAAAGAGGACAAACCGGCAGGTGAAGGCAAAACCTCGGACAAGAAGCCTTTTCCAATCGTCGGCATAGGCGCTTCGGCCGGCGGACTGGAGGCCCTCGAGGAATTCTTCCAAAACGTTCCCAAAGGCAGCGGCATAGCCTACGTGGTCATATCCCACACCGACCCTGCCCGTTCCAGCCTTCTGCCGGAGATAATCCAGCGCAGGTCGAACATTCCGGTGGTGGAAGTCAAAGAGGGAATGCCGGCCGAGCCAAACAGGGTCTATCTGCCTCCCTCCAATCGGGACCTGGAAATAGAAGGGGAATCCTTTCGCCTGAAAGAACAAAAACGGGGCGCCACCCTGAGGCTGCCAATCGACAAGTTTTTTAAATCCCTGGCCGAGGCCCGCAGGGAACAGGCCTGTTGCGTTATACTTTCGGGCACGGGCGCCGACGGTACCCAGGGACTGCGGGTACTGAAGGAAAAAGGCGGCATGATGATGGTGCAGAGCACCGCTTCGGCCAAATATGAGGGAATGCCCGAAAGCGCCATTGGAACGGGCCTGGCCGACTTCATCCTGGCGCCCTCCGAAATGCCCGAGCGGATAATCGAATATTTCCACGCTGGCCCGGGGGTGTCAAAACCGGAAGAAGCCGAGGAGCAGGAGGATTTCTCCGCTACCCTTTCGAAAATAATAACGATCTTCGCCAACCGGAAAGGCCATGATTTTTCAGCCTACAAGAAGAGCACGCTCGTTCGGCGCATTCAAAGGCGAATGGCGGTTACCAGGGTGCACACCTCCCAGCAGTATCTCAAGTATCTGCACCTCAACCCGGGCGAAATCGATGCGCTTTTTCAGGACCTGCTTATCGGCGTCACCAGTTTTTTCCGTGACCCCGAGGCTTTCAATTTCCTCAAAAAAGAAATATTGCCCAGTCTTCTCGCACATCGGTCCGAGCACGAGCCGTTTCGGGTGTGGGCGGCGGGTTGCGCCACCGGAGAAGAAGTCTACTCTATCGTGATACTCCTGATGGAATGCCTGGACGAGTTGGGCATCAGGAAGGAACTGCAGGTTTTCGGCACCGATCTGGACCAGCCCGCTATCGAGAAGGCCAGAAACGGGCGTTACCCGGAAAATATCGCCGCCGACCTGACGCCTCAGAGACTGGAGCGTTTTTTCCAAAAGGAGAGTTCCGGCTTTGAGGTCCGAAAGATAGTGCGCGAACCGGTGGTCTTTGCCGCTCACAATGTACTCGAGGCCCCCCCGTTTTCCCGGCTCGATCTGCTGGTGTGCCGCAACCTGCTGATCTATCTCGAGTCGCGGGCGCAGAAAAAGATTATGCCGCTTTTCCATTATGCCCTGAAGCCCGACGGGGTTCTTTTCCTGGGGACTTCCGAAACGATCGGAGAATTTACCGATCTTTTCACCTCGGTCAGCAAAAGGTGGAGCGTCTACCGCAGGATAGACGTCGGTCCGGCGCTGCAGCCGACGGTCGAGTTCCCGATGCGCGGAAAAGGGGTGGTGCAGGCCCCGGGCCAGCCCCTTCTTGAGCCAAGCGACATGGCGGTGGCCGAAGCCACCTCGCGGCTCATCCTGGAGATGCATTCGCCTCCCTGCGTGGTGGTTAACCGGCGCGGCGAGATCAGCTACATTCACGGACGGACCGGCAAGTACCTGGAGCACGCCACGGGCCGTATGAGCGTAAACGTGGTGGACATGGCCCGGGAGGGGCTGCGCTTCGAGCTTGCTTCGGCGCTTAGAAACGTGGTGACCGACGGCCAGATGGTCCGCAGAGACGGGCTAAGGGTCAAGACCAACGGCGGTTTTCAGGACTTCAACCTGGTGGTGAAGCTTTTGGGAAAGCCCGAATCGATCAAGAACATGGTCGTTATAATTTTCGAGGAAATCCCGCAAACCCCAAAGCCCCGGCGAAAGAAAAGCGGTGTCCCCGATGCGGTCACGGAGCGCACACTTGAGCTGGAGCGCGAAATTGCAAGGCTGCAGCAGGACCATCGCACCGCCATGGAAGAACTGGAGACCTCCAACGAGGAGTTGAAATCGGTAAACGAGGAGCTGCAGTCCTCCAATGAAGAGCTTCAATCCACCAACGAAGAACTGGAGTCCTCCCGGGAGGAATTGCAGTCGTTAAACGAAGAGCTTTCCACGGTCAATGCCCAACTGCACGAGAAGATCCTCGAGATCTCCCATTCTTATGAGACCATCAATCACGTTTTGAACGCCACCGGGATCGCCATCCTGTTTGTGGACAGGGACCTCAATGTGCTGCGTTTCACCCGGGAGGCCACCAATCTGGTCAGCCTGATCGACGCCGATATCGGGCGTTCTCTGACCCATATCTCCACGCATTTCGATTACGATTCGTTTTTTAACGACATCCGCAAAGCCATCACCCGATACGGGGTCAAGGAAATGGAGATAATCACCCGGCAGGGGCGGTATTATTGGACAAAAATCGTACCCTACAGGGACCCTGGCGGGCAGGTGAGCGGAGCGGTCATTACTTTTACGGAAAACGAGTCCGGGGAAGGCAGGAGGGGGCCACAACCATGAAGTGCGTCGGGGAGCCAATCGGCCGGGACCAAGACGCAAAAGGTCATTTCGACCGGGATGCGTTGCGGAGAAGGGCCGAGGGGCCCCTTCAAGACAAACCTTCTCTCGAAAACAAGTGGAACCAGGCGGAGGGACTTCGCATTCACCTATTCACCGGCTCTTCAAGGGCTTTTAAATTTGCCCGCCAGCTACTATCTTATGTAGAGATATAAACGACATGGTGTCATCCGGAAACCCGCGGGGTGATCGTTGTGGCCATTTGCTCCGGTGCGGGTCCATGCGGGGTGGGCGAAAAATGCATGTCCCCTGACTGCATGTGGGCAAGGGTGGGTAATTGTCGAATGTCTCGCCCGTCAGGCAGATTCCGGATGGATACTGGCACAGATTACTAGGAGGACCAGTAATGATCCGAAAAAATATATGGACTTCCGCATTGATCGGGATTCTGTCGGTGGTGCTGACGGCCCCGGTGGGAGTGTTCGCGCAGCCGGCGCCAAACGCTCAGAGCGGCGGCGCCCCGCAGAACTTCAGTCAGGCACAGCTTGACCAGATGCTCGCGCCGATCGCCCTGTATCCGGATTCACTTCTCGCCCAAATCCTGCTGGCTTCCACCTATCCGTCCCAGGTGGTGGAAGCGGACAGGTGGGTTAAGGCGCACCAAGACTGGAGCAAGGACCGGATCAATGCCGCATTGGACAAAAGAGACTGGGACTTGAGCGTCAAGGCGCTGGTTCCATTTCCCAAGGTGCTCGCCATGATGGATAACCAAATTGACTGGACGACAAATCTTGGCGAGGCTTTCCTGAGTCAGCAGCCGGATGTCATGGCGCAGGTGCAGGACTTGCGGCACAGGGCTTACTCCAAGGGCAACCTCAATACCACGGAGCAGCAAAAGGTGGTCGTTTCCAACAACGCTATCGAAATCCAGCCCGTTGATCCCCAAGTAGTCTATGTTCCCTATTATGATCCCTCGGTAATCTACGGGAACTGGTGGTGGCCGGGATATCCTCCCTACGCTTTCTTTCCTTACGCGGGACCGTATATCACGTACGGCCTGTTCGGATTTGCGGCGGGCATAGCGGTCGGCGCCTTCTGGAACTGGGGCTGGGGACATTGGGGCTGGGGTGATAGAAACGTCTATGTAAATGTCAACCGGCACTTGAATATCAACGATCCCCGTGGAAGATTCCATCGGGGGGATTTTAGGACTGCCAATTTCCATCAATTCTCCAGGAACCACGTGGCCGGTCTGGGCACAGTCCGTGGAGCGGGAGGTCACGGCGCTCACGCCGGCGCCTTCAACAGGCCCTCCGCGGCTTCGGTCCAAAGAGGTCTTTCCAGGAACCGGGCAGGAGCAGCCCACGGCTTTACCGGTCACGGCCACGGCTTTGCAGCCGACAGGGGTAGCGCTGCCGGAGTGCATGGTCACGGGTTTGCCGGCGGCGCCCGAAATCACGGTGTCAACGGCGCCGGGAATTTCCGCGGCCATGGTTTTGCCGGTTCGAACGCCGGTCATCCGCATCCCGGCTTTAACGGCGGTGGCGGTTTCCGCGGTTCGGTGGGCGGAGCACACCATTTCGGCGGAGCGTCTCACTTCGGAGGCGGAGGCTTTAGAGGCGGAGCGGCCCACTTTGGTGGTGGCGGCGGCCATTTTGGAGGCGGCGGCGGTCACGGCGGCGGGCACAGGTAAGTGTTGCCTCGAAGAGCGTTCCCACGCGAAGCCGCGCGTGGTGACTTTCATTGTTTTAACGGACCCTCGGGGAGTTGTCCCGAAAGACTTTGGGGTTGGGCGGTGAGTTGATGTCCCCCCCCCCAACCCCCTCGGGATCCGGAACGCCGGCGCGCCCACGCTAAATTTGTTCTCACGCCTAAAAACAGGAAAATCCACCACGGAGACACAGAGACACAGAGAGTTCTTTTTTTTGACCGGCCGGGAGACGACGGCCGGTCAAAAGGGCAGGCCTTCGGCGGATAGGCGGCAGGCACACCGAACCACGGCGGCAGGGGCCATCGGACCGGAATGAGTCTTAACCTGGCGCGCTTACAATAAATTTCCGTTGGAACAGAATGCCCCTGCCGGCGCGCCTTCCTCTCTTTTTCTTCAATTCGAACCTGTGCTATGATAGAGCCTGATTCCCACTGGAGCAACGAAAGCGGATCGGGTTCACTTGAGAATAGAATGCTTCATTTTCGACTTTGACGGTACTCTGGCCGAATTTCGGCTGGATTTCGCAGAAATGAAACAAAGGCTGAATTCACTGGCCGGGGGGTATTTGACGGCTCCGCCCCCGCCGGCCTTTCTTCCCGCTTTGGAGTGGGTTGGCTGGCTGGAGGAAAAGATTCGCCATTCGGGAGGCCGCTTCGGAAATTTCCGTGCGCAGGCCCTGGCCATGATCGCCGAAATGGAGATGGAAGCCGCCAGGAGCGGCGCGCTTTTTCATTTCACCAGGCCGCTTCTTGAAATGCTGAAGGCCAACGGCGCCAAAACGGCGATCATAACCCGAAACAGCGAAGCGGCGGTCCGAACTGTCTTTCCCGATCTCTACGATGTTTGTCCCGCTTTTTTTTCCCGCGACCATGTGGCCGCCCCCAAGCCCGATCCCGCCCATGTTTTTTGCGCTATGGCGTTCGTGCGCGCCGATCCGCAAACGGCGATCATGATAGGAGACCATCCCCTCGACATTCAAACCGGCAAGGCGGCCGGAATACTTACGGCGGGAGTTTGCAGCGGCAGCGGTTCACGGCAGGACCTGCTGGCTGCCGGGGCCGACTGGGTCGCCGACGACTGTC
>JARLHP010000126.1 GCA_031292195.1 Syntrophobacteraceae bacterium
CTGATGGGTTGCGCTTCGCTCCACCCATCCTTGTATCTTAAAAGAGCAAGAGCATGGGATTAACCGGGGTGGCGAAAGTATTTGTTGGGCTGCGCTACGCTTAGCCCAACCTACAGCCCAATCCTACGCCAGCCTGTCGAGAGCCGCTGCAGGATGGGTGAAACGCAGTGAAACCCATCTATTTGACGCATCTTGAACGTAACTTCGTATAAGTCCGTTCGAAGCGGGAGATTTCAATGTCCGAAGACAAGGCCCTTAGCTTTCTTCAGTTGATCCGGCGCGCTCAGCGCGGCAAACTAAAGATTTACCTTGGCTACGGACCGGGGGTCGGGAAAACCTGGCAGATGCTTACCGAAGGCCAGCGGTTGCGGCAGGCGGGCGTCGATGTGGTTGTGGGACTGGTGGAAACGCATGGGAGGGCCGAAACCGCAAACCTGGTGGAGGGTCTGGACGTCGTTCCCAGAAAACAGATTCACTACCGGGGGATACTGCTCGAAGAAATGGATCTCGACGCCGTGCTGGCCCGTCATCCCGAAGTGGCGCTGGTCGATGAACTGGCCCATACCAACGTTCCGGGAGGCGAGAACCCCAAAAGGTACCAAGATGTGCAGGATCTTCTGGCGGCCGGTATTCACGTCATCACCACCCTGAATATTCAGCACCTGGAAAGCCTCTACGATACGGTCGAGCAGCTGGTCGGCGTCAAAGTGCACGAACGGCTGCCCGACTCCATTCTGGCCGAAGCCGACGAGATTGTAAACGTTGACCTCGCGCCCGAAGACCTGCAGCAGCGCATGAAAGAGGGCAAAATTTATCCCCGGGAGAGGGTCTCCACGGCCCTCGATAATTTCTTCAAGCGCACGAACTTAAACGAATTGCGCGAACTGGCTTTTCGGGAGCTGGCCTCTCAGATCGATCTGAAGCGCAGGAGCACTCCCGAGGAGGAACACTCCACAGCCCCCGACCAGGTGATGGTGTGTCTTAGTTCGCGCGGCCCCAACTCCGCGGGCCTTCTTCGCTACGGCTCCAGGCTTGCCGGGCGCCTCAACCGCAACTGGTACGCCGTTTACGTGCAGCGGCCCTCCGAATCCCCCACGGCCATCGACGCCACCACCCAGCGCTATCTCTCCGAGACCCTGACTCTGGCCAACGCCCTGGGGGCCATTGTATTCACTTACAAGGGCGAAGACATCGTCGACACCATCCTGCATTTCGCAAGCGAATACCGTGTCGGTCACCTGGTGATCGGCAGGCCGGGCCCCCTGCCCTGGTGGAAGCGGCTGCTGGGGAGGAAAACGGTGGTCGAGCGGCTAATTTTAAAAGCGCGCGGATTGACCGTGGTGGTGGTTGACGCCAAATCCGAGTCTGATGCGGCGGGTGTGGACAAGCAGAAGTCGCGCGATTATGCGTCGGCCTAGACCATGCCGAAGAGGTTGGTCTTCCCCGCCGAGGGGGCGCCCCTTTGGTCGTTTTGCCTACTTCCTTAAAACCGCGATCAGGTATGCTCTCGTTCCGTTACCATTTGTTTTGCTGCCGAGCAATACCAGGGCGCACTTATGATATCCGGCTCTGAAATTTTCCGGGATCCCCAATCGCGCGCGGAAGGTTTTGTGATACCGCTTCCCGGCAAATCCCTTTCGGACCGGAGACACTTGAAAAACTATGCCGGAGCGCGGGTTTTGGCCTAGTGCCTGCTCAATACGAATTGTGAACCTGCCGTCCAGAATCCGGACGCTCTCACCAGGCTGAAACCACACCGGATTCAGTATTAAAGCCCTGTCCGATTTGGCTTTGGACATTTCAGACAAATACAATGCGCCTTTCAATTCGGTTTGTGCATTGGCGATATCCAATAATTTTGATTTTACTTCGTATCTCATTCTATGATTAGTAGCTTTTATGGCAGCTAAGTCATGTTTGCTTTGAGCCAGCGTCAAATGTTCAGCCTGAAGATCAAGCTTCAATTCGCTGTTCTTTTCCTTAACCTTGTTGGAATAACCTTCCATAGCAGCTATGGAGTGGTTTAAATCAGAGTTCTTAAGCGATAGGTCCTTATTGGCCGAGCGGCTTGTGGATAGCTCATTCTTAAGTGTGTAAATGTACTGATGAAGGTCCTGAAGCCGGCTGTGATTGGCTATTAAATAGCTGAGCGATCCCGTTATTAGAACTATTGAAAGCGTGAAAAAAATGAAAGTAAGAAAAGAGTGTTCTGAAAAAGTCCTGGAGAGGGCAGCGGTCACGGAATTTCTCTCACCTATGCGTATCTGTTCTCCAGGATGAAGAGGTTCAACACCAAAGGCGGGTGTCAGCGGTTTGCAGGGCGGCTCTGTCTCCAAGCCCACAAGTTCGGTGGAAACCTGCCAAACCGCCGTGATTCCGGCCACATTTTCGATCCAGGTTATTCTGCTCATCCATTCGACGTTCTGATCGCGCAAAATTTCCAGGCACTCCTCCATGCCTGACCTGATTTTGGTAAGCCTCTGCGTAATGAGGGAAAGAGCTTCAATCTTGGAAAATTCCGCTTCTATCCGCCGTATCTGTTGCAGCTCGTTATCCGCCCTTTGCACGGCCGGCATAAGCGTTTCCAGGGCGCCTTCCAGCCAGGTCTTAAACTCGATAGTGCAATGCTTCACGGACAGTTCGCCGGAAGCCTCCCAACCATCTGAGATTCTAACCAGTTTTTCTACCGAGTTTATCCCCTTTATCCATCTGCGGTCCTGATCGCGCAAAATCTCCAGGCACGCCTGCATGCCTACCCTTATGCTGGTAAGCCCTTCAGTGACGGTGGAAGGAGCTTCGGTCTCGCAAAACGCCGACTCTAGAAGCGGTATTCGTTGCAGCTCGTTCTCTACCCTTTGTATAGCCGGGATAAGCATGTCACGGGCATCTTCCAGCCAGGTCTTAAGCTCGATAAGGCAATGTCTCTCAGACACTGTTCCAACGGATACTACCTGCTCGTACTGCATGGTGTGCCTCCTAACGGCAAGCGGGGGTCCGTCGCTTACCATTAGCAATAAATGTGCTAGCTCTTTTCATTTTTTTCCGATTTCTTGATTGGGCGCTGACACTATCGCCATGGTCTTGAGGAGCGGCTGTCATGGCGTTAGTTGGATAGCCGGTTCGGATTGCCAAATCGTGAGCGGGAATCCCATTTGGTCATTAGGCTAATGACTTCTATGTCTTGCCGGATTAGCCCGATACTGCCGATTTAAGGCTTTGCCGGCTTTCCCTGCCGGTCGGTGCACCATTATATTGCACACCCTTTTTGTGACCCTGGCCCGGGAGGGCCTTGGTGTCGCGGGTCTTCCAGCAGATGACAACGCCATCTGAACTTTGATCCTGCCCGAAGGGCAAGGACTTCCATACTGGATTAAACGGAAGCGCGGAATTTATGCAACATTTTATTCTGCATCGTGACAGTGACTTTCGTTCTATCATGCCCTTGCCTGAGACGTTTCCCCAGGAGCCTGCCGGCATCCGCGGCGGCTTCCATGACATTGACCAGTTTGATGACATCAGGTGTCGTTTCCGGAGTAATTCTCACTCCCTCTCCGTGAAGCAGATGCGGAATACCTACTCTGCATGTTTCCCCATGTCCACAGGTATAGCACGAAGCAGCCCCTCTCCCGACAATCTTGGCAATAGTCTCGATGAAATTATAGCTGAAGAATTTCTCGATTTCGTCAGCGGGAAAGTGCCCCTCAGCACCCCCCACCCCCACAGCAACACCCAATTTGCCCCAAAGGAGATTGCCGTCCTGATGACGGAACTGGAACCACCGTTCCAGGAGGGCGTGAGTTAGACCATTCAGACCTGAAAAGTAATTGGGAGCGCCAATGACATAGGCATCGGCCTTTATTATCTTCTCGCGAAGCGGGGTAAGATCGTCTTCCAATTTACACACATTGTCCTCGACACAACCCAGGCATGCGATACATCCGGAGATTCTCAGCCCTTGAAGCGAAATGATTTCATACTCGCAATTAGTGGCTTTAGCCACGGTTTCCACGAGCCTGCGAGTCCCCGATAAAACCTCTTTTCGTGGACTACCGCTGATACCCAGAACTTTCATACTCTTCTCCTCGAAAAATGCTGGTCGAAACGAAGGATCATTCTTAAACGTTACCACAGTTTTAAAGGTCCGGCACCCGTTAGTAATCTCTGGTTCAATTGAAAAAATAAGTCCTCTCGAACCCTCTGGCGCGCTCCGAACTTGAAGATGCCGCACTCCGCAGTCCAATCGCAACAGACAGCCGCCGGCTTCTAATCCACCCGGAAGTAGAATTCACCGCTCTTTTGACAGTTGGGGCACGTTTCCGGGGGGACGGATTCTTCCACCCAGCCGCAGTTCGAGCATACGAAATAGGTGACTTCCCGATCGGCGATCATGTGAGTGAGCGCGGATTTGTAGAACTTCGCATGTCGCTCTTCGGCATTGCGGGCCAAGGTGAAAGCCCGGATGGCGGCATGGTCCTCCTCGGCCCAGGCCTGCCGCAGGAATTCGGGATAGGCGACCTCGTTGACAAACGATTCTTTCTCAAACGAGTATTTCAAATTCTCCTCGGTGCTCTTCACCTTTTCGAGGAGGGCGAAATGTTGCTCGGCGTGCACTTTCTCGGCTTCCGCTATCGCCCGAAAAAGAGAAGCGATCTGTGGATGGCCTTCTTCATGGGCCTTCTTCGCAAAGGCCCGAAGACGGAAATAGGCTTTGGCCTCACCTGCAAATGCCTGCTGGATATTCTCATAATTTGATTTTTTCATCTTCCCTCACTCTGGAAGGCCCATAGGACCTGCGATCAAAAAGTATCAGGTTCACCAATTCCAGACCGATTCCCCCCGGCACTTCTCCTTTTCCACTGCCCTCTATATAAGCATACCCGGGCCTGGGGGTCACTGGTTTCTGAGCTTCGGCGCCGCGGCATGCGCCAAGTCCCCCACCAATTGATTTCACACGCCGGCCGATTTACTTTGAAATCTGCAGAGCCGCTCGACGATGTAACCGCGGCATTGATAACCGGCGTTGCACTTACAATCATAAGGGGTGAGCCATGAACGTCGACTCGAAAACATTGGAGTCTAAAATCAGAGAGATGTACCCTGAGATTGTTCAGCACGATCTTTCGATTTCCTTGAATTTCGACGAGGGTACGGATTCATGGATCGTTAAAATTTTCAAGGGCCAACACAACCTGGCGACCCACCTCGAGAAAAAAGATGCCGAAGCGTGTCTGGAAGGAATTCAATGTATTTACCTGGGCGTGCAGATCGGTCAATTTGTCAAAAATTTCGAACTGGAGGAGTGAAAAAGAATAAAGAATAGCCCCTGCAAAAACATGGAGGGTCTTTAATCTCGGCCGAGAGCCCCCAACCATGTCCAAGCCAAAGCCCGTCATGCCCTTTTGGGAGCGCACGATTTCCCCAAAATAGATATGAACTGTCCAATCCTCGCCATCCCCCCTGGACAACGCTGTTGAGTTACTGAGACCGTCATTGATTACCGAACATGGCGCGACGGTATATTTTCGGAACGTCTTTCAGTTTTTCGTTTTATCTAACCTGTCGCGGCTGGAAGCCGCTCCTACCAACCATACGATCCTGCAGCTATGACGGTGTTTCAAATTACCTTTCCCGGTGAAATCTCTTATCAAACTTCATTTGGGAAAAACCACTTGGCTTCCGGCTAAAAGCCTGCCGGAATGACGAACTTGACGTCAGTCAGCCGTGAGTTTCTTTCTCGTTCAAGCCGAGTACAAGGAGTTGATCGACCCTTCATGGCGTATCCGCCTTCATGAGTACATCGGGGGCACTGTTCGTGAGTTGGGAGAGTTTTCCGAGGTCATTGGCGGCGTTGCGGATCATGTTCACTTGTTGCTGGCGCTCAAATCCACCCATCTTGATTGATGGTTCTGATCTGCGACCCCTCACGGGGTCGTCTCCTTCTTTTTCTCGTTCCTTTCCGGGGGTATCGGCCTCACGGCCTCAACCCCCGGCTAATGGCTTTGATCCCTCCGGGATCATGATCGATCGCTCAAAAAAGAGGAGCACAGTTGAGTCGCTTAACCCCACCACATTGACATGAGCCCCCCCCGCAACAATGGAAAGTGTTATTCCCTTCGCGGCTTCGCGTGGAAAAACTTCTCGTGGCGAGTGGTTGCGTCGAAGAAAATAGAGGGGGTGCGAAAACGAATTTGACAGTAAAAGGATTTGACGCCAATCTATTTGCAAAATCCAAATGGCCGCACTACCGGCATCATCGGGGGGAAAAAATGAGCATCGAAAAAATTTTCATCACGGGAAGTGGACTGATGGGTGGCGGCATTGCCCAGGTTTGCGCCCAGTCGGGGTTTCGGGTTATTTTGAACGACGTTCGACCCGAGGCTCTTCTCGAAGCCAAAAAGAACATTTCCTGGTCGGTGGGAAAGTTGGTGGAAAAGGGGAGCGTAAAGGAAAGCAGGGAAGAGATCATGACCCGAATCGCCACAACGACGGAGATCGAGGCGGCGGCAAGCGCGGATCTGGTCATCGAGGCGGTGTTCGAAAACCTGGAACTCAAACGCGATGTTTTCCGCAGGCTCGACAAGGCGGCCGGACCGGGAGCGATTCTGGCCAGCAACACCAGCGCCATTTCCATATCCGAGCTGGCCGGGGTCACCGGGAGGCCGGAAAATGTTCTCGGGCTTCATTTCTTCTCGCCCGTGCCCATGATGGGGACAGCGGAGGTGATCCGCGGGATGCTCACCAGCGAGGAGACCTTCTCACGGGGCGTGGATTTTGTCCGCAGACTGGGCAAGGATCCAATCCTGGTGCACCGGGACATCCCCGCCTTCGTTATCAACAGGATCAATTTCCGGGCCAATATCGAGGCGATGCGCCTGGTCGAACAGGGGGTGGCCACGGTGGAAGACATCGACAAGGGACTTCGCCTGGCCGGGGGCAGGAAGATGGGCCCGTTTGAAACTGGAGACATGGTGGGCCTGGATGTCACTCACGGGGCCTTGATGGCCATCTACGAAGAGACCAGAGACGCGTCCTTTTATCCCCCGGCCATACTCAGGCGAAAGGTCCAAATGGGGCAACTGGGACGTAAAACGGGCCGTGGCTGGTATGAATACAACCCGGACGGGACTATCAAAAAGTAGAGGGCGGCTCCAACCCGATGAGAATGTGAGGTCTTGTGATGGAAGAAGTGGTGATCCTTGCCGGGGTGCGCACGCCCATTGGCGCCTTTGGCGGCAGCCTCAGAAGCGTGCCGGTCTATGAATTGGGAGCGCTGGTCCTTAATGAGGCGGTCAAAAAGGCTGGACTCGACCCCGGACAGGTGGACGAGGTTATCGTCGGCCAGGCCTACCAGAACGGTGAATGCGCCAATGCCGGGCGATTCTCGGTCCTGGCCGCGGGATGGCCCGAATCCATACCGGCCGTTACCATCGACAGCAGGTGCTGTTCGGGGGTGGACAGCGTTCTTTTTGGCGTTATGAAGATTCAGACCGGCAATGCGCAAGTGGTGGTGGCCGGAGGGATGGATTCCATGAGCCGGGCGGAACTTTATCTGCCGGGGGAAATCCGCTGGGGCCTGGGGGGAAGAGTGGACCAGAAGTGGGGATTCATGCCCCGGGGCCACGGGGCGCTTCCCATGTGGGGCGTGCCTTTTTTTGACCGCATCCAGAGAGCGCGGGTCATGTCGCAGCCGGTCGAGCGCTACGGAGAGCTAAACTCCATGATGAGCTGGGCGGAGGCGGCGGCCAGGGCCGAAAATGTGACCCGTGAAGAGGCGGACGCATGGTCCCTTCGAAGCCACCAGCGGGCCTGCGCCGCCATGAAGGAAGGCCGGTTCGCCGGTGAGATCGTCCCCGTTCCGCTTAGACCCGTAAAAGGGGAGCCGCTGCTGTTTAGAGAAGACGAGACACCAAGGGCCGATACAACCCTGGACAAACTTGCCGGGCTCAAACCGGTCTACGAAAACGGAATCTGCACCGCCGGCAATTCCTCGTCTGAAAATGACGGCGCCGCCGCGGTCGTGCTCGCCTCCAAGAGCTTTGCCCGCGAGATGGGACTAAAGCCTCTGGCCGGTTTTGTGGCGGGAGGCAACGCGGCCTGCGACCCCACCCTCACCTACCCCGCCGTAGCCTCCGCGGTGAACAAGGCCCTCGGCCGGGCGCATATCACACTCGCAGACATAGAGCTTCTGGAAATTCAGGAAGCCTTCGCAGCCCAGGTGCTCGCGGATGCCAGGCTCCTGGGGCTCACCCGGGAGGAATGCGAACAAAAGGTCAACGTCAATGGATCGGGAATTTCCCTCGGGCATCCCATCGGCGCCACCGGAACCATGCGCATGGTCACGCTGGTCCATGAGATGGCGCGGCGCCAGACTTCCTTTGGACTGGAAACAATCTGTGGGGGAGGAGGACAAGGAGTTGCCCTCATTTTAAGAACCATTTGGTGATGAGGATGGAACTTCCCATTGAATGGGTGGAAATAATGATTTTCGAGGATTGCACGGGAAAAGAGGGACCATGGAGTACAAGCACCTGATTTTTGAGCGGGATAACGGCATCGGCATCGTGACCGTCAATCGGCCGGAGGCGGGAAACATTCTCAATAACGAGGCATGGCTCGAAATAGAAGACGTGATCGAGCGAACCGACAGGGACGAGGAACTCCATGTCCTGGTGATAACCGGCGCGGGAGACAAGGCTTTCATCGGCGGCGCGGACATTCGAGACCTGCGTGAGCGTTCGATGCTGGAGACCCTGGGACATGGGAATCAATCCATTTTGATCCGGTTGGCATCGATGGGAAAAATCACCATTGCCGCGCTCAATGGCTACGCCATTGGCGGAGGGTGCGAACTGGCGCTGGCCTGTGATCTGCGCATCGCAGAAGAACATGCCGTGATGGGGCAGCCGGAATTAAACCTGGGGATACTCCCCGGAGCGGGAGGCACGCAAAGACTTACTCGCCTGGTAGGGACCGCGAAGGCCAAGGAACTGATCCTGACCGGAGACCTTGTGGACGCGGGGGAAGCCCACCGAATAGGGCTGGTCAACAAGGTCGTTCCTAAAGGAGCGGCGCTTGGCGCAGCCAAGGAGATGGCTGCGAAGATGCTAAAGAAAGGCCCTCTGGCCGTGCGCCTTACCAAAGCGGTCGTCGACGTGGGAGGCGACTCCAGCCTCACGGCCGGGCTGTTCATCGAAAAGCTTTCGCAGGCATTACTTTTTACCACCGAAGATCACTTGGAAGGCTTGTCGGCTTTTCTGCAAAAAAGGCCGCCGGTCTATAAGAATCGATAAACCGGTGACCCGGCTTCGTCATGAAACCTCGGGTGTTGTTGATGGACTGGCCCCCCGGGACAACGCCTTCCCTCTACGATGTTTGGGGGGGACAGAATTTGTCGAGACAACGCTTCAGAGCAGCCTTGTCAAAAGGTTTAAAAAGGATGCTGCTGACCCCGGCGGCCTTTGCCGCCTCATGGTCCTGGGCGTCGCTCTGGGTTGTGACCATGATGATCGGAAGTTCTTTTTCAGAGTATATTTTTCGAACCCTGCGGGTAAGTTCGATTCCGGTGATCTCCGGCATGTTAAGATCGGTGAAAACGATATCGGGCTTTTCCTTTCCAAGCCACTCGATGGCGCTTGCGGGGAACTCGAAGACCACGGGCTCCACTCCCAGTTCGTGAAGAGTGTTTTTGTAAAGGCTTAGGATCATGCGCGAATCATCGACGGCGCATGCCCGCGGCTTTCTGGCCTCCCGGGCTTCTTCAGGCAGGATTTTTTCGGCCAGTTCCCTGTAACCCCTGGATTTTAGAAGCGCCACGTAATGATCGCTCACATCCGCGTGGACCCTGGAGAGGACCTCGATCGCGGTTTCCTGGAAAACCGCTTCGTCCAACAGATCGAGGAAAATCTTATCGGCCTGCGCCAGGATGATAGTATCGACTATCCGGTCGGAAACCTCGTTTTTGAAGCGAACCATGTTCCGCAGTCCCACACTCAGGACATCGTTGTAATTGCGGTCCACGGCCCTGGCCGCCGCAATGCGCACGTGCTCGACCGGATCGGTCAGGCCGCCTGCCAGAACATAGGCGCCCTGGATCGCGGGCATGAAAGAAAGCGCTTCGTAGGCCGCAAAGCGGGCGTTGGCGTTTTTGACCTCGGATTGGAGCAGCTTGCGGATGGGCGCCGCAGCGCTCACGTCACCGATATCTCCCAGCACATTCAAAGAGTTGATCTGCAGGTCCACATCATCGGAGCGAAGATTTTCGATAACATACGGGACGGACTTCCGGCCGATACGAACCAGCAGTTTCTTGGCCAAACTGCGGATGTGGGCGTGATGTGAGGCGATGGTTTCACTTAGTTTTTTGAGCGCCGTATTGTCCTGGACTTCCGAGAACACCTCCAGGATCACCTTGTCCAGGTCATGATCGCCCCCAACCCTTTCCGCGAGCCGGAACATGGCCGAAGGGGCGGCGATTTTACCCAGCGCCCGCACGGCCGCGACCACCAACTCCCGGTTATCGACGTAGAGAAAGTCGCTTATAACGCTTATGGAATCCGACACTCCAATGAGCCCCAGGGTATCGATGATCGCTTTTAGCAGTTCCGGGTCTTCGGCGGACATCAGCATTTCCACCAGGTAAGGCACGGCCTTTTCCAACCGCATTTCGCCCGCTATTTCAACGCATTCGATCTTGTTTTCAGTCTCGGGAGCGCACAGACTCTTGAGCAAAAGGTCGGGATAATCGATGGCTTTTGAAATCAGAAGCCCCCGAAGCATCGCCTGGCTTTGGTAGATTTTGGGGTGTCGGCTGGAGAAAGCGACCAGCAAAGGCAATACGAAATCGGCATCCGCACGGCTCAATTCCAGGAGTATAATTCTTTGCTGGCTCTTTTCGAGTTGCTCCATGTGGGAAAGAACGATTAGAGCTTTTGTGGCGTCTTTGTTCTCCAGGTCGTGGCGAAGTTCATCGCGCAGGTACTGAAAATCAATTTGGATCATTATGTCCCTTTCTCGGAGGGGCGTTACCAACACCTTTGCAGCGCTACGCGGTGCGGGCGGAGCACGACGACTATAGCCGAACTCCCGAATTCAACACAATTGATCGTCACACACGGTCGTGCGCTTGAGTAAATTCTTTGGCGGGCGGCGTGCGCGGCGTGCCGCCGCAGCCGGGGTTGCCAAGCCTAAACCGCGGACTTTTGGTTGTTTCCGGGTGTGTCCCGCGAGGTAGCATGAGAAACTGCTCTAAAGTTTCCTTGTATTTTAAATGAGCAAGAGCATGGGACCAACCGCAGCGCCAGTTGCAGGGCAATCTTGTTGGGGTTCGCGGATGCTCACCCCAACCTACCCGGCTTGGCCATACCCACGGGACTTCCCGGTGGGCAACGCTTCGCTTTTGCCCACCCTACCCGGCTACCCGGCTTTTCGTTGTTTCCGGGTGTCCCGGGCAAAAGCGAAGCGTTGCCCATTTTTACGTCGCGCCAAAGGCGCGATGCATTAGGCCGGCGCACGGAACGTGCGCCGGCCACAAATGGCGGGTGCGGGGCGGACACCGCCCTGCGCTTTTAGTTCTTTGCTCTTGGTATTAAAGCAACAGTATTGACATCATTGACATCAGCCCCCCCCCGCGCACCCCTCACGGGATCAGGGTCTAATCGTTTACCAGGAATTTATGCGCTTCATCCGGGCTCTCGTATATGTGCGGCGCAACACCGCGATCCTCCAGGGCCTTGCCCAGTTTCAAACGCAAGAACGCACTGGTGGTAAAGCGGCTCACCTTGCTGAAATAGCGCTCCATCAGGTATTGCTGCATTTCCGAATAGGCGCCGATCAGGTCCGGATCGATAGTGAACCGATCGTAATTGCCAACCGCATAGACTCTTTTGCCAAGTGGTTTCAGCAGCTTCTCGATCGCCTCTCTAACCGCTTCGATATCTTCTATGCTCTTTACGGAATAGCCGGCCAGATTGGCAAACATCATATTGTTTTCCGCATCGTAAATGATTCGAGCCTCAAGGGTAATATTTAGCAACTCTTCCTTGAGTCCCATGGGACCGGGTTTGAAGATGCGCTCATCCATGAGCTTTGGGGGGCGACGCATCAGGGGTTTAAAATCGATGAGGTCTAGAATATCCTTTTGCAGGTCTACGCCTGGAGCAATCTCGGTCAACTCCAGCCCCTGGTCCCCCAACCGAAAGACACACCGCTCGGTGATGTAGAGAATTTTTTGCCCGGATTTGGCGCCATAGGGCCCGCTGAAAGTGATCTGTTCGACATCTCGGACAAACTTGCCCACCTTCCCTTCCTGTTCGATTGCCAGCCCGCGGTTATCGAGTCGGCATTTGAGCCCGCCGGCCGTAAAGGTGCCCACAAAGACCACTTTTTTGGAGTTCTGGCTGATGTTGATAAAGCCCCCGGCGCCGGCCAGTTTCGGTCCGAACCTGCTCACATTGACATTTCCCTGCCTATCGGCCTGGGCCATTCCCAGAAAAGCCACATCGATGCCTCCTCCGTTGTAGAAATCAAACTGGTAGGGTTGATCGATAATGGCCGCGGCATTGACCCCCACGCCGAAATTGAGTCCGCCGGAAGGAAGACCGCCTATCACTCCCGGCTCGGCCGTAAGCGTTATAAAATCAAGAATGCTCTCCTCATAAGCCACACTGGCCACCCCTTCGGGCATGCCGATCCCCAGGTTGACCACGCAATTGGGCTTCAATTCGAATACGGCCCGCCGGGCGATTATCTTTCGAATATCCATGGGCATGGCCGGAAGAGAAGTCAGGGGGATCCTGGTTTCACCGCTGAAAGCCGGATTATATTGGTCGGTAATGGTCTGCCAGTGGTTCTCCGGGCGGGCCACAACGACGCAATCCACAAGAATACCGGGGATTTTGACCTGTCGGGAATTGAGGCTCCCGGCCTGGGCCACTCTTTCCACCTGGGCAATTACCAGACCTCCGGAAGTTCTTGCCGCGGTGGCAATGGAGAGGGACTCCAGGGTCAGGGCTTCTCTTTCCATGGTAATGTTGCCGTCCGTATCGGCGGTAGTTCCCCGGATAACCGCCACATTGACCGGCAAGGCTTTGTAATAAAGGTATTCCTCCCCCTCGATATCCAACAACCGCACCAGGTCCTCGGTCGTTTTAGCGTTCAGTTTTCCCCCGCCATTTCGAGGATCGACGAAGGTGCCCAACCCCACTTGGGAAAATATTCCCGCCTTGCGTGAAGCAATGTTTCGAAAAAGGTGGCTGATAATACCCAGGGGCAGGTTGTAGGCCTCGACCTTATTTTCGATGGCCAGTTTCTGGATCTTGGGCGCCAGCCCCCAGTGACCGCCTATAATACGGCGCAGCAACCCTTCGTGCGCCAGGTGGTTGAGTCCCTTGTTGCGGTCGTCGCCGGGGCCGGTGGCCACCGCAAACAGGAGCGTCAGATTGTTGGGTTTGCCGGTGGCCAGGAAACGCTCCTCGAGGGCCAGGGCCACCTCCTCGCAAAGCCCCACTCCCGCAAATCCGCCAAAGACCACAGTGTCTCCATCCAGGATGATGGAAACTGCCTCCTCCGCGGTGACGAGTTTATTTTTCGCCGCAACCCCCGATTTATACTGGCTTATGTCGGTGTAACTTTCCTGGCTCCGGCGGCTCGCCGGCTGGACTGGAATCTTCGGCTCGGTTTCCATAGAGAACTCTCCGTTTGTGGGTGTGATTGGACAGGATCGTAGCAGCAGCACGTGAATCAGAAATAAGTCAATAGTGTCCCTGCAGAGGCGGAAGTGGTTGCTCCACCGTCGGCGCCGGCCAATTTTGCCGGTTGGATTTCCTCCCCTGCGCTTCGGCTTCAGTATAGTATTTTTATTATCATATTCCCCGGTTGACAAGGTAGTCGCCAAGTTTAATTTATTATGGAAAATTTTTGATACATTAGAAGGATCAACCTGCCCGGAAACGGGGCCACGAGCCAGGTTTACAGATTCTGTAGATTTGGCTTTCGCTTTTTTTGGCGCCCGGGTCAGGGTCTTTTATACGGTTGCCCCGGCGCCCGCAACAAGGAGCCATCACCATGAAGACGGATTTGAATTGTTGGGCGGATATCGAATTTCAACTCCAGTGGGAAAGCCGTTACGGAAAACACTCAGACAATTATTTTGCCAGGCGCGTAAATCTTTGGCGGGATATTTTTCCGAAACCGCTGCTGGACCAGCTCATGGACCGAAGTATCGGCGACAGTATCGATGCAATGTTTAAAGAGGGTGACCTCATTCCCAAGCCGGCCCCCTCGAAACTGTTCAATATCAAACCCGGGCAATTTGGAAGGACTTTTCGGCCCGGGGAGTTGATTTATCCAAGATCTGGAAGGTTTTATCCCAAGGGCCTTCTCAAGGACATCGCCAACGTGTTCCGGGTCAACATTGAACCCTTTCGATGCGCCAGGGTCGAGGACGCGAGCATACTTGTGGATTTCAACCACCCTCTTTCCGGGGCTCAACCGCATCTCAAAGCGATAATCAGGAATATAGAGACAAAACCTCGCGAAAGGAGGTCGGGCGGCCCCTGCAACGACTGGATGGAAACAGTGACAACGGGTCCCGGGATGCAGGCTCGATGGAACGGACAGCCCACGGATTTTTTATCCGACAATCCATTTGCAAGAACCGACGATACACCCGACAGCCGCTTTTACGGCGGCCCCAGGATGGTGGACCACCTTGACGCAACGGCCATCGAGAAGGTTTCAGGAGTATATGGAAGCCTTATTCCCGCGGGCTCCCATGTGCTGGATTTGATGAGCAGCTGGAAATCGCACATCCCTTCAAACCTGGAGCTGGGAGGAGTTACCGGACTGGGGATGAACCGGGAGGAGCTGAGTCAAAATGGACAACTGAAAGATTTCGTGATCCACGATCTCAACGCGAACCCCTCTCTGCCATTTGATGGCGAACGGTTTGACGCAGTAATCTGCACCGTGTCCGTGGAATATTTGACAAACCCTCCGGCGGTTTTCGAGGAAGTCGGGCGCGTCCTCAAAACCGGCGGCTGCTTAGTGTTGACATTCTCCAATCGCTGGTTTCCGCCGAAGGTCGTTGCAATCTGGAAGCAGTTGTACGAATTTGAACGGTTGGGGCTCGTATCGGAATATTTCCTGCTGTCCGGGAAATTTAAAGATATCGGCACACTGTCCCTCCGGGGGCTTCCCAGACCCCCCGAAGACAAGTATTACGGGGAACTGTCTGATTCCGACCCGGTGTATGCTGTTTGGGCATATAAGGCGTAACAAAAGTTGATTTATGAGGTGCGACCTGCTCATTCAAATTATCTCAGAAACAAGCCAAATAGTGTTCCCGAGCTGAACCAAAATAGAACTTCCTCCCGAGCGTTTACTCGGAAGGAAGTCTCACTTTCTCAATCGGCATGTCACCCCCCTTCAAGTCGGAGTGGGACAGAGGTTGACTTCCCGCAAGAGTTGATTCCGGTTGCCACACCGCCCTACCTGCTACAGACCGCGCACGCATGAGGCCAGTGCCAGTTGCAAGGGGACAGAGCGGACCAGTTGATCTTGCAAAGGGAACATTTTTCCTCTGCGCGCGGCATACTTTCCGCTACTGGAGCCTCCGTTGCCTGGACGTTACAAGCCAAGGTGGGGAAGTGCCAGTTGCAGGGAGACATAGCGGTCAAGCTCCAATTGCAAGGGGACAGCGCGGACCAGTTAATGTTGCAGGAACCCTCCGCCCGTGCGGTGGCAAAGGCTCCGCCGACAATTACCAGCCCAAGGACAATCGCTATAACCAGAGCTTTTCTCATTTCCTCTCCTCCTTTCCGGCAATTTTGCATACCAGGTGCTGACTAAGTGGCCGGGTTCCGTCGTTTAACCTCATCCTTCGTTCAAACTTCGTCTCCAACCGTTCGCCTTCGCCCCCGTTACGCCCTCACTCCATTCTGTCCCCCCTTTCCGGCATAAGGATTGGGTAGTCGATCTCAAGGTAAGACAGATCATGTAGATTGATATGAGGAAAAGACAGTATTTTTCGGGCGGATATTCGGTAGGGTTTCTATGTAGAGGGACCGACTCGCTGAAGGATAGCGCAAATCAACCCGGGCGCAGAAATCATTAATCCAGGAAGGGCGGCGCCAGCCGCCCGGTTTTTCCCTCAACACCGTTAGTTTTCCGGCGGCAGCGAGAGTGCGCGGCCGGCAACAAGTCTCATGATCTGATTGGTTCCGGTGTAAATCTGGGTGAGTTTGGCGTCACGCATCATTCTTTCGACCGGATAGTCCTTCATATAACCGTAGCCGCCAAGGATCTGGACCGCGTCGGTAGTCACCCGCATGGCGGTATCCGAGGCCGTGAACTTGGCCATGGCGGCAAAAGTTCCGGCCTCTTCGGCCTGTCCGTCGTCGAACATATGGGCGGCCTTGTGCGTGAGCAGCCGTGCGGATTCGACTCCGGCAGCCATATCGGCGATCATGAATTGAATGGGCACAAGGGATGAGATGGGTTTTCCGAACTGCACCCTTTGACGGGCATAATCGATGGCATACCGCAGCGCCCCCCGGGCGATGCCAACGGCCTGGGAAGCACACATCAACCGGCTAAGGGAAAGGGTCTGCATCAAATTGGCGAAGCCATCCCCCTCCTGTCCGATCAGATTTTCCGCAGGGACTTCCATGTCTTCGAAGATCAGTTCGGAGTTGATGGAACCACGCATTCCCATTTTGTTCTCATTTTTACCGTACGAAAGGCCCGGAAAGCCTTTTTCGGCCACAAACGCGCTGATCCCGCGGGCTTTTTTCGAGGGGTCCGTGTAAGCGTAGACCACGAAAAAATCCGCCACCGAACCGTTCGTGATGAAGCACTTCTGTCCGTTGATGATGTATTTGTCACCCTTTCGCACCGCCCGGGTTCTCAGTGAGAGTATATCCGAACCCGCCGAGGGCTCGGTGGCCGCAACGGCCGCCAGTTGTCTCGATTCCCCCGAGAGGCGCGGCAAGTATTTTTCCTTGAGAGCCTGGCTCCCCCCGTGGATGATGGGCAGAGTGCCGTCGGTTTGAGCGATCAGCACCAGGGCGGAGGCCGCACAAGATTTGGCGATTTCCTCCAAGACCATGGAAAACATCAACATACTCAGCTCGACGCCGCCATATTGGGCCGGCAGAAGGCAGTTCAGCACCCCATTGGCGGCGAAAGCATCGACGGCGTATTGGGGAAACCCGGCCGTTTCGTCCAGTTCGGCCGCCCTTGGCGCTATTTCCCTGGCTACGATCCGCCGGACCGAATCGATAATCATGCGTTGTTCATCATTGAGTTTAATCAATTTGAATCCTCCTATGTCTTTTCTCACTCGAAGCCGTGAAGGCAACAATACTTGTCAGTAAGGCAGGAAATCACGGCCATACAACTCGCGAGCGATGACGATTTTACTCACCTGTGCAGTCCCATCGGCAATTTCCACGGCCATCGCATCTCGAAGGCGCTGTTCGAAGGGCAATTCCGTGGTCCACCCGTAGTGGCCGTGGAGGAGCAAACAGTCGCGAATGGCGTCGACGGAAAACCGCGGCCCCATCCATTTGACCATCGCGGCTTCCTTGGAATGCGCCAGCCCCTGGTCTCTTAACCAGAGGGCCTTGTAGCAAAGCAGCCTCGTGGCCTCCAAAATGGCGGAATGTTCGGCGACCGGAAACGATACCCCTTCGAACCTGGCCAGCGGTTTGCCGAAGGCCGTTCGCTCCCGGGTATATTTTATGGTCTCTTCGAGCGATATGAGGGCCGCCCCCAGGCAGGAAAGAGCGAGGTAGACCCGGCTGGCGTCAAAGCCCTTCATCATCAGTTTGAAGCCTTCGCCTTCCGCACCCACCAGGCAATGCTCAGGGACCTCGACATCGTCCATGAATATCGAGCCGCGAACCAGGGACCTCGCCCCCATGTCCTCGTAGAACTGGCGCGTAATTCCCGGCGCATCGGTTGGCACCACAAAGGCACTCACCCCTTTTGCCCCTCCGGTATTATCCGTTTTTGCATACACCAAAACGAAATCGGCGGCTTTGGCCAGCGTGATCCCGGACTTTTCACCGTTTAGAACGTAGCGGTCTCCCTTCTTGACGGCCTTGGCTTTCATGGCTGCGGCGTCCGTGCCGCAGTGAGGCTCGGTGACGGCGAATGCCGGCACCTTTTCGCCCTTGATCATCGGTGTGAGAAACTCCTCCCGGGCCCGGGCAGTGGCGTGTTCGAGCATGTGCCCGACCAGTTCCCCCACGGCCAGGGCCGCTACGCCCACGTTGGGATCTTCCCTTCCAATCTCTTCGGCCACCACGCCCTGGGTCACACAGGTGGTACTCATCCCTCCGAACTCCTCGGATACCCGCATTCCGAGCAGTCCCAGCTCACCGAGCTTTTTCCAGACATCGCGGGGAAAGCTCCGGTCTCTATCCCGCTGACTGTAGCCACCCCGCAGTTCCCTTACCGAAAAAGCCCTGACAGTCCTGGCCAGCGCCCGTTGTTCCTCGTTTAGATCAAATTCCATGGTCGAGTTCTCCTCTCACACTTTTTCCAGCAGGCCGGATTTGGCATCCTCGATAGCCTGCGCTCTCATCTTGTAGTGTATTTTTTTCCCGGTGGCCGTCATGGGAAGCTTTTCCACAAACCGGTAATACCTGGGCCTCTTAAACCGCGCCAGCATGGAGTGGCCGGCACAAAACCGGTCCAACTCCCGGGCCGTGAGGGAAGGGTCATTGGCAACCACATAGGCCACCACGATCTGCCCCCACTGCTCGTCTTCCATTCCTATCACCAGGTTCTCGCTCACCTTGGGATGGCTGTTCAGGGCCTCCTCCACCTGCACCGGCTGGATGTTTTCCCCGCCGGAGATGATCATGTCGTCCTTGCGGCCGGCAACCGTGACGAACTCGTCTTCATCCCACGTGCCCAAATCCCCCACATACAGCCAGCCCTTATGGTACTTGGCCCTGGCGGCGTCCGGGTTATTGAAGTAGTCGAACGAACACTTGGCGGTGGGCTTTACGATAATCTCCCCTATCTCCCGGTCGTCTTTGGCCACGAATTCATGGGGCTCCGCCAATCTGTCCGGAAACACTTTCACCACAGCCACATCGTCGTCGGTGCAGGCGCGTCCCGTCGAGCCCGCTTTTTCCGGAAGATCGTCCGGCCGCAGAAAACAATTCCAGAAGGCTTCCGTCGAACCGTAGCCGTTAAAGATGTTGGGAGTCAGCACCTTTTGAAACCGGATGCAGCCGCTGCGCTCCAGTGGAGCCCCCATGGTCACGATTCCTTTTAGTTTTTCCAGGTTCCGGGGGCTTTTTAGCTGCTCGTCGTGCAACGACTGCAGCGTGGCCGGAGCACCAATCAGAAATGTCAGGCCGTATTTTTCGACATAGTCCAATATGAGAGCGGCATCGAAGTACCGGAGAACCACAAGCTCCCCCCCGATGTAGAGAGTCGGGCAGGGCCCGCCCGCATATAACCCGCCGCGATGAAACCAGGGTGTCATGTTCATCGTCTTGTCGCGGGGAGACAGGGGAAAATGCATGATCACATCATGAGCGCTGAAGACTTCGTTGAGGCTGTTTAGAGGGACCCCCTTGGGCATGCCGGTCGTCCCCGAGGTGTAAAGCCTGGTGGTTTCATCGTAGATATTGGCGGCTTCAGCGATTTCAGGGGCAAAGTCCGGCCTGAAACCGACATAATCGGTATAGGAAACGGCTCCCTCAAAGGGTCTTTGCCCTCCCTTCACATCGACCATCACCACCGTTTCGGGCTTGTGTTTGGCCATATTGAGCGCTTTTTCCGCCGTATCGCTCAACTCGGCGTCATAGAAGTAGACCTTCGGTTGGCTGTCGTCGATGGTGTATGCCGTCTCGCCGTAGGAAAGTCGGAAGTTGATCGGGCAATCGATCGCCCCGATCTTTTGAGGAGCGAGGTAAAGGAAAACAAACTCGGCGCAGTTGAAAAGCTGATACATGACCACATCGCTTTTGCCCACTCCGTCCATCAAAAGCGCGTGAGCCAGCTTGTTGACCTGTTTGTCGATGTCCGCGTAATTCCAGGAAATCGCCCTGATGGGACAGGTGAGAGCGGTCCTGTTGGCATAACGGTGCGTGTTGCGCAAAAATCCATTGAGATAGGTAAATTCCCTTTCGAAGATGGTGCGAAACCTATCGGCATTGTAAGTAGATTTGCGATCGCCCACGACGGATATCCTTCTCGCTCTGGAGTAACCCTGGTCTAAGATGGCTTCGAAAAGCCCCTCTGCCTTCTTCTCCGTCCAATAGGGCAATTAGCGTGCCATTCCAGTGTTTAACTTCGCCGTGCGGGCGCCGAGACCAGATAGGGTAGATATTCCAATGAGTTCCTTCAAATTGCGCAGGGTGGAAAGCCCGGCCGGACTGGAGTGTTTTGTGTCCGACGATCACTCGGTGGAATCCGTACATGTCCGGCAAATCGGACATGTGCGGATTCCACACAATGAGGGGGGGACAAGCGAGCAATCCCGGCGCGCAGAAAACTCCCATCGCCCACCGATCGGTTTATGGCGTCATTTCCGAACGTACTCCTTGACCTCCCGGGGCAAACATGCTTCGATTACTATTGGATCTCTTTTCACCACGGGGGCGCCCCGGATAAACAGGAGGCAGCAGACCCATGAAAAACAGTCTGAGCGTCATAGCAAAAATTGTGGAATGGCTGCCTTCAGCCCTGGTGGTTGTGAACCGGAGCGGCGTCATAGCCACCATGAACAGCGCGGCCTGCAGACTGTTGGATATCCCCAGGAGTAAAGCGGAGGGCAAGCTTCACTCCCGCGTCATTCCCGGCAGTCTCGCGGGACAAGTTTTGGCCGACGCGAAACCTCTTCGCTACCATTTGTCGCTTCCCAATGCATCTCTTTGGGCTTTGGCCACCCCGCTTTTCGAAGAATCCGGAGAACTGTGCGGAGTCGCGGAATACTACGAGAATTGGAGCAGGCTGGAAGCTCTTGCCACAGAAGTCGAACAACTGAGAGAACACAACCGATTCCTGGAAAGCATTCTCAATGCCGCCCACCAGTTCGTGGCCGCAGTGGACTCAAACGGGTTCATCACCTATATGAGTGAGGAAACCGCCGCCAGGATGGGCGTGGAGGTAAGCGCCGTCATAGGCCAGCCCATAAGGGATGTCCGCAGCGACTGCCTTCTCCAGAAGGTGGTGCGCACCGGCGTGGCCCAAATGGGAGAGTTGTGGAATGTAAACAACACTTCCGTGCCGGTCATGGTGCTTCCCATGGTAAGAGAGGGGCAAATCGTCGGCGCCGTTGGCAAGAGCGTATTTCGCAACATGGAGGAGGCCAGGGTTTTCCTGAGACGTCTCGAATCGGAGTCCCGCCCCGCCGGCAGGCAGGAAAGCAAGGCCCGGTATGTCTTCGGCGATATCGTCGGGGACAGCGGATCGCTTTTGCAGGCCAGGGAACTGGCCAGGCGGGCGGCCTCGGGTGAAAGCACGGTGCTTTTGCTGGCCGAAAGCGGCTGTGGCAAGGAGCTTTTCGCTCACGCCATCCATTCTGCCAGCAACCGCCGGGAAGGGCCTTTTGTGAGCATCAACTGCGCCTCCATCCCCGAATCGCTGCTGGAAAGCGAGCTTTTTGGTTATGAGGACGGCGCGTTTACGGGCGCCCGCAAAGGGGGCCGAGTGGGCAAATTCGAACTGGCCAACGGAGGCGCCATTTTCCTCGATGAGATTGGAGACATGAGCCCCTTCATGCAGGCCAAGCTGCTAAGGGTCCTGCAGGAAGGAGAGGTCCAGAGGATCGGCGCCGAGATGACCATAAGAGTCAATGTCCGGGTGATCGCGGCCACCAATGCCGACCTGAGGGACAAGATCAGGAGGGGGGAATTCCGCAAAGACCTCTACTACCGGCTGGAAGGCATATCCGTTCGCATTCCTCCCTTGCGGGAGCGGCCCGGTGATGTCGATCTGCTCATCAATCACCTGCTGCCCCGCGCCGCGATGCAGGCCGGAAAGATCATCACCGGCATGGACGACGAGGTCCGCTCCTGCCTGAACCACTACGAGTGGCCCGGAAATGTCCGGGAACTGCTAAAGGTGATCGAAGGCTCGGTCTGTCTTGCTTCACAGCCGATAATCACCTGGCGCGACATACCCCCTCACTTTGCGGAACGGTTAAAGGCCGGATCGGTTTTGCCCAAAGCTTCCGATCAAAAGGAAGAGGCCCCGGCCGATGCGGCCATCTCTTCCCCGCACCGGGTGAACACCCTGCCAACCAAACTCGAAGAACTCCAAAAAACAGCCATCCAGGAGGCGCTCGGCAGCACCAACGGAAACAAGCGGCGCGCCGCCCTTTTGCTCGGAATGTCTCGATCCACTTTTTACGAAAAACTCAAGCGCTATGGAATCCTTGCCTCTTCTAAGGCTTCGGCTCCGGGTCATATGACTTGAGCAGTGTCTTTGCTGTCGGGATCACCGGCGTCCCGAGTCGTTAATCAATTGCCGAATTCTGGCTGGGGTGGGCAAAAAGCGGTGACCACGCGTACCATTTCTCCTGGCATTATAGGGATATCCACCTTGACCACGAGTCCCGTATGGGGCTATCTTTTCAACTGTGAAGGCATTATAGCCGTGCAAAATCGGCAAAACGTCATTCTCGAACTGGACTCATCGAAGGGCAAAGAAGATGCGTGAGACAATGGAACAAGACGATCTAAAAAAACTGATCAAAGAATGTGTCCGCGAGGTGATTCGGGAAGAGCGGTGGGGACTGTGTGAAATTATGATCCCCAAGGTCGCCAGGAAAGAACTGGATGAGGTCGATTCCAAATTCGGCCCCCCAGCCTCTTACAAAGAGGAGGACTTCACTGATATGACCGATTGGGTTGCTGAATGAGAGTCAGATTCCATAACCGAGCGGTCCAGTTTCTCGATAAACTGGATGAAAAAGGCAGAGAGCGTATACGGCTTAAACTCAAATTCCTCGTCACCACCATCCAGGAACAAGGCATCATTCATTCAAAGAACTCGATATTAAGCGGCTGGACGGTGCGTGGAGGGGCTTTCTGCGGATACGTTCGGGAAATATCAGAATCATCTTCCGCATTGACAGAGAAGAAGATGTCCTTCTGGTATACGAAATCGATTACAGGGGAGATGTCTATAAGTAAGAACGATTTAGTCGAGATTCCAGCCGCAGGATAACCAAAGAGTTTACAGCAAAAAAAGCTTTTTCAGTCGTCGGCAGAGGAGCAGGTTTTGGAAAATCTCGGAAAATGCCTGATATGCGGCAGTGAGCATTTTGTCTTCAAGAAGACCCATCACCACTTTCTTGAGAGCGGGCTTGACAACGTTCACCTGACCAACGTTGAAATCGGGATTTGCAGCGAATGCGGCGAAAAGATCGTTTCCATACCCCACTCGACGGAATTGATGAAATTGATTGCCGAAAGCATCCTACTTAAACCTGCAAATCTCGATGGTGCGGAAATCAGGTTCCTTCGGAAAAATCTCCATCTGAAGATCAACGAATTCGCTCAACTGCTCGGAGTGGATCGGGTCACAGTGTCCAGATGGGAAAATGCACACGAAAAGCCGTCAAGGTCGATTGATCGCTTAGTGAGGCTGTCTTACGCTATGGAGGCAAATATCCCTGAAACGGTAATGGATCAGTTGCGAAAGAATTTCAGAAAAGAAGAAGCCGATTCCAAAGTGGATTATTTCGTGCCAATCCCGTTGGCTTCGTGAAGACCGCTCTGAAATTCTGAACTCAGAGTAATCTTTCAAGAAGCGGGCGCCTCTGTTCCCGGCGTGATGCGAAGATTTTAACGAACTTTTCTTGATTGAAGTCAATTGATTTAGATGGCTTCCAAACTCATGCACCTTTGGCGCCGGAAGCAACACGGCATGCCTCTCTACTCTGAATTGTTTGCTGCCGCAGCCTTGAGGTAATGACATCATTGAGTAGCTTGCGATCATATTGGACCATATTTTCGAAGACGAGTTTCCGTTTCAGTTCTGCTCCCGTGTAACATTGGGCAAGTCTCCCAAACGCCTCGTCAATGAAGGAAACAGAAGCGATCATCAGATGTCCGAAATCAATTTGAATCTGGTCATCTCGGTCCCAATTTTCCAGTAACATTTGGTTGATCACACGCCCATCATCACGCGTGACGGTCTTTTTTCCGCAGATAAGCATTATATCGATTTTCATTTTAACCTCAGAAGATCTGGTCCTCTTCACCAGTCAAGAAGTAGACGCTTTCCCGGTCAACGTTTATTTCTAAGTTAATTATCGTCCCACCGAATGGAAGGTGCATGGTCTGCTTTCTCAGCCTTGATCTTGCCCCTTTGAAATCCCATAGAGCCTTGCCATCTCCCGAAAGAACGCACATTTTGCCGTGGTTAACCCTTATGAACCGTTGTATGTGCCAAAGCCCCAACCCCCCAGCCTGTTCTGATCGGGTAGTGATTCCTTCCCGTACCGCAAGCTTGATAGCGGAATAGGAATCTTTCAAATTGTATTTGGAACCAAGTTTTGTCAAAAGACCGACACCAAAATCAGCTACACACAGTCGGATGATTTCTTCGTAGGTTTGCGCACAGACGTAACAGCCTCTTTTAGAACCGCTATGGTCGAAGGCGTTGGTCATGAGTTCGTTGATTGCAAGCCTCAAGGATCCCTGCAATCCCTCTGTCATCGTAATGGCATGATCAAAGACCTCGATAATCTGATCGGTGAGCAAAGGGTTTATCGAATCAAGCCTCCGCAACTGAACATGTGAGCTTTCAATGTTGTGCTCCACATCGGAAAGTCGGAAAAATTCATTGAATCCTATTCCAGAAAGAAATTCCCGTGTTCTCCGCCTTCGGGGTTTCCGATATCCGACTTTTTTCTGTTGGCTGAGACATTCGGAAATAGTTCCTGCCAAGAGAACGATTCCGAACGGAGTCAGGAAAGTGGTTCCGGTAAGATCGAAAATGACCTCCTCGTCGCGGGTGTCTCTAGCCTGTTGGCTGTAACTCAGGAGCCGATTAGAATGCGCGACCACGATGCGGTCAGGGTATTTTAAGACCACTTCATTCCCTTGTGAAATTAAGTTCTTTTCTCCGTCGATTTTCCATGGAAACACGTACACGAAAAACACAGGCTTGACAAGGACAACGAGTAGCGGTGGGATTGTTACCACTCGCGCTACCGCGTTGCAGGGAGAACTCCCCTTAAATGCGGAGCCTTTCCCGAATGAGTAGAAGAAACAGATTCGTCGGCAATGACTTCGTTGGCTTGTAAAAAAGAAAGCCTTCGCTTTCACTGACATTTTGGGGAAAGTCACGGCGAAAGTCGAAGGCTCGGAATTGCTAAGTGCTTGAATGTATTACTA
>JARLHP010000002.1 GCA_031292195.1 Syntrophobacteraceae bacterium
CGGGGGTATCGGCCTCACGGCCTCAACCCCCGGCTAATGGCTTTGATCCCTTCGGGATCACGATCGTCGCTCTAAAAGAGCAGCACCGATTCCAGTTGAGTCGATTATCTCAACAACCTTGCCGCCCCCTCACAGGTTCCGACAGCCCGGTTTGCGAATTTCTCTCAAGACACAGTCTCTTCGCTCCACCCATCCTACGCCAGCCCGTCGAGAACCGCTGCAGGATGGGTGAAACGCAGTGAAACCCATCCGTTTGACGCGTCTTGAACGTAACTCCCTATGAATTCGTGCCGACATCGAGACAAAGAGCTTGAGCTTGAGCGCGTTACAATTTATTCTGCCAAGATGAGCAAAGAGAATCGACCCATAATACGAGCCGCAAACTTGGCGAAAAGGTTCGGAAGCCTTACAGCCGTCGACGATTTGTCCTTTCAGCTGGCGCCCGGCGAATGCCTGGGGCTGCTTGGTCCAAACGGCGCGGGAAAGACTTCCACCGTACGGATGGTCTACGGATTTTCACCGATCACCTCCGGCAGGCTGGAAGTCTTCGGACTGGACATAAATACGGCGTGGCGCAGGATACGGGCGAAAATCGGCGTCTGCCAGCAGGACAACAATCTCGACCCGGACCTTACCGTCCTTCAGAACCTGGAAGTATTTGCCCGCTATTTCAATATTCCCCGAAAAGAAACCAGGGACCGGGCGCTTCAGCTCCTGAAGTTCATGTCCCTGGAAAACCGAAAGGATGACAAGGTCACCAATCTTTCAGGGGGCATGATGCGCAGGCTCGTTCTGGCGCGCGCGCTCATAAACAGCCCCGAACTTCTCATCCTGGACGAACCCACCACCGGCCTGGACCCGCAGGCCAGGCACCAGCTCTGGGAAAGGCTCGAACTGCTGCAGGCCAACGGGATATCGATCCTTATCACCACGCATTACATGGACGAGGCCGCTCGGCTGTGCGACAGGCTGATAATAATGGACCAGGGCAAGATCCTGGTGGAGGGCAAACCGGCCGACCTTATCCACACCCATGTCGGCGATCACGTGGTGGAAATTGTGGACCCGGGCGAGGAGGTGAAGGAATTCGTCCATGCTCACGGTCTGCTGAGCGAACTCATAGACCGCCGGATCATTATCTACGGCGCGGAGGGCGACAAACTCTTCGAGGTTATCGGGGACCGGTTCTGCGGGGAGAGCTGCCTGAAGAGGCTGGCGACCCTTGAAGACGTTTTCCTCAGACTCACGGGAAGGGGACTTCGGGAATGAGGGACAATCTCAGAATCGGCAATCTCTCCTGGCGGTTCATCCTGGTCTGGAACCGCAACATCGTGGTGTATAAAAAGATCTGGTTCGTAAACTTTCTGGTGCCGCTTCTCGAGCCTTTTCTCTACATCGCGGCCTTCGGAATAGGGTTGAGCGCCATTGTAGCCCATATAGAGTATCAGGGGGCGCCCATTTCCTACGTCGAGTTCATCGCCCCGGCCCTGGTGGCCATAACCATCATGTATAACGCTTTTTTCGAAAACACCTACGCCTCCTTCGTCCGCATGTATTACCAGAAGACCTTTGACGCCATGATGGCCACCCCCCTTTCGCTGGAAGACATAATAGCCGGTGAAATCCTCTGGGGCGCCACGAAATCGGTCATTGCGGCAACTCTGGTGCTCGCCGTGATAAGCTGCTTCGGGCTGGTTAAATTTCCTCCGGGGTTGATGATCATTCCGATTTCTTTCCTGGGCGGACTGCTGTTCGGTACTGTCGGTATGGTTTTTACCGGTCTTACTCCCTCTATCGACATGTACAACCTTCCAATCTTTCTTTTCATCACCCCGATGTTTCTTTTCGGCGGTACTTTTTTCCCGCTCTCCTCCCTTCCCGGCTGGGCGCAAAAACTGGCCGTGGTCCTCCCCCTTACTCACCTGGTAAACCTCTGCCGGGCTTTTTGCCTGGGCAAACCGACACCCGACCTCCTGTGGAGCGTCGTCTACATAGCAGTCTTGTTTATCCTGCTTTTCCCCGTGGCCCTCATTGTGATGCGCAGAAGACTCATAAATTGATCCTGGCGTGATGTGTGGTTCAAAACCGTTAAAGGCGCAGATGCCCACAGAATCCAGGATATGGAGCCTGCAGCGTTCGCCTCTCATTCCTTTTAGTATTTCCTAGTCTTGACATACGGTTTTGGAGTATACTCCGGCCGTTCCATAAATCACTGCAGGATAGACCAATCAGAGCCGCCCGGGGATGACTATGTTCCCATTTCAACTACTTGTAGCTGGAGAGTGGTGGTGTTTCCATTACTGTTGGGCGTGTATCCGGAGAATTCAGGTGCTAAATTCTGATACCACCATGCAGATTGGATGGGGATTAGCCCGGGAGTTTATGCATTATTCCAAACCTTGATCCCAACCATGATTAGGGAGGGATGGTCATAGTTAAATGAAACCTTCTGCGCCGGGCAAAACTCTGGTTGTCCACCTATCTGCAATCTATGATATAATAGATCAGTTAGCTCTTCCGGCCTGTCTGGTGCATGACAATGAAGTTGTATATGCAAATCTACTCTACAATAAGTCAATAACAAATGCGGATTGTGGAACTCTCCTAGATGATGTTGACCTGATCTGCTCCAAAGATATTGTCATAAATAATACTCTTTTTTTTGCTCATCGAGTACGCCTGAGTCCTGAGGCAATTCTGGTCACTTTATCGGAAAAAAAGAGCTCAGCTATATCCGTGGACTCTCTTACCGGTCTATTGAACCGGGATTGTTTTAACGCTCTGTTTAAAGGCATGTTGGAAAACGCACGATTAAAGAGTCAAATCTTGTCCGTTCTTTTTATCGATCTGGATGACTTCAAACTGGTAAACGATACTTATGGCCATGAAAGTGGCGACATTGTCCTCAAGGCCGTCGCCAACAGAATGCTCAAGGTGTTGCGCAACAATGACCGGTGTTTCAGGTTGGGCGGAGATGAATTCGTGATCCTGCTAACAGATGTCAAAGATAAAATGCATACGTGCCTTGTGGCCAGAAGACTCATCCACGCTATTTGCCAGGCCATACCATTGGACGAGTCCTACATGGCTAAAGTTGGCGCCAGTATTGGCATCGCCAGTTTTCCTCATAACGGAAACGCTATGGACGAAATCTTGGAAAATGCTGACGATGCAATGTATCAGGCAAAGAAGCTTGGGAAGAACAATTATCGGCTATTTGGACAATAAGAGGCCGGCCATGATTACAGAAAAAGATATCGTGGACACGTTGACTGTAAGTGTTACGGAAAGTGTAACCAATGTAATCAGGAACACTCTTGCCGAATTGGTACAGAACGAAGTTTCCAAAGCGCTTTCCACAGCTCTTTTCGAAGGGGAATTTCATCGCGGAGTCAATCAGGAGGTTTTCACCGGGATAGAGAACATTTTCGCCGAGATAAGCTCTTTTAAAAAGCGTATCGGCCAATCGACCTCCTTTTCCTCCAACGGCCTGCTGGATTCTTCCACTTCGGTATTGGACAGTATTATCACTTCGACTGAAAAAGCCACTTTGAATATTTTGGATTATCTGGATGAGATGCAAATGGTAATAGAGGAGGCGAAAAAATCGCAAAAGGGGGAGGATGGTGATGGCGACCGACTTTCCATTCTCGACAGCATCGAGTCGATCATGACCAAGATATTGACTGAACTGAGCTTCCAGGATTTGACCGGCCAGCAGATCAGAATTGTGATCAACTCACTCAAGAGGGTGGAAGAACTGGCCTATGAGGTTTACCTGATGGCTGAGGCCCTGCGAAAATCCAAAGAAAAATCTCCGGACAAAGACATTGAAGAACTCAAAGAAGAAGCTACCGTACTCGTGACGCATTTCAAAGAACGACCGGCGGCCATCGACCAGAACCAAGTCGATTCTTTTTTTGAGGAGTATGGCCTTTAGACCACCCGAAACTCTCGACCGGCGGCGCCCCTGAGCACCCTGGACCGGTCCGCCCTTCCTTTCCCCTCACCCCTCGGGTCTTGCAGATTCCTCCGTTATGTCCGATCTTTAAATGTGAAGTTGTTGGTTGCTGTCCATCCGGAAACCCCACACTCCGATAATATTTGGTTTCCGGGTGCAAACCAGTTCAGGAGGAAAAAATGACCCAAATTGCGGTTTTGATAGGAAAGGATTTCGAGGATTCCGAATACAGCGGGCCGGCTCAGGCCTTCAAAGATGCGGGGTACCGCCTGGTCCACGTTGGCTTGAAGAAGGGCGAGACGGTTACCGGCAAAAAGCAGGCCACTCCGGTGCAAATAGATATGGAGGCCGATTTTGCCAATCCGGATGACTTCGACGCTTTGCTCATTCCCGGCGGTTATTCCCCTGACAATCTAAGGGCGCACAAAGGCCCGGTGCGATTCGTCAAACAGTTCATGGAGCGGGATAAACCGGTTTTCGCCATCTGCCATGGCCCTCAACTCCTGATATCGGCCGGAAAACTCGAAGGCCGCAAGGCCACGGGATGGAAATCGCTTACCTGCGACATAAAGTATGCGGGGGCCGATTTTGTGGATAAAGAGGTGGTGGTGGACAAAAACCTCGTCACCAGCAGGCAGCCCTCCGATATTCCGGCGTTTATCGAAGCCTCGCTCAAGATGCTGGAGGCCGCTCGAGCCAAGGCGGCCTGAGGACCGATCCAACTGGGGGGAGTAACTTTTACCGGCGCCCCCGGCCTTATTCGGGCCTCCGTTCGAAATTGAAGAGCGAGTAGCCCCCGCGGGTGCGGGAAGCGGCAAAGCCTTTCAAGACTTCATTTAGACCGGGCCGCTTGGCCGGACCTTCGCCGGCGTCGATCACAAAGCGACGATAGCCCAAAGAGCGTAAAATCGGGAGTTGTTCCAGCCAGCTGAGGGGCCGGTCGGCATAAATTTCAGCCCGGCCGGCCTTGGTGGTCGGATAGTAGTACTCTTTGCGGGGGCTTAGGAACGGTCGATCCATGTGAATGGGGGGGACCAGGCAGGAGGTAAAGAGCGGCGGCCAGCAGTAGAGCGTCACCGCAAGGCGCGAGCGCAACTTTTGCTCGGCGAGTTGCTCCAGTTCCACCCTGGTGGTTTCGAGCGAAAGGACCGCGGACTCGCACCCCATTTCAAAGACCTGGGCAAAAGCCGCGCCGTTTCTAAGGTTGAGTCTCGCCCCGGCGAAAAGGCGAAGCCCCCTTGCCTTCCCCACCAGGTCGAAATGGCCCCAGTTGTTGAGTTCCCACAGCAGAAAGCCCTTCTTTATGAACCATGCCACAGCCGCACTGAAGTATTCGACGTCTTTTTCCAAAAGGATGGGCTGCAGGGAGAAACCGAGTTTTTTCATCTGGGGAGGCGAAAACCTCTGTTTGGCGATCCGCTCCAAATTCTGCTTGGTTGCGCTCAGAAAAACCATGGAGGCCGAAGATTGCAGCGCCTCCACGAGGTCGCCCGGTGAATCGACTTTCACGGTAAGCTTTTCTTCTTCTCTTACTCCCCTATCGTCGGATTTTTCGTACTCGTCCAGGATTTCCCGCCTGAGGGAAGGCGGCGATTTCCGGACAACGGCGGAATGGACTCCATCTTTGATCTTTTTCCATATGACCGTGGGCGGTTCGGATTTTGTCCCCAGTTTAAAAAGCTTTTCGCCCGGTTTGAGGGGTTTCGAAACGGCAAGGTATGCCGCTGTTCCGGCCTGCGCCGCTGGAATGGAGGTCCCCGAATTGTCGAAGAGTTGGGAGACGGTGAAAGCCTCTTCCTCTTTTCCGGCGGAGGATTCGGGGCGAAGCCGGTCGCCCTTTGCCACCGTATGGCGAATGTCGAGCAGCACACGGTTTGCCGAAACCGATTTTACCGTGGCCGACCACAGGCCGTTGGAGCCGGACCGGGAAGGCGTTAGAATTTCAGAGGCGCCGACATTGCCAAGGCGCCCGGAACTCAGACGCCTCGATGGATTCAAGGTCAGCAGTTCCCTGGCATCGGCCAGGGCTTTTTTCTCCTCTTCGGCCGATTCCGCGTCCAGGACCAGGCGGTACGCCCTCACCACGCCGGCGATCCAGGATGCGGGCTTCATTCTGCCTTCGATCTTCAGTCCGGCCACCTTTGTCCGCTTCAATTTCGGGACGAGCGGCAATCCGCTCAGATCGCCGCACGAAAGGAAAAAACCTTCCTTACCACCCTGGCGAAACTTGAGACGGCACGGCTGGACGCACTCGCCGCGCAGACCGCTTCGCCCGCCGCGAAAGCTGCTGGCAAGACACAGCCCGGAGTAGGAATAACAAAGCGCGCCGTGGATGAAGATCTCCAGCTCGGCCCGGGTGTTCTCGCTTATTTTTTCGATCTCCTCGAGGGTCAATTCGCGGGCCAGCACCACCCGGGATGCGCCCATCCCCTGGAGGGCCCTTACGCCCGAGGAATTGTGGACGGCGGCAAGAGTCGAGGCGTGAAGCTTGAGGCCGGGGTAGCGGCGGCGGACAAGGTGGAAAATACCCGCGTCCTGGACTATGAGACCATCCGGGTTAACGGATGCCAGTCCATCGAGGGCGTCGATCAGTTCGGCCAGTTCGCCCGAGGCGATCTGGCTGTTCAAGGCCACGTAGACTCGCACGCCCCTTTTGTGAGCAAACGGGACGATCGTTGCCAGTTCACCGAGCGTAAAGTTTGACGCGGTCGCCCTGGCGCTGAATTTTTTAAGTCCGAGGTAGACCGCGTCGGCGCCATTTTCCACAGCGGCGAAAAAAGATTCGACATTGCCCGCGGGGGCCAGCAGTTCAGGTTTAAAACTCAATTAATTCTCTCCGAAGACCCTTTTGAATATTACGTCCACATTCTTCAGGTGATAGTCGAGATCGAACAGGGCGTCGATTTCGGCCTCCGTCAGCACATCGGTCACCTGTTTGTCGCCTTTGAGCTGCTCTTTGAGGTCGCCGCGCCTGCTCCAGACCTCCATGGCGTTACGCTGCACCATGCGGTAGGCCTCTTCCCTGCTGAACCCCTTCTGAATCAGGGCGAGCAGCACCTGCTGGGAAAAGAAAAGATTGCCCGAAACCGCCATGTTGCGTTTCATATTGTCCGGGAAAACCGTGAGCCGATCGACCACGCGGGTGAGGCGGGCCAGCATGTAATCGAGCAGGATGGTGGAATCGGGGCCTATAACACGCTCGACCGAAGAATGGCTGATGTCGCGTTCGTGCCACAGCGCGACGTTTTCCATTGCCGCCAGTCCATTTCCCCGGAGCACCCGGGCAAGGCCCGAGAGGTTTTCCGAGGAGATCGGGTTGCGCTTGTGAGGCATGGCCGAGGAGCCTTTCTGGCCGGGTGAAAAATACTCTTCCACTTCCCGGATCTCGGTGTGCTGGAGCAACCGGATCTGGGTGGCTATCTTTTCGATCGAGGACCCGATGATGGCCAGGGTGGTGAAAAACTGAGCGTGGCGGTCCCTCTGGATGATTTGCGTGCTGACCGCGGCCCGATTCAGCCCGAGACGCTCGCAGACGGCTTCTTCGATTTCCGGGGCCGTATTGGCGAAGGTGCCCACAGCACCGGATATCTTCCCCACCCGAACGGATTCCCTGGCTTGCAACATGCGCTCCCGGTTACGCTCCATCTCCGTATACCAGACCGCGAGCTTTAACCCGAAGGTGATCGGCTCGGCATGGATGTTATGAGAGCGCCCCATTTCCACCACGTCCTTGAACTCGAAGGCCTTTTTTTTCAGCACGCTCAGAAGCTGGTCGATATCTTCGAGCAGAAGGTTTGAGGCTTCGGTCAGCAGGAGCCCGAAAGCGGTGTCCAAAACATCAGAGGAGGTAAGGCCCTCATGGATGAAGCGGGACGGCGGACCTACGTATTCGGCCACGCAGGTTAGAAACGCGATTATATCGTGTCGGGTCTCAAGCTCTATCTCATCGATTCTGCGAACGTCGAAATTGGCCTTTTCCTTTATGGTCTTGAAGTCTTCCGGCGCAATCACGCCTCTTTGGCAAAGCGTCTCGCAAACCGCCAACTCCACGTCGAGCCACTTGCGGTATTTGTTCTCGAGTGTCCAGATGCCGGCCATCGCCGGATTGCTGTAACGTTCTATCATTATATCCTCCCATGAGGTATGGTTAACACACATGCTGCCCAACGGTTCTTATCTTCTCAGCAGTTCAGAATAATTTAAATTCCGCCGAAAGGCAAACGCGGGGACTTTACCCGGTCTCGGAGTGGGGGAGGAAAAATCGGCCGTGCCTTACCTGGGAGCGCATATGTCGATAGCCGGCGGTATCCACCTGGCTTTGGAGCGCATGGAAAAAATCGAGGGAAGGGCCTTGCAAATATTCACGGCCAATCAGAGGCAGTGGCGCGCCGCAAAGCTCGACGCAGAACGCATCGCGCTCTACAAATCGAGGTGGCGGGAAAGCGGGAAGCCCCCGGTTGCGTCCCACGACAATTATCTCATCAACCTTGCCGCGCTGGACGAACAAATCCTGCGGCAGTCGGTTGCCGCCTTCGCCGAAGAACTTAAACGGTGCGAGGACCTGGGGATACCTTACCTGGTGATGCACCCCGGCGCGCATGGGGGCCAGGGAACGGAGCGCGGCCTCATCCGCCTGGTTGAAAATCTCGATCTGGCGATCGAGACCTCCGGGGTCCAATCGGTCTGCGTGCTGATCGAAAACACCGCGGGACAGGGGTCATCTCTGGGATCGAGCTTCGAGGAAATCGGCTTCATCTTGCAAAACTCGGCATTCGGGAACTCCATGGGAATCTGCTACGACACTGCCCACGGCTTTGCCGCCGGATACGACATCAGGGACGTGAAGACCTACGAGCTAACCTTCGAAAAACTCGACCGGCAAATCGGCCTTAACCGGCTCAGGTTTTTCCACATAAACGATTCCAAGCGCGAACTCGGTTCCCGCGTCGACAGGCATGAACATATCGGAAAGGGCAATATAGGCCTGCAGGGATTTCGACTCCTGCTAAACGATCCCCGGTTCGATCTCCACCCGATGGTTCTCGAAACTCCTAAAGGCAAGGACCTCCGGGAAGATAAGGAAAACATGGGGCTCCTCAAATCTCTGCTCGAAGACGGGCGCCGATGCCAGGAGGCTGTCCGAGAATAGCCAATCGGGGGGGGTTAGAGCGGCTTCCAGGCGCGACAAGCCTGTCGCGGCAGGAAGCCTGCACCTCAGCCCTACAAAAGCAAGGCATCTCCTGGAAACGATAGTCGGACAGCATCCTAGAGGTCCAACGGCACAAAACGAGGGGTTTTCATTTTACGGAAATCAAAAAGGGTAAGCCGCACCATGGGTGCGGCTTACCCTTTGCCGGGCAATTACTCAGCCCGCCGACATGCCCTGTCACTAGTTGTCAAAAAAAGCCTGACATTTTTGGGGTCCACTCTCGGGAACGGCTTGTGGTCCAAAGTTCCGAGCCATTTTGCGAAACCAGTGAGCAAATTCCTCCCCCGGAGCGCGAAGGGTGAGACTCTTCTGGCATTTATTCGCCTGTTCCAGGGCGGCCGCAGCCAATACCATCGCTTCCGCCCCATCGCAATTCTGAATGATGTCGAAAAAACCATCCAACATTTCAACAGTCATTTCATACTCCTCTCTTCAGTCGCATGCGGCACCGCGTTGCAGCGGACCGCCTCCCCCTTTAGTTCCCCCAGACATCGATCGCAAAACAGGCTGCTTTTTGAGTCGATTTGTTCGACCAAAGTGGACGATTTCATGACACAGTTCGAATTATGACAGTTAATGAGACCCAAGGTGTGGACCAGTTCGTGGAGGCACTCCTTGATGAGACGGTCCGAAGGAAGTTCGAGGTCATGAGGCAGACCGTAATGCTCATTATGCAAACGGTAGGAACTTACCACCGCGCACCGGCCGTTGAGGTGAGCCCCACCGAAAACGAAGGTCAGCATCGGAACGAACAAATCCCTTGCGGTAACGGCCAGTACTTTCGTAGCCTCCTGCGATATAGCGCACTGTCGGAAGTCCTCGTCCAAACAATCGATAAGGGCCGAAGAATTGAACTGATTTCTGTCAAAATCGAGACAGGAATAGGGGGTGAATTCTTGCCGCGATACGCTCACCTCGGCCACGAGTCGGGCTTCCAGCCCATTTTTCAGACTTTCTATTACCCCCTCTTCGACGTAGTCAAAGGTAATCAGCATGATTTTCGGACGGTTTTGGTCATAGCGCAGTCTTCCACGCCTGCCGAGCGCGCCCATGAGCGCCCGGCAAAAATATCCCGGAGTCCAGAGCATTCCTAACAGATACTGCAGGCTAAGATGCATGGCGTCTCCAGTGCTGACGTTAAGCGCAGCCGGGATGACGAACGGGCATGCTGACCATCCGCCCCCCAACCTTCTATCCCGAAGCCTTCGGGAGTCCGCTTCATCGCGACCCTGAATTCCGGATATGCAGACTCACCTGTAAGGACTTCCCCGCATAGCTTGTTGATCCCGAGATTGACACGAGACAGGTTACCGATCGATAACGGATTTTTTAAAAATCAGTATGCGGGAAAATGATTAAAGAATGCGGACGAGCCGCATTGGTTATTTGAGAAGAATTACGGTCGGTCCAGGGGGGCCTCAATGCTGTTGAGTCAAGGCTGAGTCTTTGAAAAGGCGAGGGTCAAAAGAGCGGGGGTTGGGGGGACATGAGCCCCCCGCACCCCTGCGAACGGAACGCCGACCCCGGTGGCGCAAAAGTCTGTTCCACCTGCTTATACCAGGTTGCGTTCAAGATTTGCCCGATGGGTTGCGCTTCCGCTCCACCCATCCTACGCCAGCCCGTCGAGAGCCGCTGCAGGATGGGCGAAACGCAGTGGAACCCATCTGTTTGACGCGTCTTGAACGTAATTTCGCATTAAGTCTGCCTTAACTCAACGGCATGCGGGGGGCCTGACAGGCATCGAGGAAGGCAAGTCGTTTCACAAGCGGCGATCATTCAGATCTTTTATACTCCGATAGATAGCTTCCGTTTTTGCGGAGGGTTCGATTCCCAATTTTATGGCGAGCAGCTTCGTGCAGCGTCTGTAAAGCTCCACGGCATTTGCATCGCGGCCAAGCTTGCATTGGCAGATCATAAGACGCTGGTAGAATTCTTCGGTGGTATCATCGATCGCCAGCCCCTTTTGGTAACAGTCCGCAGCCTTTTCCCACTGTCCGGTTACTTCCAGCCGGCCCGCAGCCCTGGTTATCAGACCGCAAAACTGGGCCCTCAGACGCTCGCGGTACGACATAACCCAAAACTCTCTTTCGTCTGCTGGAAGAAAATGCCCCTTATAGATGGCGAGGGCCTCGGCAAAGAGTTGAGAGGCCCTCGCTTGTTTTTCAAAACACTCCGACTCCTCTTTACCCTGCCCATTCTCCAGCTCAATAAGGATTCTTTGGAATACGTAAGCATCGACCCAACAGCACCGAGAATCGATGGAGACTTTTCCTTCCTGAAGAATTATCGCGCCTTCGACTCCCAGGATGCGCCGCAAGCGGGAAAGGGTGGTAGTGAAAGCGTTGTGCGCGGCGGCGCCATCGGCCTCAGGCCAAAGGCAATCGACAATAAGCTCTTCGGAGACCGCACCGCCTCCGTGCGATACCAGCAGTTTTAGCATTTGCAGCGGTCTTCTCGGAACCTTTCCGGAAAACTGAAGGATTACCCCGCCAATCTCTATTTCGAACCTCCCCAGAGTAAATATTTTAAGCGCCGATCTCCCGGGTTCGTTTTCCTCGATCGAACGATCGGCCATGAGGAGATTTCGCTTTCGGCTTTCGGGATGCTCGCTCGGTTTTCGGCCCTTTTCCCCAAGAGCAAGGGTAAATCTTTTTTCCGCGTCAACCAGCCTCTGCGACAAACACCTGGCCAGGGCGCCGGCAAGCTCGGGCCTTTGTGAAAGAAGCGCTTCGAAGTCGTCTCGTCCAATTTCAAGCAACCGCACTCCGGTCTTGGCCCTCACAGTTGCCGAACGAATTCCTCCGGGGCTAAGAAAACTCATTTCGCCAACGTGCTCGCCCACGGAGCAAACCCTCAAAATTATTTCGTCAGGCGTCCCGAAGGCTTTGATTATTTCCAACTCGCCGCCTACGATGACATAGAGCCGGTCGCCGACCTCTCCTTCTGTAAAAAGGACTGTATTTGCGGCTACATCCACTAATTTCGAAATTTGGCGGAGAAACAGAATATCTCCCCGGGGCAGGGAACTGAAAAGAGGCACTCGCTTCAGCAGTTCATTAATTACCGTAGCCATAAAGAACGCGCCACCCTGATCCTTTTTAGGCCCAATACTTGCGGAATCGAAATCCGTCCGCCTTTCTCACTCTTATTTCAGATAGTTAGACTTATACACATACCAAAATTGGGGAAGATAGTGTAGAGGAATTATATTCTGCGATTCCGGCATGTTAGGTCTACACTTTTCCAAAACCCCATCTTCAGCTTGAAGCGCGCCTCCGTGCAATTACAGTTTTTTATGTACAATTTCGGACACTTGAAATGGAATTTCCCGCTGTTTCGGGAAAGTCGGCTACGGGGCGGCGGGATTTGGGCCTGTAGCATCTCCGGCGTGAGATGGCATTTTGGATATCGGAATATTTTTACTGCCTTTTGCGGATCATCCGGTGCGAGTACGGCCGTGTCGGGTGGGATTCAATATGATCAGAGATATCTTGATGGATGGTTCTGCGCTGCGACCCTTTACGGGGTCTCTGAGCTGCGACCAATCTGCGACCCCGTGAGGGGTCTCTGATCTGCGACCCCTCACGGGGTCGTCTCTTTCTTTTTCGTTTCTTTCCGGGGGTATCGGCCTCACGGCCTCAACCCCCGGCTAATGGCTTTGATCCCTCCGGGATCACGATCGTCCCTCCGGGATCACGATCGTCCCTCCGCGATCACGATCGTCCCTCCGGGATCACGATTGTCCCTCCGGGATCACGATCGTCGCTCTAAAAGAGCAACACCGATTCCAGTTGAGTCGCTTAAATCAACAACATTGCCCGCGGGGGCGCGGGTGGCTCATGTCCCCCCACCTCCCGCTCTTTTGACCTTCGCCTTTTCATTGACGCTGCCGGGGCTTGCCACTATTGGCTGCCGCCGGCCCAGCAAAAAAAGAAAGATCTTTTGCTTTCAGCGCCGCAGTCCGATTGTTTGACAACTGGGAATCATGGTAAAGTGCAAATGTTCAGCGCATCTTGTTTTGAGCGTAAAGACAAGCGATTCCATAATCATTCTTATCTATGATTTTACTTTGCACGTTGACCTCGGCTTCGATGGGATTGGTCCTCGGTTCTCAAGGACTTCTGGTGCACGAGACACGCCTGGCCTATCGAACCTGCCGATGTTCCCGTCAGAGGGGGGGCTTTGTACCGCAATCACAGAGCCATAGCCATAGCAGTTCTTCTGCTTGGGATATCGGGACTGCTCCTGGACTTTACCCCCTGGGGATTTGCGCTGGAACAAGACTACGGCCTTTCCATACTATTCCATCTGCGGGGGGCGCTGCCGGCGCCGCCCGACGCCGTTATAGTATCTCTGGATCAAGACTCCTCAAAGGACCTCGACCTGCCTTTCAATCTATCGCGATGGCCGCGGCGCGTATATGCCGACCTCATCGAGAATTTGGTTCGAGGGGGGGCCGCGGTTATTGTATTCGATGTATTTTTCAGCGGTTCGACCTCCGAAAACGATGATCTATGTCTTGCGGAAGCGATCAAAAAAGCGGGCAATGTGGTGCTTTGCGAATACCTGAGGCACAAGTCCATCCCGTTTCCCAGTGGATCATCCGCAAAGGGGAGCATTTACCTGGAGACAGCCGAACGCCCGGTGGAAAAGCTGGCTGATGCCGCGACGGCCACGGCGCCATTTCCTCTGCCCAAGGTCCCCATGAGTGTGAGCCAATATTGGCTCTTCAAGACGGAATCCGGCTGCAGACCGACACTGCCGCTTGTGGCCTTCCAGCTCTTTTCTCCTGATACGTACAGGGATTTTGTTCGCCTCCTGGCCTCGGTCGATGCGCCGCGAGCGCCAATACCGCCCCGCAATGGTGAGAAGATAATCGCCGAAAAGGATATGGGACGGCTTACAGGAGTGATACGGACCTCGTTTGAAGACAACCCGGCGATTGCGGACGCAATGCTGGCCAAACTGAACGGCCCGAAGCCTTTTACAACCGACCCGGCGAGGACAGGGCTACTCCGCGCCATGATACACGCCTATACCGGTCCGGACAGCAACTTCCTCAACTTTTACGGACCGCTCACCACCCTCCGGACAATACCGCTCTCCCGTATTCTAAAGGGACGCCGGGGTTTGCAGAATGGACCCGACGTCCGAGGCAAGGCGGTTTTCATAGGCGCCACCGGCCTCGTACCCTCCGACCAGCGCGATACCTGCCATACCGTTTTCACCAATTCCGAAGGAACTGATCTGAGCGGGGTGGAGATTGCCGCAACGGCCTTCGAAAACCTGGTTCAAGATATACCGATCCGGCCGGTGGTTCCGGCCATTTATTTATCCATCATCATCCTTTGCGGGTTGATCCCCGGGGTCATCAGCTTTGTGTTCCGGCCGGCCGTGGCAGCGGTGGGAATCGTCTGTTTCGGGCTGCTTTATATGTCGATTGCTCAAATTTTATTCAACCGGGCCCAAATTTGGCTCCCGCTTATTGTCCCGGTGGCTGTTCAGGCGCCTTTGGCCTTTTGGGCGGGCTCTTTGCGGCATCATGCCGGCACCAAGAAAGAGGGCAAATATCTCAGGAAGGCCTTCGGTTTTTTTCTTCCCGACCAGGTCATCAGCCAGCTGCTGGTTGACATGAAGACGGCAAAAGGTCTGCCAACGGGTCGGCAGAGTGTCTACGGGACGATTCTGGCCTCGGACGCGGCCAGCTATACGAGTCTTGCAGAGGCAATGAGCCCCGAAGAGTTGAACAAATTCATGAACAGGTATTACGAAACCATTTTGGGACCGGTGAAAGCTCACTCAGGGGCCGTTTCGGACATAATCGGGGATTCGGCGCTGGCCGTGTGGGCCGGCGCCGCTTCCGATCCGGCGTTTAGAAGACAAGCCTGTTGCGCGGCCATCGAGATCGCCAGGGCGGTCGATGATTTCAATAATAATTCGGGCCCGCACAAGCTCCATACTCGTGTAGGGGTCCACTGCGGGCAACTCGTGCTGGGGCACCTCGGGGGCTCCGGCCACTACGAATACAGGCCGGTGGGCGATGTTGTAAATACCGCAGCGCGCATTGAAGGGCTCAACAAACATTTAGGAACGAAAATTCTGGTTTCCGGCGAGATACTGGAAGGAGTCCATGACTTTCTGACCAGGGATCTGGGCCGTTTCATCTTCGCCGGCAAGGTCAAGCCGGTAAGGGTCTTCGAATTGATAGGCCACCTCGAAGAGGCCGATGAAAAACAGCGAGACCTGATCGGTATCTTTTCGGAAGCTCTGGGGGCACTGCAAAATCGCTCCTGGGAAAAGTCCGCAAAACTGTTCAAGGATTTCTTGAGAATTGAGGGAAATGACAGTCCGTCTCTCTATTACCTCAAAAAATGTGAAATCTACCGGCAAAATCCTCCCGACGAAAGCTGGGACGGAGTGATAAGGCTTAACGAAAAATGATTTCCGGCAGGGTGATTTTCGCTTCAGTCCAGGGTGCAGGCATAATTCATTGGAGTAAAAAGGCATTTACGGTGAAGCCTGGTTTGCTCTCTTTCTTCTTGAGATTTCTTCTAGGGATTTTCGCAATCGCCGTGCTGGCGAGGCCGGCTACAAGCATTGCGGCCGGTTCCGCTAAGGACGCGGTGGCCAGAATTGTTTCCCTGCAGGGGACGGTTCAGGCCAGGAGGTCGGGGGAGAACAGCTGGGTGGAGATGAAGCTCGATGATAAGCTCTACCCGGGAACTATGATCCGGGTCCTGGAAAACAGTCGCGCAGCGCTTCTTCTCCGAAACGGGGACGTTATACGGCTGGACCAAAATACCACGATGACAGTGCCTGAAGCTGCAACGGGAAAAACGATACCCCTCGATTTTCTTTCCGGAGCGGCCATTTTCTTCAGTCGTTTCCCGTACAGTCTTCGAATCCGCACGCCGTTCGTAAATTCCGATATAGAGGGCACCGAATTCCTGGAGCTTGTAAGTAAGAGTGAAACTTTCATCAGCGTCTATGAAGGCAAGGTCGTAGCGTCCAACCGGGCAGGAACCCTGGGCATAGGGAAAGGGCAATCGGCGGCGGCCGGGCGGGGAATGGCTCCCTCGCTGCGAGCGGTGGCGCATCCCAGAGACGCGGTTGACTGGGCACTCTATTATCCCCCTATCCCGGAAAAAGACCTGGAGGGTCAGGTTGCGGCAGAGTCTCTTACAGCATACCGCAAAGGGGACCTCGCAGGGGCCTTCGGCGCTTTGAAAAAAGCGGGGGTCACTACTGCCAGTCCGGCTTCCTGCTCCTATGCGGCATTGTTGTATCTAACCGTGGGCAGGACGCAACAGGCCGGCCTTTATCTGCAAAAAGCGCTTTCCATCGATCCTCGGTACACTTATGCCATATCCCTCCAGTCTCTGATCGCCCTGGCGAAAAACAGGAAGGAAGAAGCCCTCGAACTGGCTGAAAAAGCGGTTTCAGCCAATAGCCTTTCCCCGGCGGCCCGCATTGCCCTCTCCTATGTCCAGCAGGCCCGGTTCGACCTGGACGGCGCGTTGGCGAGTGCAGAAAAAGCGGCGGCTCTGGACCCGGAGGACGGCCTGGTTTGGGCGCGTGTGGCCGAATTGTGGCTATCCAAAGGCTATCTTGAAAAAGCCCTCGAGGCAGCCCGTAAGAGTGTTGCTCTCAATCCGGAGTTGGCACGGCCCCAGAGTGTTCTGGGGTATGCCTATTTGACGCAGATCAGGATAGAGGAGGCGAAAAGAGCATTTCGAGAAGCGATACGGCTCAATTCAGCCGATCCTCTGCCGAGGCTGGGCCTAGGACTTGCACTGATCAGGGGTGGGGACCTCGGGGCGGGCTGTACGGAAATTGAGATCGCGGCCATGCTCGATCCCGGCAATTCTCTTATCCGCAGCTATCTTGGCAAGGCATATTTTGACCAAAAAAAGGACGAAAGGGCATCCTGGGAGTTCCAGATGGCAAAGGAACTGGACCCCAAGGACCCGACTCCCTGGTTCTACAGCGCAATCGAGAAAGAAACTCAAAACAGGCCGGTGGAAGCCCTCGGTGACTTGCAGGAATCGATTCGACTAAACGACAACCGGGCGGTTTACCGCTCCAAACTTTTGCTCGATGAGGATTTAGCGGCCAGGAGCGCCAGTCTGGCAAGGATTTACAGCGACATAGGTTTTGACCGCCGGGCCATGGTGGAAGCCTGGAATTCACTCTACTCCGACCCGGCCAACTATTCGGCCCACCGCTTCCTCTCCGACGCCTATGCCACCCAGCCTCGCTACGATTATGCCCGAATGAGCGAGCTTCTGCAGTCCCAACTCCTGCAGCCGCTCAATATTAACCCGGTCCAGCCGCAAATGCAGCAAAACAACCTGCTGTTGCCTCAGACCTCCGGACCGGCAAACCCATCCTTCAGCGAATACAATGCCCTTTTTACCCGCAACCAGGCGAACCTGCTGGTTACCGGCGCCGGCGGCCAGCTCAATACTATCGCCGACGAGACAATAGCCTCGGGCCTCTACGACAGGTATTCTCTAAGCCTGGGCCAATACCACTACGAAACGGACGGGGCCTGGAAGAATGGAGACATCAGAAAAAACCTCTATGAGACATTCTTCCAGACAATGGTCACCCCCAGTTTCAGCCTTTTGGCCGATTACCGGACCTCTAACATCAGAAACGGTGACCTTTTCCAGCAATTTACTCCCTACACGTCTCAAAACCGCGACTACAGGGACGCCGAATTCGCCCGGATTGGGTTCCGGGAAACATTCAACCCCAATTCATGCCTTATCGGCCATCTCACCTGGTCCAATTTAGATGAGACCCAAAATTTTTATTATCCCTCGGCAACCGCCCCCTTCCTCATCAATGTCACCGATTGCGTTCAGCCCGTCTACAACACCGAGGCGGAATACATCTACCGATCGGAAATATTCAACCTCATCACCGGGGGAGGAGTTTTGAGCGAGCCTACAAGCTTTAGCGAGTCGATGACGATCTTTACCAAACCACCCGTCTCGACTCTGTTTTTGAACGACAGATATCGCACGACCCAGAGGGAAGGATATCTTTACAGTTATCTCAACTGGCCTGAGAAGTTCCATTGGACAGTGGGGGTAAGCGGAGTAAATGTCACGGATATCCAGCCGGGGGTAGACCAGGAACGCCTAAACCCTAAACTGGGACTCGCGTGGAACCCTTTTTCCAATACAATCGTCAGGGCGGCCGGTTTCCGAACTTTGTCCGGGGTCGGCAACAACCCGGGCAGTTGGTCCCTGGAAACATTGCAACCCACCCAGATCGCCGGGTTCAACCAATTCTTCGACGCCACTGCGGGAACAGATGCCTGGACCTATGGTGTCGGAGTCGACCAGAGGTTGGGATCAAACGTTTTCGCAGGGCTTGAGTATTCGCAGCGTGATCTTAACGAACTCGCAATCCAGCCCAACGGGAGTCCCGGTACACTTCCCTCCAACGAAAAAATCGCCAGGGCATATTTATACTGGAGCCCGCAGCCCTGGGTGGCGTTGTGTCCGGCGTACCTGTTCGAAAACCGGGTGCTTGCGGGAAATGCCCCAGAATATGACTGGTATCAACTCAACATCAGCCGGTTCATTTTCGGCCTGAGCTTCTTTCACCCTTCCGGTTTTTTTGCCCAGCTAAAACCGACTCTCGTATTGGAAAGAGGCCAATTTGTGGATTTATCCTATACGCCATACTGGAAAGACAGCGATTTCTTCGTCCTCGACGCATCCATTGGCTACAGACTGCCCAACCGCCTGGGCTTCATTTCCATAGAAGCCGGGAACCTGTTCAACAAGTCGTTCAAATTCGAGGATATTTCACCATTCGCCACGACCTATTTTCCACAGCAGTGGATCATCGGCAAGGTTACTCTCTTTTTCTAACCGGGCAAAGGAGGTTTCAACCAAAAATCAGGAGACAACGCAATGCACATACCATTGGGATGTTTACTGAAATTACGCTTCACACACTTTTCGAACAGGAGATACTCCGGATGATAACAAAACAGAATGAAGTAACGGTTACGATTGATGAAAACGGCAATATCCTGGAGCTTGATGGTTGTAAGAAGGCCTTCTTCGCCTTCCTGGAAGACGAGCAGGTCTACCGGAAGGTCCCTTGGCCAAAGGGCAGTTACACGCTATTGATAGATGAAGTCACCGGGCAAATCACCTTTAAAACCGATTCCCGTCTGCGCATAGTATGCGGCCATTTCGAGGCAGAGGCAAAGGCAATGGCAAAGGAGACAGGCGTTCAAATAACTTGTCCCCCGGGGTACAAACTGGTCTGGGTGGGGGGACAATGGGTGTGTATCCCTATAGGATAACCCGCGAATTGGGGCATGGGGTTGGGGGAACATGTACGACATGTGCCCCGATGCTGTTGCTTTAATATCCAAGATGCAAAGAACTAAAAGCGCAGGGCGGTGTCCGCCCTGCATCGGCCTGATGCCTCGCGCCATTGGCGCGAGGTGGAGGCGGGATCTCGAGTAGCGCCTTGAAACGAATGTTTTGAGGCTGCATTGAGCTGTCCATAACGGGCGTGGGATCGAAGCGCGGTGCCTTTCAGTTCCAGACGCAGGGGCTGTGCTTTTGCCCGGCAGGGCAAAAAAAGTCGATCTCTTGTATCTTTAGTTATGAGCCAGTGGCGCAGGGGGCTGTTCCTCCCTGCCTCTATCTCGAAAGTCCATGTTGGGTTGCACTTAGCCCAACCTTGTGTCTTCAAAGAAAAGAGACAAGGCAATAGGACGTATAGGACGAATAAAAATCAGGGCGGAGCGAACCGTCCATGGGTAGCCCATGGCTCCAGAAATTGTAAATGGTGGGCAACGCTACGCTTTTGCCCACCCTACACTGCGCACCTGCGCGAGCTTTTCATGGTTTCCGGGTGTTCCGGAGGGACGTGAAGAGCTGCTCTGAAAAATTTCTGCCATCCCTCTTGGCGCTTCGCGCCCCGGACAAGGTGTGTCCGGGCCACCCCGGTTCACCGCGCCCCGCGAACCTTTTCATTGATTTGGGTGTTCCGAAGGCAACATGAAGGACTGTGGTTCAGTTTGTGTGCTGTGAGGCGAGGGCTTTCTCCGAACCTGACGGCCGCATTGCGTTTTGAAATCCCGGAGTTTCAACATCTTTCATTTTGAAATCCCCTACGCCCTCCCCTCCCCGGTAGACGGGAACCAATACATTGAAATTGCACTACTTCGCCTTAGAATGCTGTTGGCACATGATTTGCGATATAGAGCCCGATGAAAGGCGTGTACATGAGACTTAGAACAAAACTTGTCATGGCTTCCTGTGGTCCGCTTCTGATTCTTCTGGTGGTCGGTATTATTACCGTCCGGACCCTGGGCGAATCGAGCGGGAAACTCCAGGCCGTTTTCCATCAGGGGCGCCAAAGCGTACTGGCCTGCATGAACATGAAACAGGCGATCGAGCAGATCGAACGAACCTCCCTGGCCTATCTTTGGACGGGCAAGGTTGCGGCGCCCGGTATGAACTTGGCCGTCGTCAAATTTTCCCATAATCTGGAACTACAGCAGAAAAACGGTTCTCTTCCCGGCGAACCCGAACTTACCCGACGATTGGCCCAGTCCTGGGAAAGCTTCAGAAAAGATCTCGAAAGCTTTCAGAAACTGCCGGATGTAACCGACCGCCGGGATTTCTATGTGACCCGTTTGCTGCCCGGTTCGGGGGCGATCCTCGATCTGGGGCAGCAGATCACCGAGATGAACCTGAACAATATGATCTACAGCGACGCGAGTTTTCGCCTGCGGGATGCGGCCACCGATCGGGAAGTGATGGCGCTCGTATTTACGGGAATCGGCCTGGGGTTGATATTGATCATATTTACGGGCACCTCCATAGCAAGACCCATAACCAATCTGACCCGCTCGGTGCAGGAAATTCAGCACGGAAACCTGGACCTGGTGGTGCAGGCCGGTTCGGGGGATGAAATCGGTCAGCTTGCCGGCGCTTTTAACGAGATGACTATGACCCTGCGCGAATTCAGACGGACGAGCCGGGCCGAACTCATCAGGTCTCAAAAAGCCACCCTCGCGGCCCTCAATTCCATTCCCGACGCTGTCATCATCTGCAATACAAGGGGCCTCATCGAGATTTCGAACGAATTTGCCCAGAACCTGTTCGCTCTCAAAACGGGTTCCACGATTCAGTCGGTTGAAAACGAAAACATCCGGGAACTCTTTGACCGCGCGCTTGTCGAACGGCGTGCCGTCCCTGTCAAAACATACGAATCGGCCATCCAGATTTTCAAAGACGGCGAGGAACATTTCTTACTCCCGGAGGCCGTCCCCATGCTGGACGAAGAAAATGGGCTCATAGGGGTTGCCCTCATACTGTCGGACGTTACCAGGCTCAGACAGATCGACGAACTCAAAAGCGGCCTGATATCGACTGTCTCCCATGAACTGAAGACCCCCCTGACTTCCATAAGGCTGGCCACCCATGTGCTTCTATCCGAAAAGCTGGGGCCACTCAGCCCCAAGCAGGCCGAACTGGTCGTGGCCGCCCGGGATGACAGCGATCGGCTCTACCATATAATCGACAACCTGCTCGATATTCACAAGCTGGAATCCGGGGCCTCCAAAGTCGAAATTGGTCCGGTGAGCCCCGATCAGTTTCTGCTGAGTGTGATCGAGGAAATGAGGCCCGCTTACGCGGACAGGGGAGTATCTCTGGTCCTGGAGCTTCCCGGCGAAGTCCCGGAAGTTCTTGCGGACAGGATGCGAATGGAGATGGTCTTTTCCAATCTGCTCAGCAACGGGCTCAAATTCACCCTGCCGGGCGGGGAGGTGAAGGTTTCGGTCGGCATGGAGAACGCTCTTGTGCTTTTCTGCGTCGAGGATACCGGCCTGGGGATATCCGAGGAGTATCTGCCGCATATCTTCGAGAAGTTTTTCCGGACGCCCGGACACGGACGTGAGAGCACCACCGGATTGGGCCTGGCGATCGTTAAGGAAATTATCGAGGCGCACGGCAGCAAAATCGAGGTGAGCAGCAAACCGGGGGAAGGCACGAGGTTGTCGTTTACTCTAAAACCGGCCGAGATGCCGGCCGGCCGCGCCGGCGGGCTTTAAACCGCTGATTGTGTTGCATGCATCGAGCAGAGGAGGGGCAATGTTTGGGGACGCTTTGTACGTTGGCATATTTTTCGGATTTTTTATTCTTTCCGGACTGTACGTGCTCTTTTTGGAAAGTGAGCGGAAATGATCGAAGACATTATCGTAGGAACCATAGCCGTCGCCCTGATCGTTTATCTATTCTGGGTGCTCATTCGACCCGAAGACTTTTGAGGAGAACTTGAATGCATGCCATGGGCTGGGTTCAACTGGCCGTATTCACTGTCGTTTTGCTGGCGATCACCAAGCCGCTGGGGCTCTACCTGCTGCGTGTCCTGGACCCCGAAGGGCGAACATACCTGGAGCCGGTTTTAAAGCCGGTGGAAAAGATCGTCTATGCCGTCATCGGGACCGAAAGGACCGGGGAGCAGGACTGGAAGGGCTATGCCGCCTCGGCTCTTATCTTCAGCCTGGTTGGGGCCATTTTTACCTATGTCCTGCTAAGGACTCAGCAGTTCCTGCCGCTAAATCCTCAGCACCTCGGCGCCGTTTCGCCCGATCTGTCCTTCAATACGGCTTCGAGCTTCACCACCAATACCAACTGGCAAAGCTACGGCGGTGAGAGCACGATGTCCTATTTGGCGCAGATGGTGGCCCTTACTTCTCACAATTTCTTTTCGGCCGCCATGGGGATTTCGGTCGCCGCCGCGCTGGTGCGTGGAATAGCAAGGCAGAAAACAAAGCTCCTGGGAAACTTCTGGGTAGATCTCACCCGGGTTTGCCTCTACCTTCTGCTGCCGCTCAGTCTGGTTATGGCCGTCTTCCTGGTTTCACAGGGCGTTATCCAGAATTTTACCCATTATGCAACCGCCCACGTCGTCGAACCTTACAGCGTGGCAAAACCGGGGCAGGCCCAAAAGCAAATCGCCACTCAGTCGATCGCCATGGGGCCGGTGGCCTCCCAGGAGGCCATCAAGGAACTGGGCACCAACGGAGGCGGGTTCATGAACGCCAATTCCGCGCACCCCTATGAAAACCCCACGCCTCTATCCAACTTTATCGAACTGCTCTCCATATTCGCCATCGGCAGCGGCCTGACCTACTGGCTTGGCCGCATGGTGGGAAACCAGAAACACGGCTGGTCGATCTGGTCGGCCATGCTCATACTTTTTCTGGCCGGGACAATGATCTGCTGGTGGTCGGAATCGCACGGAAACCCGCGTCTCACCTCGCTTGGCGTGTCCGCACAGCAGGGCAATATGGAGGGCAAGGAGGCCCGCTTCGGGACCTTCAATTCCGCGCTCTTTGCCACCGTTACAACCGATACGTCCTGCGGGGCGGTAAACTCCATGCACGACTCCTATCTGCCGCTGGGGGGTCTTGTGCCCCTGTTTAACATGCACATGGGGTGCGTGGTCTTCGGGGGTGTGGGGGCCGGTCTCTACGGCATACTGATCTTCGTGGTGCTGGCCATCTTTCTGGCGGGTCTCATGATCGGACGCACGCCGGAGTACCTGGGCAAAAAGCTCGAATCCTACGATGTGATGACCGCTGTGCTGGCCATTCTTTTTCCCTCGGCGTGCCTTCTGGGGTTTACGGCCCTGGCGAGTGTCTCCTCCTGGGGGTTGGCGGGGCTGAATAACTCGGGCCCCCACGGC
>JARLHP010000013.1 GCA_031292195.1 Syntrophobacteraceae bacterium
CCATGCGGCGCCTCACGGCGTATACAAAACGCTCGGCTACCGCAAATGGGTCGCCATTTCGATTTTTTCCGAAGATGACTGGCGCGCCTTAAAAGGCATAATGGGCAACCCCGCATGGGCCGATAAACCCGAGTTCGCGACACTTCAGGCGCGAAAGCAAAACGAAGACGAATTAAATGCGGCAATCGAGGCTTGGACGAGCAACCAGCAAGCTTTCCAGCTGGTCGAACGGCTAAGGGCCGGAGGCATTCAGGCCGGAGAAGTCAAGGACGCCCGCGCGGCCGTCGAAGACCCCCACCTGGTAGAGAGGAAATTCTGGTCTTATCTGGATCATCCCGTCGTGGGCTCGACCCTCTACAACCGGGCGCCGATCGTTTTTTCCAAAACTCCGATCGAGATGAAAACGGCCGCCCCGCTTTTGGGCGAACATACCCGTGAAGTCCTTACCTCCCTGCTCGGCTACTCGGAGGAAGAAATCGATCAACTGGCGAAAAGGGATGTATTGAATTAAAACCACTAGCAAAACGGAGCACGATGATGGATTTTGCCATTTCCGAAGAATATAACATGCTGAAGTCGTCCATGCGGGAATTCGTAAAAAGAGAGCTGCTTCCGCTGGAAAAAGCTTTCCTGGAACGCGACATATCCCTTTGGACCGAACCGGGTCCGCAAATCGCCACGGCCGATATGCAACGGTTACTGAGTGAGAGCAAAAAGCTGGGCTTCTGGGGGCTGGAGGTCGAGGAAAAATTCGGGGGCCAGGGGCTGGGCATGCTTGCCAAGACCCTGGTGCAGGAAGAGATGAGTAAATCCTTTGTCGGCTTTTCCTTCCATGGTTTCCTGCTCCCCCCCGACGCGCCCAATTTGTACTACCTGCATTCCTGCTGCGTTGGCAACCAACGCGAAAAGTACTTTGTTCCCTACTGTGAAAACCGGCTGGATTCGGCGATGGCCTGCACGGAGCCGGGCGCGGGCTCCGATGTGAGCGGCCTGAAAACCAGTGCGGTGCGCAAGGGTGACAAATGGGTCATAAACGGCACGAAGACCTTCATCAGCAAGTGTGACAAAAATGATCTCTTCTTCATTCTCATAGCCGTCACCAACAAGGAGGCCTCGGCAAAAGACCGCTTTACCGCGTTTCTGATCGACCGGGATATGCCGGGAGTAAGGGTTGGACGCGAAATACCGGTGATCGGCGCCATGCCGACCTGGGACCTGATCCTGGAAGATGTGACCGTGGGCGACGACGCCGTTCTGGGCGATGTGGGCAAAGCCTTCATTCCTCTTCAAAACCGGTTCGGCGTCCGGCGCATCGAAGTGGCCTGCCGATGCACGGGTATGGCCGAAAGACTCATTCAAATGATGATCGACCATGCCAACAACCGAACCACTTTCGGAGAGCTCCTGGCAAACCGGCAAACGGTGCAGAACTGGATCGCCGATTCCACGATCGAATTGGAAACGGTGAGATGGCTGCTCTACTACGCGGCATGGAAGTCGGACCAGGGAATCGAGGACCTTCGCAACGAGGGCTCGATGCTGAAGGTGGCGGCAACCGAGATGCTGACAAGGATTGCCGACCGTGCGATCCAGGTCCACGGTGGAATCGGGCTGTCCAAAGAGCTGGGAATCGAGTACGTGGCCCGCATGGTGCGCATCTGGCGCATCCTCGAAGGCCCCTCCGAGATCCACAGATGGACGCTTGGGCGTACCATTTTGAAGCAGAAAAAGCCCTACAACGGATTTGTGCTGGCGAAGGACGACGGAAACTAGTCCCCCCTGACATGAATAAAAGATAAGAGGGAACACTTCAATGCCTGTAGACTTTAAGATAGAAGACCATATAGCCTACGTCACTCTCAATCGTCCCGATTCCATGAATTCGCTGGACCCCGAATCGGTGGATCAGCTCGTCGAGATTTGGGCCGAGGTGCGTGAGAATGAAGACATACGCGTCGCGGTGCTGACCGGGACGGGCGAGAAGTCCTTCTGCACCGGGACGGACATGAAAAAGACGCCCCCTCCGGCCGAGTGCATGGCCTCCATATGGCTGAGGGATGGTCAACCGATCATTCCGCACATGAAGATGTGGAAGCCGATCATTGCCTCTATCAACGGCTACGCCATAGGCGGGGGGCTGGAAATGGCGCTGGCCTGCGACATGCGGATCTGCAGCTCCACCGCGAAATTCGGCTTAACGGAAGTCAAGGTGGCAAGCCTTGCCGGACTCAATGGCACGCAGTGCCTGCCGCGGGCGATCCCTCAGGCGGTGGCCATGAAGATGCTTCTTACCGGCGCCATGATCGATGCGCAGGAGGCGCTGCGGGTAGGGCTGGTGAGCGATGTGGTCGAACCGGCCCAACTCGGGGAGTTGGCCCAAAAATACGCCGGCATGATTGCGGCCAATGCTCCTCTCAGCGTCAAGGCAGCCAAGCAGGCGGCTTTGATGGGGCTCGATATGCCCCTTGACCACGGTATAGCCTTCTCTCACTTGCTCTGGGGGACCCTGAGGGACACCGAAGACCGCAAGGAAGGCTTCAAAGCATTCAGCGAAAAGAGAACCCCGCATTGGACGGGACGTTAGTAACGGTATGTTTCGGGGGTGGAGCCAATGGTGGTCGCATTGGCTTCCCTGAAAGATTAGGGAGGTATTTAAGATGCATATTGCGGCGTTGGCAAAAGTAGTTCCGGACTATGAAGTCCCAGCGGGAGATTTCGAGCTGGCCGGAAACCGCGCTCACTCCCGATACACCAGGATGATCGGTCTCTATGACGAAAACGCCGTGGAGACAGGTATTCAGCTGAAGGAAAAATACGGGGCCGTATTGAGCATAATTTCCTACGGCTCCAGTGCCGATGTGCCCATACTGAGAAAAGCCATAGCCATGGGAGCCGACGATCTCAGCATCGTGCAGGGAGATTCCGACGACCCCTTCGTCATCGCCGCCAACCTGAAGATGGCGATCGAGCAGATGAACGACATCGACCTGGTCCTGGCCGGCCAGCAATCCGCCGACCTGGACCGGGGGGTGGTGCACGCCATCCTGGCCGAGATGCTCGGCTGCACTTTTTTGGCTCAGATCAGCGAGATTGAGTCCGGAAACGGCGCCTGGACCGTGCGTCAAAACCACGAAAACGGCAGCCGCATGCTTCGCCTGAGCGGCAGAGCCGTTTTCTCCATCACCAGCAGCCCGCAAAACGTTCCGCGCATTCCGGCGGTGCGGGCCATCATGGCCGCCAAGAAAAAGCCGGTCGGAAAGCTTCAGGGAATCGAGACGCCTCCGATGCAGGCAGGGGAAGTGAAGGTGGAGATACCGAAGATGGAGTCGGTTTGCGAGTTCCTGTCGCTAGACGACCTGGGGCAAACCGCAAAGACTCTTCTGGGGAAGCTGAGGGAGGAGCGTTACCTATGAAAACGCTGATAATAGAAAAGATTGAGCCCAAAAAGATAGGCGAACTGGTGAGCGTCGGCAAAATCCTGGGGGGAGAGATCGATATTTTGGCTCTGGGTGAAGGGCCGATCCCCGGAACCTACGGCCGCGCCTTCCAGTGCCCGGACATCATTGGAGCGAACCTGGTGGGAAGCGTTGCCGAACTGGTGCAAAAAAACGGCTATCAGGCGGTGTTACTAAGCGCGACGACCCTGGGGTCCGAACTTGCCGGACGGCTTGGGGCAAGGCTCGGAGCACCGGTTCTTTCCGAAGTGATCGCCGTTGGCCCCGATATGACCGTCAAGCGGCCCCTCTACGGCGGGAAGGCCGTAGCCGAGTTTAAAATTGCCGCAAACCCGGCGGTCCTTACCATTCGCCGCAAATATTTCGAACCCGCGACGCTTGACGGCCAAACCGCACCGGAAATCATCCGGATCGCCGATCCCGCGGTTGAGCTCCTTTCGGAAGAGCCGGTGCTGACCCAGGGCGTGCGTCTCGAGGATGCGGAAATAATCGTTTCGGGCGGAAGAGGCATGGGGGGAAGCGACAACTTCTCGGTCCTGCGCGAGATGGCCGGACTTCTCCATGCGGCGGTCGGCGCCTCCCGCGGCGCGGTCGATGAAGGATGGGCGCCCCAGACGATGCAGGTGGGGCAGACGGGCAATATCGTGGCCCCGGGGGTTTATTTTGCTGTGGGCATATCGGGCGCCAGCCAGCACCTGGCGGGTATCGCAAACGCCAAGTGCGTGGTTGCGGTCAATAAGGACGAGGAAGCCAACATATTCAAGCGAGCCCGGTTTGGCGTGGTCTGTGACTACAAAAATTTTGTACCCGCTCTGATCCAGGCGATAAGGGAGGAACAATAGGCGATGAGAGTCCCCTATTGGAATATCGGTTATGGCTATGCGATCGATCTCCTGGCCTTCCCCGTGCTTGTCATCTTTCTTTCGGGCCTCTACAACCATTACAGGAAAATCCGCAAGGGACAGGAGCGGTTCAAAAAGAGTCCGGACAAAGAACACTCAAGACCGGGGCCGTTCTTTATCAGCAGCGTTTTGACCAAGGGTATACTTGGTACCCGGATTTATCGCAAGTTTTTCACCGGACTAGCCCACGGGCTGGTTTTCTGGGGCATGGCGACCCTTAGCCTGGGCACCTTGCTGGTCCTGGCGGACGTTGTATTGAAACTGCCCGTATTCAGCGGAGCCTTCAACCGCTGGTTCATGAGCTTCGGGCTCGACCTTGCCGGAATATCGGTCTTGACGGGACTCATATTCTTTCTGGTGAGAAGGCTTTTCCCCCCGGACAGGTTGGTCACTCCCAAGGAACGCAAAGGCCTTTTCCCGATGGCGGGACTCCTGGCCGTCATCATAGTTACGGGTTTTCTGACCGAAGCCATGCGCATAAAGGCCTTGGGGCCGGACCCCGCATCCTTTATCGGAAACTTCGTCTCGGGACTGCTGCCCGCAGGTGTCCTATCGACCACTTTCCACAGATATTTGTGGTGGCTGCATGGGTTCCTGGCCCTTGGCTTTGTGGCCTATATCCCCTACTCGCCCATGGTCCACATGGTCCTTGCCCCCGTCAATATCGCCCTTGCCGACCCCAGGCCGGGGCCCAAAATGGGCGTCATAGACTTTTCGTTCTTCGACGACGAAGAAGAAGACCCCGAGAACTCGCCTGCGCTGGGAGTCGCCAAATTGGGAGACTTTACCCGCAAAAGGCTGCTCGACTTCGATACCTGCCTGTGGTGCGGCAGATGTCATGAAGTCTGTCCGGCGGCTCAAACCCAGCAGCCTCTTTCTCCCAAGAAAGTGGTCTTGACCCTTGCCGAACTTCTGGCGGCAAACCGTTTCACCGATGAACTGCCCGAAGTGCTGGGAAGCGATGCGATCTTTAGCTGCACGACCTGCGCGGCCTGCATGGAAGCATGCCCCATAAGCATAAACCAGCCGAAGACCATCATGCAGATCAGGCAAAACCTGGCGATGGAGCGCTCCGAGTTGCCCGAGCTTATGAGCAAGGCGTACAACAGCCTGGAACAGCGCAGGCACCCGTTTTTCGGGACCGGTTCGGGCCCTAAAGATTGGCAGAAGGGGCTCGATGTGCCGGTTTTCGAACGGGGTAAAACCGAATACCTGCTCTGGGCGGGTTGCGTGGCCACCTACGACGAGCGGGCCCAAAAGATTGCCCGCGCCATGGTAAATATTTTGTCCCACGCCGGAATTTCCTACGGGGTGTTGTCAAAGCCGCGCTGTACGGGAGACCCGGCCAAACAGATGGGAAACGAGTTTCTTTTTACCGAAATAGCCCGCGAAAATATCGAAGAGTTCAGCGATCTGCAAATAGAAAAAATCATCACGCTCTGTCCGCATTGTTATAACAGCTTTACTCGCCATTACCCGGAGCTGGGCGGCCGCTACGAAGTCATCCCCCATTCAGTGCTGATCAGCAGACTGATCGCTTCAAACCTGCTTCCCGTAAGCAGCGACGGCAGCTCGTTCTGCTATCACGATCCCTGTTATCTGGCCAGGCGAAACCACATAGAAGAAACGCCCCGCCAGGTCCTGGAAGCCATCGGGAACCTGGTGGAAATGCCAAGGAGCAAAAGGGAGAGTTTCTGTTGCGGGGGAGGAGGCGGCAACTACTGGAGCGAGCCGTCGGGGGTTCGAATCAATCAGGTGCGCGCAAAGGAAGCACTGGATACGGGAACCGACATGATCGCCACATCGTGCCCGTTTTGCCTCCTGATGCTGACAGACGGCGTCAAGAAATACACCGAAGACAACAAGGTGTTCGATATTGCCGAACTTATCGATGCCCGGTTGAGATCAGGGTGATCGAGGAGGCCAAATGAGCGGAAAAATTGACATGACTCTTTTGCGGGGCCGTCTGCCTTATTACCAACTGCAACGGAACAGGGCAAGCAGCGTTCAGTTGGATTGGAACAAGGAATGGGAAAGGTTTGACGCCAAGGCTCTCTTCGAATTTGATCCCGCTTCGATTCCGAGCGACCAGCTTGCGGCCATGAGAAAGCGAAAAGAGCTGATCATGGATGGAAATCACGCGGTGCTTTCCATTCTGACACGCCTGGTGGACGGGCTGTGCGGGTATCCGATCACGCCATCGACGACCGTGGCCGAGGAGTTTTCCAAAGCCGCTTCAAACGGGGTGAAAAACCTGTTTGACCACGAACTGATGTATTTTCAGCCGAGCGACGAACTCTCGGCCATCACCGCCGTGGAAGCCATGGCAAGCCAGGGGGGCCGCTACGTCGACAACTCTTCCTCCCAGGGGCTGGTGCTAAAGACCAAGAACCTGTTTTCGGTGGCCGGCAAGAGGCTCCCGGTGGTGATGAGCGTAGCGGCAAGAGAAGTCAACAAGGGATCTTTGAGCATTCATTGCGGGCATGCCGATTTTTACGGAGTCAGAAACGCAGGGTGGGCGCAACTGGTGGCATGCGACAACCAGGAGATCCACGATCTGCTGCCCATTGCGTTCAAGGTCGCGGAGCTTCGCCAGGTGATGCTTCCCTGCATGGTAATCGGGGATGGGTTCATAAAAAGCCATGCAATCGAAAACATAGGAGAGCTCTCCGATGAGTTTCTGCGCTATTTCGTCGGGTTCCCCAACCGTCTCTACCAGCCCAGGTTCGGTCAGGCCACCTTGGTTGGGACCTTCACCGACGCCGATCTGACCATGGAGGGGCAGATCTCTCAGGATTTCGCCTACAGGTTTTTGAAACACGCGTACACCGCGGCCATGAACGCCATGAACAAGATTCTTGGCACCAACCTCAAGATAGTCGAAAACTACCGCACCGAAGATGCGGACATGGTGATCGTCATCCTGGGGTCCGCGGCGGGCGTGGTGAAGGACGTGGTCGACTACTACCGGAGCGCGAGGGGATGGAAGGTGGGGGTGGTGCGCCCGGTGCTTTTCACTCCCCCCTGCTACGAGGAAATAGCCTACGGATTGCGGAAGGCGAAGGTGGTGACCGTACTGGAGCGAACCGGGATGGCGCACAACCAGCTTCTTCTGGGCGACGTGGAGGCGGCGCTGCAGGTCTCGATGCGCGCCGGGCGCGAAGGCAGGCCCCAGCACCACATATACGGCAGGGATTACATGCCGACTCTGCTCCATGGGGTCTACGGGCTGGGGAGCAAAGATTTCAACAAGTACGACGTTGGCGCGGTGATCGAGAACATGCATGCCACCCTCGCCAAGCGTGGCGACAGAATCGTGCGCGACTTTTTCGTGGGCGTTGACGGGCCCTACACGCTTGCGCCTCAACCGCTTCCAGGCTACGTGGAACGGGAAGTGGCGATGACTTTTATCGGGATTGGCGCCGAGGGGGTGAAGACGGCCCTGGAAACAGCCGCATACATATATTCGGAGGACTGCGGGGCGCAGCGCAAATACGTCCAGTCCGGCGCGCGCTACGGGGCGGCGAGGAAGGGCGGCGCGGTGTTCATGAACCTTCGAATAAGCGACTACCCCATACGCAACGGCTCGGAGCTCACCGAACGGGACGTGCTGGCCTTTTTCAACGAAAAGTTTCTCCTCGGGCAGATACTTCGGGAATATGCGGGCGCAATCAAGGAAAAGGGGTTGTTTATCGTCAACAGCCCCCGGTCGGCCGAGGAGCTGCTGGCATCTTTACCCCCGGACATCCAGGACATAATCGCCCGAAGGGGGATCCGGCTGGTGTCCATGGACGCCACTGCGGCGGCCTTGAAGCATCTGAACCGCAATCTTCCCGGCACGGCCATCATCGGGCTGATCAACAAGCAACTGGGAATAATCAGGGAGCAGGATTTCGAAGAGCATGTGGGAAATATTCTTCGAGCGAAGATCGGGAAAAAGAAAGGGCTGGAGATCATCGAAGCCAACCTTTCGCTTTTGCGCTACGGGGCCTCGATGGCTCCCGACCCGGCGGCCGCATGCGTCGCCCCGATGCTGGATTCCGGGGATGCAAAACCGACCCCCTTCGTTTTTCCGCTTCCCGAAGACTTCGGCAATGGACCGGGATCGGCGGGCCTTCATGCCGAGCTTACCGAAAAGCACGAACTGGGGACGATCAAGCCTCCCAATCTCTGGGACGATTACGAGGGCTTTTTCTACAGGGAGATGGTCAAACCGATATCCGAAGGCAAAAGGGTCCCCTGGGACCACTTTCTGCCGATTGTACCCGGCGGCACCAGCAAGTATCGGGACATGAGCTACATCGGGACCCAACTGCCGGTCTACCATGCGTCCCAATGCACCATGTGCGGAACCTGCACCGCATCCTGCCCCGATTCGGCGCTCTACTCGACCATTACCGACCGGCCCATACCGGAAGAAGCGGCCGGTTATTTCAAATCGATCAAAAAAGCCCCCGGGGGACTCCCCTGGGAACGATTCGCGCTTAACATCAACGTTAACCCGGAGGCCTGCAAGGGGTGCGGTATCTGCGAGCAAGTCTGTCCCACCGGCGCCCTCAAAATGGTGGCCAAAACAGAGGTAAAGGCAACCGATTTTCTGCCCGAAGCCTGCCAGGAGTTCGACCAGACCGCAGATGCCGCCCCTTACGTGGACACATTACCGGTCATGCAGCAGGTGCTCTTTGTGTTCTCGAAGATCTATCCGGGCAAGCACACCCTTTGTCCGGGCTGCGGCGAGGGGGCGATAAGCCTTCTTACCTTTTTTGCCGCGGAGTCTCTTAGAAACCACCCCTCGGGTATCGCCACGTTCTATCAGGGCATCAAGGTGCTTTCCAACAAGCACAGGTACGAAATCGAGCACATGCTCGATCATGGTTTCAACATTTATTGCGTGAACGCCACCGGGTGCAACCAAGTCTCGGAGCTTGCCAACCCTTTCAACTCGCGGGTGTACCAGGCGGGGCACTACGGCTTCGGGACCGCTTCGGCTGCTGCCCTTGGCGCCAAGTTCAGCCTGGACCAGGCATACAGCAACGGCTTTAAGGACGTTTTGACCAAAATCATCGTCTTCGCCGGAGACGGGGCGATTTACGACATCGGAAACGGCCCGTTCAACTACGCCCTGGGCGAAAACTTCGATATCACCTGGGTGATTTTCAACAACGAAGGCTACATGAACACCGGCGCGCAGAAATCCGGGGCGACGAGGTTTGGAACCGACCGCTCCACTTCCCCCATCGGAAGCCGCCAGGCCGGCAAGACGACGCTGCATAGACGCATCATGGCCCAGGCCACCTCGATCTCGCACGTCTATACGGCGAAGCTCAGCATTGACAATCCGCACTATGCCATAAAGATTTTAAAGGAAGCCATCGCCTACAACGGTCCTTCGGTGGTCGAGTTTTTCTCTCCCTGCCCGCAGGGGCAGCAGGCCCCCGACTGGGCCGGGCCGATGATTTCCAGGATGATGGTCGAATCCCGGAAATGGCAGATCGCAGTCAGAAGGCCCTTCCAGCGCCTGGACATATCCGCAAACCCCGAGCCGGAAAAGTTCTACCCGACCCGGGGCAAGTCCTTTAAGAAAGGCGTCAGCCGCGAAGCCGCCACCTTCTATGATGTGGTTTCGATGCTGGGCCAGTACAATCAACACATCAAGACTCAGGAGGGCGAGGTCATCCCCGAGATCATCCAGGTGAACGAGACGGTAAGTCTTTTCCGGTGGCTTAGAAGCCAATACATGGCCGGTTATCGTGACGTCATGCCGACTGAGGAAGAAGTCGAACGGCTTGTCGC
>JARLHP010000127.1 GCA_031292195.1 Syntrophobacteraceae bacterium
CCGAAGTTATCCGTGAATTCAAGCGCCTTCGCCGGCGGCGCAAAGGGCAAAAAGTGATATCCTTCCCTATGGTTGTCCGAGAGCTTAACCGACAGGGTGTACGCACCTGCAGCGCCACACTCTTTACCGGTGTGAATGTGAAGGCAATGCCGCGCCGGAATGAATAATCCGCTAAAGCAAAAAGCGCCCTCTGGCTCTGTTTAAAGGACTTTGGCGATAATTATCAGCAAGATATGAATTGAAATACAGAACCACGTTCTATATATTAAGCAGTGAGGGACATGGCAGCCAGGAGGGGGGGCGGGCGTGCAGATTTTTATGAATAAGTGGTTTGCCAAGTTCGCCAAGGCTGAAAGCATCAGCAATGCAAGGCTATGCAAAGCGGTGAAGGATGCCGAGGGAGGGTTGATTGATGCCGATTACGGCGGCGGGGTCATCAAGCAGAGGATTGCGCGGCCGCATGAAGGCAAGTCAGGTGGGTACAGGACAATCATTTTGTATTGCCAAGGCGACAAGGCTTTTTTCGTTTATGGGTTTTCCAAGAATGAGCGGGATAACATAAACAAATTTGAGGAACGGGAATTCAAGGAATTGGCGAAAATCACCTTTGCCCTTACAGAGGACGAGTTTGGAAAACTCATCAAAACGGGAGTCTACAAGGAGATAAGGTGCGATGGCTAAAGCCGGAACTTACAAAAGCGATGCACTTGCGGCGATTCATGAGACGGTTTCCGACATGTTCAAAGCCGGCGTTATCGACAGACAGACAATGCGTCACTTCGACGAGTCTTGTTTAACGCCGGTTCATGAGTTCAGCGCCGGGGAAATCCGGGCGTTGCGCGAACGCGAGGGGGTGAGCCAGACGGTTTTTGCGCACTATCTGAACGTAACAAAGGAATCCGTCAGTCAATGGGAGCGAGGACAAAAGAAACCTGCGGGTACGACACTGAAGCTCCTGTCTCTTGTGGAACGTCGTGGGCTTAGCGCCATTGCCTGACACTGGATGTGATGTGATGGTGACAGGCGCGCTGGGGATCGCGGCGAGGACCTGGAGCTTTTTATCACCAAAGCCGTTTCCCCTGGCAGAACGGGAGGTCAAAGAATCGGCAAAAATCACCTTCGCCCTTCTGGATTTAGAAATTTTCCTCTTGCGAATCAACCGATTGCAGGGGCAATCTTGCGACGCAATTGCAATGCCATTTTGCGCAACTGCCCTTGCCTGTGGAGGATGCATGGCTTTGGTCGAATGAGGTAGCTTGCGGTTTGGCTGAATATCAGCGGAAACGAAGGACACAATCGAGCGTAATGTCTGAGGTTCCAAACAGGTTATCGTTTATGGGGTGCGGGGGGCACATGTCCCCCTTAAAATTACCCACTCGTGCCCCCATTGTCAGAGTTGGGGGTAGCAGGAAGCGATTTTACGGTTCTGGAATTGCACCGGGAGATTTTTCGAGAATGGCGGCCAGCTTGTTTTCGTAGGAGCGGCATACCCCCGCGATTCGTCTGTCGCGGCTGGAAGCCGCTCCTACAAAAAAGAACCACTCGCACCAGTTATCGGGGGCACGTGTGGGTAATTGTAAGATGTCCCCCCAACCCCCGCTCTTTTGACCCTCACCTTTTTAACGATCTCAAACCGCCCCAATTGCCACCGCAATGTTCATTCCACCGTGCCGGATGTTCCACAGCCGCATCCGCCCGGTGCCCAACGCGGCGGCTTCCAGCCGGGATTTGGCCAGAACAGCGTATCTCCAGCCTTTGAAATGAAGCCTCAGGTGGGCGCCTATTTTCTCATAGAGGTCCGCTCCCGCGGTAGCCATGCGCACCCCGTAGGGCGGGTTTAAAACCACCAGGCCTTTCCTCAGTCCTTCTTTACCCGGGACGAAATCGAAAAAATCCATATCTTTCCAACTGATGTCACCACCGGTCCCGGCGCGGTCCGAATTTTCCCTTGCTATGGAGATCGCCCCTGGATCGAGATCGACTCCGACGATCGGCTGAACCGTTTTCGGGAGTGAAGTCTCCAGGGCCTTTCGCCTCAGATATTCCCAGGTCTTTTCCTGGAAAGAGGGCCACTTCTGAAACAAAAAATCGCGGCCAAGCCCCGGGGCAATCCGCCGGGACATCAGGGCCGCTTCTATCGGGAAAGCGCCCGAACCGCACATACCGTCCACCAGCGGGGTATCGGTCTTCCAGCCGGCCTTCAGCAGTATGGCGGCGGCCAGGCTCTCGCGTATGGGGGCGCCTGAATGGTGCAGACGGTAGCCTCTCTGGTGCAGGTGGGCGCCCGAGGTATCCAGGCTGATCTGGCAGTGATTGTCGATCAACCGGACGAGGATTTTTTGCCTGGGTTCCGCCGGGACGGGCCCTCTCTTTTCAGCCTCCGGGCCGCAGCCTTCCGCAGAATGAAAAGACGCTATTTGACCAAAGTATCTATCGAGGCCCTGGTGGATAATCTCGACCACCCGGCCTTCGTTGTTTATTCGCGAATATTCCACGCGGGCTTCGAGATCGATGGGTATCCGAGGGTTTAACCACAGCTCCCACGGGACCTGTGACACTTTGTAAAAGAGCTCTTCGGCAATCCCCGCTCGAAAAGAGGAAAGCCTGCACAGAACTCGACTCGCCGTCCTCAGCCAAAGGTTGCAGGCGTAGGCGTCTTTTAGCCTGCCGGTGAATTCCAGCCCGGCCTCGCTCAATTCGGGGGCGGGAATATCGAGCGAACGCGCTTCATTAAGACATAGTGGGGCCAGTTCGGGCGCCACGGTGATGGCGAAACGGTGCTCGGGTCCCGTGATATGGGTCTTTATGCGACGGTTGAAAGCCCCGCCGGGGCTTTGACATGCTTTATCCATTAAGTTTTCCTGGTTTTTCATGGCTATTGTCATTTGTTTTCATTTTGCTTTCTTACCCATACCCTCTAACCTGATGGACTGTAAACTCGAATATGCTATAAATAAAGGTTGGCATATTCCTTCGGGACACCCCCGAGACCATAAAAACTTCAAACCGGAACTTTTCGAGACAGTTGTGCGCGTGCCTTCGAGATACCCTAAAACGACAAAAAGCCCGCTGCACGGGCATACCGGTCCCGGTCGGCAGTCCCACCACCCTGCTCTCGTTTACGCCGACGCCGAAGGCCACATTTTGGACTGGCCCGCCCTGGAAATGGCCGGAGCGGGCGGAGGCGAGTGGCAACGCCCCCGTTTCTCCGAACTGGTTCCGCTTCCGGAGGGTAGCGAACTGTTCCTTTTGCCGGACCGGTTACCCGTTGGCTTTAACTCGGCCCTGCGCCGGTTCGAACCGCTGGCGGCAGACCCGTTTGCCCCGGAAAAACCGGTACGCGCCGTGGCCGCTTTCATCTCTCCCGCCTACACCCATCTTTACTCACCCGCCTACAGGACCCGGTCGGGCGCGCCGCTGTTGCCCCTTTTCGCCTACACTGCGGTAGGCTGGCTGAACGGCAACTTTGTGGTCCCCGCGGTAAGGATCGACAGCGACCGGCGGCAGGATTTTTGTAATTTCGACCTGAAGCTTATCGAGCGAAACGCCCGCAGGCGCATGAGCGCGGAACGTGAAAACCGGCTTCTGCAGCACCTGGGAAAGTGCGCCCTCACTTACGGATGCCCCGCGGCCAAAAACCTGTTCATGAATCGCTGGGAAGCCCCGCTGCCCTCTTCTCCGGAGTGCAACGCGCGATGCATCGGGTGTATCAGCCTCCAGGAGTCCACCGGCCTCAGCGCCACCCAGGATCGTATCGATTTCGTTCCCACCCCCGAGGAGATAAGCGCGGTTGCCGTTCCTCACCTCCAGGAGGCGCAACGGGCGGTCGTAAGTTTCGGACAGGGCTGCGAAGGCGAACCGCTGCTCCAGGCCAAAACGCTCGAAGCCTCTATTCGGATGATCCGCGGCGCCACCTCCAGGGGCACCATCAACCTCAATACGAACGGAAGTCTTCCGGAAGCCGTCGAAAAGCTTTGCCGGGCCGGCCTTCAGAGCATCCGCGTCAGCATGAACAGCGCGCGCCCCGAATATTATCAAAAGTACTTTCGCCCCAAAGGATTCAGCTTCGAGGATGCCCGCCGCTCCATCTCCGTGGTCAAAGCTAACGGAGGATTCGCCTCGATCAACTATTTTGTCCTGCCCGGCTTTACCGATCAGGAAAGCGAATGGCTCTCTCTCAGAAAACTCATAGCTGAAACCGGCCTCGACCTGATCCAGATGCGCAACCTGAACATAGACCCGGAATGGTATCTTGACATCCTGAAGCCCGATCTTCGCGAAAAAAAGCTCGGAATGAGCCGTCTACTCTCGATGATCCGCCAGGATTTTCCCCATGTCAGGCTTGGCTACTTCAACCCGCCGGTGGAATGAAAACGGGAACCTTCCGTTGCCGATCCGTGATTTCCGATCGTCTCTACCTCCCTTGAGCATCTCCGATTGCATGCTTAACTTGCACTCGATTTGGTTTCCGTCCGTTCGACGCCTTGATCAGATAATGAGGAACCTAAAAAAGGAGCAGAATGATGGCCCTGACCTTACCCGACCTGCCCTATGCGAAAAATGCGCTCGAACCTCACATCAGCGCAAAGACCCTGGAGTTTCACCACGGCAAGCACCACAAAGCTTATGTGGACAACGCGAACAAACTCCTCAGCGGGACCGGCCTGGAAAAGGAAGACCCTGAGAAAATATTAAAAGAAGTTGCGGGCGACGTCTCCAGGATCGGAATATTCAATAATGTCGCCCAGGCTTGGAACCACGCTTTTTTCTGGAATTGCCTGAAAACCGGGGGAGGAGGTCGCCCCACAGGGAAGGTGGCCAAACAGATCGACGCCGATTTTGGCTCCTATGAAAAATTTTCAGAAGACCTCAAAAATACCGGCGTAACCCAGTTTGGAAGCGGCTGGGCCTGGCTGGTGCTAAAGAGCGGCAGGCTCGAGGTGATGAAAACCGCAAACGCGGATACCCCGGTCGCCCACGGAATCAAACCGCTACTGACCATTGACGTCTGGGAGCATGCATACTACCTGGATTACCAGAACAGAAGGCCCGATTTCCTGCAGGCGGTTATCGACAACCTGATCAACTGGGATTTTGTCAATTCGCGCCTGGGGTAAAAGCGGGGTTTTCCCCAACCGGCGCTACTTGCGGGGCCTGAAATGCGAAGGCGGGCAAAACCGCGCCCGCCTCTCCTGTTTTGACGTCCGCCCGTGCTCTCAACTGGGATAAACGTTGCCTGTTTCCAGGATGCACCACCCGTTTTTGGTCTTGCCCAGAAGCAGGTTGACCTGCCAGCCCTTGCGGCAGTGGTCCGTTATCTCTTTGGGAACGCGCACTTCCACAATCCCGGAAGTCGCCATGCCGGACAGTATCAGGATTCCAGGGTGAACCTGGTCGATTACAAAGTAGTCGTCCAACTCCGCGGTCCAGTACCGGGGCGCGTGGCTCTGGGCATATTCGTACATCAGCCGTGCAAGCCGTTCGGCCGCGGGAAGCTCCCGTGCAGCCTCGGCTGCCAGCCTGACGATACGATTTGCCGTTTCCTTTTCGATATACCCGTTTTCCTCCAGCCACTTGGCCAACTTTTTGGCAACCACCCCCGCGGACTGCAGCAGCGCCTCGGAAGCCATAACTTTCCGTATCATAAAATAGTTCAAAAAATTGGGCAGCGAGGAAGCAATCTTTTCGGGGCCGAAAATGAAACAGAATTCAAGGTTCTTTTGGAAATAAAGCTTTTCGTAGAGCGCTACGTCCGAAGAACTGTCGAGTTCGTGATACCCGTGTCCGTTCAGACAATGGCGCAAAAGGTCTACGACCTCTTCGTACCGATTGAAAGTCCTCTGTTTCAGCCGCTTTTGCTGATCTTTGAGAAAAAGCGTCAGCACCTCGTCGATGCTGGGGTGTGAAACCGTCGGAAACTGCAGGACCTTTTTGCTTTCGCTCATCTTTGTAGCCACCATAATACGCAGATACCCTCATATTAGCGTTACGCGCAAAGGGCAACAGTTTTTCAGGTCTCTTCCGCGAAGCCCCAAAAAACCAAGATAAACCCTTCCCCTACCCGCGTCTTCGCATGGAAAACATTTCGAATCGCGACCGCATCTCCCCCTCGACCACAAATCGACACACTGATTCAGTTGAGTGTATATCATACTTTTAAGACGATTGCTACGTTCGGCAACAAAGTCTCCCGGCAGGCGTCGCCAGGAATATTTCCGGAAATTCTCAGCCCCCTGGCTGGACAAAGCAGCCCACCGGTCTTAAAAGCCCATTGTTTACAACCCTGAATGCACAGGGACCCCGGGGATGGGTAGCCCCAAAAAATCGGAAGGTCTGCGGCAGCGGGGGGCGTTGCCGAGGATAACCGGTATTCACCTAAATTGCCAGGAGGTCGGTTATGAAAAAAATTGCTTTTGCTCTTGCGACGGTGGCCTTATTGGCCGGAGGCATGGTCGCTGTGGCGCCTTCGCCTTCTCATGCCCAGGATTACGAGTATCCACCCCAGCCGGCGGATGTTTATGCCCAGCCCTGGGTGGGGCCTGACACACCGTGGGTCTATTACAACGGGGACTGGTTCTTGAACGGCATCCTGTATTACAATTTCGGGCCAGAATACGGATGGGCGCCCTATTATGCCTATCCCCCCGTCTATATGGTCAGACCCCAGACCTGGTATGCCCCCCGATGGTTCTCCTGGTACCAGGGGCATCCCATCTACGGGCAGAACTTTTTGGGCCACTATTCCTACTGGCGGGGACACCGGGAGGGGCAGCATTACGGCCGGTCATTTTATGAGAAACACAATCCCGGTCATGGCGGTGGGTGGCAAAAAGGATTTCACGGCACCCCCCCCGGCGCGCACCCGAAGGGGGTCAGACCAGGTGCGCCCGGAGCGGTCCCACCCGCGGGCAAGCATAATCCACAGCCCCGGCTCCAGCACCCGCAGCCGCAACAGCGTCATCAGCAGAACATGATGCACGGACCACAATCTCAGCCGGCGCATCCGCAGATGCAGCATCAGATGCATCCGCAGATGCAGCAGCATCCGCAACAACAGATGCAGCACGGCGCCAAGCCCCAACACCCTCAAGGAGAGAAAAAGCAGCATAACCCATAACGGGGTAATGCCTGACAGACCAAATAAGATCCCCCTGCCCCGATATGAGGGCAGGGGGACCAACCACCCACCGATTCACCGATTCACCCATTCACCGGCTCTTATTCACCGGCTCTTATTCACCGGCTCTTAACGCACTTTTCAGCCTGGCCGCGAATTCCCCGACCTTCTCCGCTATGTGACTATCCTGCAGGCCCGATTCGATGAGCCTTTCGAAAGCGCTTCCCACCACCACGCCGTCGGCGAATTGCGACATTTTCGCCGCATCCTCCGGCGTGGAGATGCCAAACCCTACACACACGGGAAGATCGTTGCAGTTTTTTTTCAGCTCTTTGGCCACTACGGCCGTTTCTTCACTTTTCAGTCCACTGCTGCCGGTAATACCGGTCATGGAAACCAGGTAGATAAAGCCGGAGGCCCTGGAAGCTATCCGGGCCATGCGCTCGGGCGGCGTAGTGGGGGCCACCAGCCGGATGAAGTCGAGGTCATGTCCCCAAAGCCGGGTCAGTTCGTCGGATTCTTCGGGAGGAAGGTCCACCACCAGCGTCCCGTCGGCCCCGGCAGCGACCGCGTCGCCGTAGAACTTTTCGGCGCCATAGGCCAGGATGGGATTATAGTAGCTGAAAAGGACGATGGGGACCGAACTGAACTCCCTTATTCGCCGGACCATTTCCATCACGACTTTCATATTCATCCCCGCGCCGATGGCGCGCGCCGATGAACGCTGAATGACCGGCCCGTCGGCGGTCGGGTCGGAAAAAGGTACTCCCAGTTCGAGAAGGTCGACTCCCGAGCGGCACATTTGCCGAGTTATCTCCAAAGACATGGCAAAGTCGGGGTCTCCGGCGGTGATAAAGCCTACCAGCGCTTTTTCTCCCCTGGAGCGCAGATTGCCGAAAGTTTCTTCTATCCTGCTCATATGCTTATCTCACCTCGCCTTCAGCTTTTCCACTATTCCCAGGTCCTTGTCCCCACGTCCGGACAGGTTGACGATGACGATTTTTTCCGCCGGCATGCGGGCCGCTTCCACCAGGGCGCGGGCCACCGCGTGAGAGCTTTCGAGGGCCGGAATAATCCCCTCGACCGCACTCAGAAGGTGGAAAGCGTTAAGCGCGTCTTCGTCCACCACGGATTCGTAGCGCACGCGGCCGGTATCCTTCAGCCAGGAATGCTCCGGCCCGACGCCCGGGTAGTCAAGGCCGGCGGATATGGAGTGGGCTTCCTTTATCTGCCCGTTTTCGTCCTGGAGCACATAGGACTTGGAGCCGTGCAGAACGCCGACAGAACCCGCCCCGAGAGTGGCGGCATGCTTTCCGGTGCCGATTCCGCACCCCGCGGCCTCAACTCCCACCATCTCGCAGCCATCTTCCAGGAAAGGATAGAAGAGGCCCATGGCGTTACTGCCTCCCCCTACGCAGGCCACCAGCATGTCCGGCATCACGCCTTCGGCCTCCATGATCTGCCTTTTTGCCTCGTCTCCTATCACCCGCTGGAAGTCTCGGACCATAACCGGGTAGGGGTGGGGACCGGCCACCGAACCGATGACGTAGAACGTATCGCGCACCGAGCCAACCCAGTAGCGCATGGCCTCATTCATGGCGTCCTTCAAGGTGCCCGTTCCCGAATCCACCGGCATGACTTCGGCCCCCAGCAGTTTCATCCGCTGGACGTTGGGAGCCTGCCGGGAGATGTCTTCGGTGCCCATGAAAATCTTGCACTCCATACCGAACAGGGCCGCCGCGGTGGCAGTCGCCACTCCGTGCTGTCCGGCGCCGGTCTCGGCGATCACTTTAGTCTTCCCCATCCACCTGGCAAGAAGTGCCTGGCCGAGCGTGTTATTGATCTTGTGCGCGCCGGTATGAGCCAGATCCTCCCTCTTGAGATAGATGCGAGCCCCCCCGACTTTGGCGCTAAGCCGCCTGGCGCAAAAAAGCGGGGTCGGCCTTCCGGCATAGTCTTTCAAAAGAAGGTTCAGTTCGGCCTGGAAAGTCGGTTCGGCGCATATGGAGTTGTACGCGCGCTCCAGTTCGATCACCGCGGGCATGAGCGTTTCGGCCACGTAGCGTCCTCCGTAGGGTCCGAAGTGCCCTCCCCCATCGGGCAAAATTGAAGCCATTTTGGAGTCGTTCTCAGCCACTCTCATTTGAATATCCTCCCCGGCGCGGAACGCGGTTTCGCATTCCGGACCGCCTCGATAAAAGCACGCACTTTATTTTTGTCCTTTCTTCCCGGCGCCGATTCCACCCCGGAACTTACATCGACGGCGTCGGGCCCGACTTGGCAAATGGCCTCACCGACGTTTTCAGGGTTCAAACCTCCAGCCAGGATACAGTGCCGCCTGCCGGCAAGATCACGGGCCGCACTCCATTCCCAGCTGAGCCCCACTCCGCCCGGTTGCCCCCCCCCACCGCCTTCGACAAGCAAAGCACAACCGCGATAATCGTCGGCATCCGCTAAAAAAGGCTTTCTCTTGGCAAAGAGGGCTTTTATTACGGGTATCCCTGTCGACTCGATCGCCTCAACCATCGCGGGAGGTTCGCAGCCATGAAGCTGAACAAAATCAAGGCGGCACAATTCCGCGATTTTCACGATCTCCAGGAAAGGCTCGTCTACAAAGAGGCCGACTTTAAAGACACCTTTCGGAAGGTTCTCGCCAATTTCTTTCGCCACGGCAACGGTTACAAAACGCGGACTGGGCGGATAAAAAACCAGGCCTATGGCGTCGGCGCCCAGTTGCGCACAGGCAACAGCTTCCTCCACCACGGTCAGACCGCATACCTTTACTTGTGGCGCCCCGGGACTATCAAACATCATTTCTCTTTCCATTTCTATGCTCCGTGCAGGGTCCGCAACAGCATTACGGGGTCCTGCGACCTCATGAGGCTCTCGCCAATCAGGAAATTCCATATCCCGGCTTCGAGAAGCCGCTCGATATCGGAGCGCGTGTGGATACCGCTCTCGGCCACCAGGACCTGCCCGGGAGCGGCTTTTCGGGAAACGCGGATAGCAGTGGAAATATCGGTGGTAAAGGTCGCAAGGTCGCGGTTGTTTATGCCGACAAGCCGCGCCCCGGCCCGGGAGGCGATCTCGAATTCATGCTCGTCATGCGTCTCGACCAGCGCGTCCAACCCCAGGCCCGCGCACAATGCCAACAGGTCTTTCAGTAATTCCGGCGAAAGCGCCCTTACTATCAGCAATAGGGCATCGGCGCCCATGACCGCCGATTCGTAGACCTGGTAAGGACTTATAATAAAGTCCTTTCGAAGGGCCGGAAGCTGTGAGGCAGCCCTGACTTTTTTTAAATCGTCCGGACTTCCGCTGAAATAATCCCGGTCCGTAAGCACCGAAATAGCGGCGGCGCCTCCTGATTCGTACATCCGTGCGAACTCGGCGGGATCGACGTTGTCCTTAATTTTTCCTCTGGAAGGAGAGGCGCGCTTGACTTCGGCGATAACATTCATCCCGGCTGGTCCCCGCACGGCCAGCCTGCCCATGAAAGCCCTTCGCCCGTTGGACTGCTCCGCATCCCGCCTGAGGGAACTCTCCGACACGCATTTGGCGGCTTCTCTTACTTCTTCCTTCTTCCGCTCGATAATCCTGGAAAGAAAATCGGACATCTTGGTTCATCCCCACATAACGTGTTAGTGACCGTTGTCGCAGCCCCGAGCCTCAGTTTGTGAACCGTATTAACGCCTCAAGCTTCTGGCTGGCCCGACCTTCGTCGATGGATGCCCGGGCCATTTCGATACCTGCGGTAAAATCACGGGCCTTACCGGCCGCAACCAGGGCCGCTCCGGCATTGACCACCACCACGTCGCGCTTCGGGCCCTTTTCACCGGCCAGGATCTTCAACGTTATCCGGGCGTTCTCAGCAGCCGTTCCCCCCGCCATATCCGACTGATCGGCAGTGCGACCCAGCAGTTGTTCGGGCGTAATATCATAGGTCCGGATCAGTCCGTCCTTCAACTCGGAGACCCTGGTGGGAGCGCAGACGCTGATCTCATCGAGCCCCTCGTGTCCGTGCACCACAAAAGCCCGCCTGGAGCCAAGCCGATCGAGGGCGCGGGCAAACATTTCCGTCAACTCGGGGGCGTAAACGCCGATCAACTGGCAGTTGGCGCCCGCCGGGTTTGTCAAAGGCCCGAGCATGTTAAAAATGGAGCGCACCCCCAGTTCCTTCCGCGCCTTGGCGGCATGGCGCATGGCGCCGTGAAACAGCGGAGCGTAAAGAAAGCCTATGCCGATCTGTCTTACGGCCTCTTCCACCACTTCCGGACCGGCTGCCAGGTTTACGCCCAGCGCTTCCAGCAAATCGGCGCTCCCGCATTTGCTGGTGATCGAACGGTTGCCGTGCTTGGCCACCGTGACCCCGCAACCGGCCACGACGAAGGCCGACGTGGTCGAGATATTGAAAGTGCCGGAGGAGTCTCCGCCAGTGCCGACGGTATCAACCACCGTATCCGCGTTTGTCTGGATTCTGGTTGCTTTGCGCCGCATGGCGCGCGCAGCCCCGACCAGTTCAACGTAAGTCTCTCCTTTGGTGGCAAGAGCGGCCAGTATGGCCCCGATTTGAGCGTCGGTCGCCTTGCCCGACATTATCTCGCCAACCAGGCCGGCCATTTCTTCCTCGCCCAGATCCTTCTTTGCAATAATGCTCTTGAGGCTTTCCTGTATCATGCTTGTTCCTTCCATGGAGTCTATTGTCCGCGGGCAAGAGAGAGAAAGTTTTTGAGCAGCCGTTTGCCAACGGGCGTCATGATGGATTCAGGATGAAACTGCACACCCTCGGTGAGGTGTTCTTTGTGGCGGATACCCATGACTTCGCCGTCTTCCGAACTGGCCGTGACTTCCAGGCATTCCGGCAGGCTCTGCGGCGCCACCGCCAGGGAATGGTAGCGCATGGCCTGGAAAGGATTCGCTATCCCGGCGTAAATCGACTTTCCATCGGAAGTGACCGTCGAGACCTTTCCGTGCATCAGTCTTTTGGCGTGGACCACATCGGCCCCGAAAGCCGCCCCAATCGCCTGGTGCCCCAGGCAGATTCCAAGGATGGGAATCTTTCCGGAAAAACTGCGAATGGCCTCCATGGAGATTCCCGCATCCTCGGGCCGGCAGGGACCCGGTGAGATCACCAGGGCGGAGGGGGCAAGGTTGCGGATATCCTCAATGGAGACCTCGTTGTTTCTGGCCACCTTCACCTCGCCGCCCAGCATTCCGAAATACTGAAAAAGGTTGTAAGTAAAGGAATCGAAGTTATCGATCATGAATATCATGGGGTCTTCTCCGTTACAAACGCCTTGAAATGTCATTGTTGGGCTGCGCTTCGCTTAGCCCAACCTACAACGCTTAGCCCAACCTGCTGCGCTTTGCCCAGCCTGCCGCGTTATGGCGCTCAGGATATCAGGGCGCCTGATGGCTAAAGCCCGACCGCTTTGCCTTCCAGCATCTGCAGCGCCCTGTGTATCGACTTAGCCTTGTTGATCGTCTCCTGTCTTTCCCGCTCGGGATCTGAATCGGCCACTATCCCCGCCCCTGCCCTTACCGTCAGCTTGCCGTCCCGGATACAGGCGGTCCGGATGGTGATTGCAAGGTCCATGTTGCCGGTATAGGAAAAGTAGCCGATCGCCCCCCCATAGGGCCCCCGGGGCTCATCTTCAAGCTCCGCTATAATTTCCATTGCCCTGACCTTGGGAGCGCCGCTAAGGGTTCCGGCCGGGAAAGTGGCCCTGAAAAGGTCGAAGGCGTCCAATCCCTCGCGCAGGTCGCAGTTTATGTTCGAAACCATGTGCATGACGTGGGAGTATCTTTCCACCACCATCAGGTCGGTCACCTGCACCGAACCGATCTCGGCCACCCGGCCCAGGTCGTTTCTGCCTAGATCCACCAGCATGAGATGCTCGGCCCTTTCCTTTTCGTCTTTTAGCATTTCGTCTGCCAGCTCCCGGTCCTGCTGTTCGGTTTTTCCGCGAGGGCGGGTGCCCGCGATGGGGCGAAGAGTGGCCACCCCGTTTTCCAGGCGCACCATGGTTTCAGGCGATGAGCCGACCAGGATGGTGTCGTCAAAATGGAGAAAATAGAGGTAGGGAGATGGGTTTATGAAGCGTTGCGCTCGGTAAAGAGACCGGGGGTCGGGTGGGGGGGAACAGCTGAACTGCTGGGAATACACCGCCTGGATGACGTCTCCCTCCCTGATGTATTCCTTGATCCTGGAAATGTCGGCCAGAAACTTCCGCGGCTCGGTTTCGTCAGTCAAAGCAAAATCGTTGGGACCCGGGCGCGGGAATGGCTCCAGGGGGGCTTCGAGCTTACCTTGCATTTCCTTCAAGGTCTCCACAGCCCGGTCGTAGGCCTCGTCAGCCCCGCCGTTTTCCACCAGGGCGTAAGCCACAAGGCTCAGCGTATGGCGCACGTTATCGAATATGAACAACTGTCCGGGCAGAATGAAATGGGCAATCGGGACATCCGCGGGCAGTCGGTTCTCAATATTTTCTAAAAAAGAGACGAACTCATAGGAGAAAAATCCGACCATGCCACCCCAGAACCGGGGCAGCCTGGAGAGCTTTACCGGTTTGTACCCGGCCATGAGGGAGCGCAGGATTTTTAGCGGGTCTCCGTCATGAGCGACTCGCTCTTTACCTGCGGCGCTTTCGATTTCTACTTCGTCGCGAAACACCCTGACACTGGTAGTGGCGGAGTTACCCAGAAAGCTGTACCTTCCCCACCTCTCGCCACCCTCCATACTTTCCAGCAAAAAAACCGGACCATGGCCGTGGTATATTTTGGCCAGCGCGGATACAGGCGTCTCCGTATCGGCAAGCACTTCCATACACACCGGGATAAGGTTCCCCTTTTCAGCCATAGCCCGAAACTCAGCTCTGTCCGGGTAAAAGCCCAACTGCATAGCCTGCCTCCTTCTCGCCTGGGTATGTTCGTTTCCGAAGCATTTATTGGTTTGTCGAGGCCTTATAGACGTTGGAAATTGCCTCTATCTGTCTGCACAGGTCCGCGAACTGATCGGGATAAAGGGACTGCGCCCCGTCGCTCAAGGCCTTTTCGGGGGCGTTGTGAACTTCCACTATCAGGCCGTGGCAGCCCACCGCAACTGCGGCCCGGCCAAGGGGGACCACCTGGTCCCTGAAACCCGCGGCGTGGCTGGGATCAACGATTATCGGCAAATGACTTTCCTGTTTGACCACCGGAACCGCTGAAAGGTCCAGGGTGTTTCGGCTGTGACTGGCGAAGGTGCGGACCCCGCGCTCACAAAGAATGACTTTGTCGTTTCCGCCCTCCATGATGTACTCGGCGGCCATCAGCCACTCCTCTATGGTTGCGGCCATGCCGCGTTTTAAAAGAACGGGCTTTCTCGATTTGCCGGCCCGCCGCAGGAGGCTGAAGTTTTGCATGTTCCTGGCCCCGATCTGAACCATGTCCGCGTAATGCTCGACCAGATCGAACACCTCGTGGTCCATTGCTTCGGTGACAACCGGCATTCCGGTTTCACTGCGCACTTTGGCCAGGATCTTAAGCCCTTCCTCACCCAACCCCTGGAACGAGTAAGGCGAGGTCCTGGGCTTGAAGGCGCCGCCCCGAAAAATCCGCGCGCCACGATCCTTCACCAGTCGGGCGATCTCAAGGGCCCCCGCTTCGCTCTCGATGGCGCAGGGCCCGGCCATGACGGTGAGATGACCATTCCCGACCAGGACTTCTCCAACCTCTATAACCGAGTCGCCCGCATGGGACTCGCGGCTTACAAGTTTGAAGGGCCGGGTTACCGGAATGACCTCTTTGACCGCCGGAAGCTGCATAAATAGAGACGCGTCCACCGCACCCTGATTATGAAGAACGCAGATTGCCACCCGCTCTCCACCCGGAATCGGCCTGGCGGTGAATCCCTTCTGCTCTATAGCGCAGACTGCCGCCTCTATCTCCTCGGAAACGGCGTTCTTTTTCATTACGACAAGCACCTTGGGACTCCTTTTCCATCAAAAAAAGAAAGGGACCGCGGATTGCCTCCACGGTCCCTCTAAAACGAAAAAAGACCGTGAGCCTTGGCGCGGCCCACGGTCCAACCAGTTATCTACATTGCGAACTGATGGCTATCCCGTCAGGCAAGCGCCTCCACAGCTACACCACCAGCACCAGAAGTAGGGTCTATCGAATGTATTTCTCATCTACAATGCTCTCCGTCCAAAAATTACCTCAGTTTGTAACAGGTCCGAATAAAAATTACAAGTCAATTTTTTCGGCTGCCCAAAGATTTCCAAATCCCGTGCGCAAACTTACCTTTGGCGGTGAGCGACGATCATGAGCCCGGTTGGGCTGTCGGTTGGGCTAAGCCCTGTAGGTTGGGGTGAGCCTCCGCGAACCCCAACAGGATTGCGCTGTAACTGGCGCCGCGATAAATCCCATGCTCTTGCTCTTTTAAGATACAAGGGGTCAAAGGGGTTGAGACCCTGAGGCCGATTCCCCCCGGAAAGGAAGGCCGATAACCCCGGATGACGATCTCGATCCCGAAGGGATCAAAGCCATTAGCCGGGGGTTGAGGCCCTGAGGCCGATACCCCCGGAAAGCCGGAGAAAAGGATGCAAGAACATTTTAGCGCGCCTTTCGAAGTCTTTAACGCAGCCGTTGCCCTGCTGACCAGATCGATCCTACTTGCGCCCCGGATCGGCCAGGCGACTCTTTCTCAGGCCAAAGCGGCCCAGTATTACCAGAGCGGAATTCTGCGATACGCGGCGGCATTCCTGGCGCCCTCCGTCGAGGCCTTCAAGGCCTTCACAAATATCGAGAGGAAAAAGCTTGCCGAAAAGTCTCCCGCGGAAAACCTGGAAGACTACTCCAAATTGTTCGAACTAAACGTCGAGCTTGCCGGCGCCGCCATGGCAGGCAGTCTCAGGGCCGCGAACAACTTCTTCTATGAATGGCTGAGCAAGGGGGTTTTAGCCTGGCTAACCTCGTTTGAAAATGAAAACAGCCTGTGCGAGTTTTCCTCCAGGCTCGAAGAGGTCCTGAAGCTCACCGTTAAGGAATACCCGAAAGCCATAGAGGCCATCAAATCCGAATTCGGTTTCCACCTCGATGACGGAGGCTATGTCAAAGTTGCCGAAACCGAACGTTTCCATCTCTACCGGGTGCTGCCGAACAAGAAAGTTGCGGCGTCAAGAGACAAACCCATTCTCATCGTTCCTCCCTATGTCCTGGGCGCAAATATTCTGGCCTTCCTGCCCGGAGAACAAAGGAGCTACGTTCATTTCTTCGCCAATCAGGGAGTTCCCACTTACATTCGGCTGGTCAAGGATATCCACACTAACGTGTCCGTCCAGACGATGACGGGGGAGGATGATGCCCTGGACACGCAATTTTTTTGCCGCAAACTGCTGGAGAAGCATAAAAGACCGGTCACCCTCAACGGTTTTTGCCAGGGCGGCTACCTGAGCCTGACAGCGCTTCTATCCGGTGAACTGGACGGCCTGGTGGACGCTCTTATAACCTGTGTCACTCCCATTGACGGCGCCAGGAGCAAGTCTCTTACCTCCTACATGAACGCGGTTCCGGAAAGATTTCGGGACTTGGAATATTCTCAAAAGGTGCTGCCGGGGGGTAACGCGGTAGTTGACGGGTCAATTCTGTCGTGGGTTTACAGGCTGCGCAAACTGGAAACCGAGTCGCCGATCGCGGCCTTGCATCGCGATATAGCCATGTTCGACAGCCAGGCCACACCCCATCCCAAAATCGGAAAAACCGCCGCGGGCATCCACCAGTGGCTGCTCCACGACCAGACGGACGTGCCCTGTCACATCACCGAAATGAGCTTCGCTTCCTATACCGTTCCCATAGACAAAGAAGGGAACCTGCCGGTAACCCTTTTCGGGCGAAAACTCAATTTGAAGCGGCTCGAAGAGAAAAAAATCCCATGGCTTACCTGCATCGCGGACGGAGACGACCTGGTCGACAGGGAAGCCGCCCTGGCCGCGCTGGACTACATCGATTCGCAGGTCGAAGTATGCGTGTTTCCCAAGGGCCATGCTTCCATCGCCACATCCTGGTCCATTCCGACTTCACAATGCGCGCTCCATCTTCACTTTCATCCGGCCGGCAATCCGGCCCCCGGTTTTTGCAAGACATGCCGGGGGCCGGTCTGCTTCCAGATAGACCTGGATGGAGGCGCCGAACCGGTGGAAAGTGACAAAAGGGATGAGCCGCGCTAGAAATGGAGTCTCTATCTACCCTTGCTCACCTCTGGGCTTTGCGGACGAATTCCTCGCGGGTCAACTCGCGAGCGATGATCATGCGGCGAATTTCGCTCGTGCCGGCCCCGATTTCGTAGAGCTTGGCATCGCGCCACAGCTTTTGCACCGGGAATTCCAGGCAGTAGCCGTACCCGCCGTGAATCTGGACCGCCTGATCGCAGACCCATGTGGCGGATTCCGAGGCAAAGAGGATGGCGGCCGCGGCCTGTTTGGTCAGTTCGGTCCCCTTGCCTCCCCGCTTGGCTTCCTGGGCCACCTGGGCCGCGCGGTAGACCAGCAGGCGGGAAGCCTCCGTACGGGCGTACATATCGGCCAACTTCTGCTGGATCATCTGGAAGTTCGCTATGGGCTGTCCGAACTGCTCGCGTTGAACCGCGTAGCGTATCGAATACTCCAGGGCCTGCCGGGCCATGCCCACAGAGCCTCCGGCCAAAACGATGCGTTCGTAATCTAGACCGCTGGTCACAACATTTACGCCCATGTTTTCAACACCGACCAGATTTTCCGCGGGCACCTCACAGTCCTCGAAAGTAAGCTCGGCCGTTGGCGAACCCCTCATGCCGCATTTTTTGAGCTTGCGGGATACCGCATAACCCGGAAAATCCTTTTCCACTATGAAGGCGCTGATCCCCTTGGCCCCCCTCTCGGGAGCGGTCTTTGCGTAGACAAGAATCGTATCGGCTATGGGGCCGTTTGTTATGAACATCTTGGCGCCGTTCAGAATATACTTGTCGCCCTTTTTGACGGCGCGGGTCCTCATGCCTTCCAGAGCATCCGAACCGGCGTTGGGTTCGGTGAGGCCCAAAGCGCCCACCTTTTCGCCCGCGATCAGAGGCGGCAGGTATTTTTCCTTGAGGGCTTCGTTTGCGTTTTTGTGGATATTGTTTGCACAAAGATTCGAATGGGCACCGTAGGTCATGCCGAGAGCGGGAGAAATGCGGCTCATTTCCTCGATTGCCAGCGCCTGCATCAGGATATCGCCTCCCAGTCCGCCGTACTTCTCATCCATGGTGATGCCCAGAATTCCGATTTCAGCACACTTTTTAAAGAAATCAGGCGGAAACCAGTCTTCCTCATCTATCTTTTCCTGCAGAGGCCCAAGGTAATCCACTGCCCATTTATAAACGGTTTCTTTCAACATTCGCTGTTCATCAGTCAACTGAAAATCCATCGAACTACTCCCATTAAACCGGTTTGTTGGCCGGAAAGGTCGTCAATCATTTACCTGCCAGGTTTTCACTGGCCATCTCTCTTAGTTTGTACTTCTGGATCTTGCCGCTGGCGGTCGTGGGGTACTGATCCACAAAATAGATGTGTTGCGGAATCTTGTGGAACGATATCTGGTCCCTGCAGAAAGCGACCACTTCCTCTTTTGTAAGCTCATCCCTGGGCTTTACCATGATAAATGCCGCCACCTCTTCACCATACTTTTCACTCGGAATCCCCACTACCTGTACGTCTCTTACCTTCGGATTGGTGTAGAGGAATTCCTCGATCTCCCGCGGATAGATGTTTTCCCCGCCGCGGATGATCATATCCTTTATCCTGCCGGTGATCTTGCAGTATCCGTTTTCATCCATGATCGCCAGGTCACCGGTATGGAGCCAGTTATCCGCATCCACGGCCTTCGTGGTTGCCTCGGGCATCTTGTAGTAGCCCTTCATCACATGATAGCCCCTGCTGCACAATTCTCCCTGCACGTTGGGGGGAACCTCCAGGCCGCTGGTCGGGTCGACAATCTTTACCTCCACGTTGGGCAGGGCCTTGCCCACCGTGGAGGTTTTGAGCTCCAGCGAATCGTCTCGCAAGGTCTGGGTAATGCCCGGTGAAGATTCCGTTTGACCGTAGACGATGGTCATCTCGTTTGCCCCCATATCGGCGATCACCCGTTTCATGAGTTCAATGGGGCAAGTTGCTCCAGCCATCACTCCGGTACGCAGGCTGGAAACGTCGTAGCTCTTATTGTCCATCTCCTCGAATTCGGCTATGAACATCGTCGGTACGCCAAGCAGAGAGGTGCACTTTAACCCCTGGACGGTCCTCATCACCCCGTCGGGGGTAAAGGATACAACGGGCGCCATGGTCGCCGCCGAAACCAGGCAGGTCAGGGTCCCGATAACGCAGCCGAAACAGTGGAAAAAGGGAACCGGGATGCAAACCGTGTCCGCGGAGCTGAGATCCATACGTTCGGCCATGCTCAGCGCATTGCCGACCACGTTGGTGTGGGTGAGCATGACGCCCTTTGGAAACCCGGTCGTTCCGGAGGTATACTGCATATTGATGACATCATCGGGCTCGAGCGAATCCATTCTCTCCTTGAGGTCCTGGTCCGATACCGATTTACCCATCTCCAGGACATCGTCCCAGTTGTACATCCCGCCCATTTTCTCCTTACCCAGATAGATGATGTTTTTGAGGAAGGGAAGGTTCGGGCAGCTGATTTTTCCCGGTTCGCTCTTGGCGATTGCCGGACACACTTTCTCCAGAACTTTCAGGTACTCATCGGCTTCCCGCACCCCACCGACCAGGATAAGGGTTGTGGAATCGGATTGCTGGAGCAGGTATTCGAGTTCGCTGCTGCGATAATTGGTGTTTACCGTGACCAGAACCGCCCCCATCCGGGCGCTTCCGTAATGAGTGTAAATCCATTCGGGAACGTTGTTGGCCCAGATCGCCACCTTCTCCCCCCGGCCCACACCAAGGGCCATCAACCCTTTGGCCACATCGTCGAAGATGACTCTCAACTCCTTGAAGGTCTTCCTGATACCCAGATCGTAGTATTCCATGCCGACTTTATCGCCGAAGTCTTCCGCCAGGATATCGACGATATTACCAATAGTTGCCTTACCGGTTGTGATGCTTGGCCTGTTCATTCAACCCTCGATATTGTCATTGAAGTTATTAGAGTATGATTCCTCTGGAGTCCACAGACGCCTGAATAAATGATCGATGCCATGTTGACTACCCAGGCGAATTGTTTCTCCACCGTTACTTGCCTACCCAGAAAATATTCGGATCAGACAACTGACAAGCGCTCGAGCAAGGTGGATTTATTCCACCAGTTCTATTACAGCATCCACAGAGAGCTTCACTAAAGGGTTGGGCAAAGGGATTGCGCAAGAAAACCGGGGCTTCAATACAGAGGGCCCCGATACGTCCTCCGCGGCAAACAGGCGTCCTCGCTCATGAACCGCGGGCGCTGTTTGTACAATGTGATCATCTGTCGCTATCCTCTTCGCTAATCGGCTCGATGCATCATGGGAAAATCTACATTGTTCCCACCCACAGGACAAAACTCGTCGTACTGCCGGTATTGGTGATCTTCTCGTTGTCACGGTTGGAGAAGTAGTGAACGCAATCCCCTTCAATCAGCGCATACACCTCATCGCTCAGCACCAGCTCAATCGTGCCCTTCAAAATACAGAGAACTTCCTGTCCGTTCTTCACATTTTTTCTGGCGGGAATGGACTTGCCGGGCTCAACCACCAGGATGGCGGAGTCAATAACCGTTCGGTAGTCGGGAGAGAAGAAACGGCGGGTTACAAATCCGGTATGGGAAAAATCAATCTCCTCCCATTCGGACTTCCTGATCACGACAATCTCACGCCGCTTGCCCACCTGAGAAATAAGATGGCCGGCATCGACGCCGATGGCGTTGCAGATCCGGATGAGGGTGTCGACCGAAGGTGAGTTTACATCGTTTTCCACCTGGCTGAGGAACCCTTCCGAGATGGACGCCTTTTCGGCAACGACCTTCAGAGTGAGCTTTCGTTCCTTCCGGCATTTCCTGATGAGTGTGCCGACGTTCATACCACCTCAGGTTCTGTGCAGATAAAGCGAAACACAACCTCTTCCGGTTAATAATTTACCAATACCAAACTTTTACCTTTGGTAAAGCTGAACTTATACAGATTATTCATACTCTGTCAACAGAAATCCGGAACCATCTCCCAAAGATGGTGAATTGTCGATTCCGGCCTTGCGGCGCTTACCCGGAGATTGTGAGGATCGGTTGGAAAGAGAACAGCTTGCGAGGCGTAGAGGCGACGGAAGGCCCCTAAGCGCCTCCTGTGGGAGAGACTCAAACCGGCTCTAGGAGGGGACTTTGAAAAAAAATTCTTTTCCCCGGCCAAAGGCCCCCAAAACACGGGAGCCATCAGGTCGCGGAAGCTCCCCGTGTTCGGCAACCTTATCGGTCAAAGAGACGACCAGGCTGCTGGAACACGGATTGGCGGATTATTTTTCGACACACCCCCAAACAGGTTTCGAGACCGACTGCAGTAAGGGCTTAAGCCCCAGTGGAAACTTCTCTATCTCAGGCGGCAAGCTCATCCCCTCATTCAATTGCAGGAGGGCCCACGTGGGAACGTGCTCCCGGGATATACAGCTCGCCGTGGCCCAGTAACTTTCCGGTGAACACAGCCGGATGAACCTCACCTCATCGCCCACCAGCAGAGCGAAATAGCTCAACTTCGGATTGGCGCCCTCTTTTTCCTGGCCCAGTCCGACGATCCGGCCCTCTTTGGGCGCAAGGCGCCGCACGGACTCACACGGCATGCCGCATTCCCCGCAGTACAGGCACTCTACGCAACTGCCCACAATTTCGACTACCTGAAGCTCGAAAAGGTCAGGGTCGGGGTTGTTCAACTCCCATCCACAGAGATCACTTTCGCAGAGTTCCATGATTTACCCCTTTCCCAACGTCGCGGAGAAGCTGGAAACCTGCCACAATTATGCTTCATAAGGGAGGAATAGAAATGGGGGAAATACTCTATTTTGGCGCTAAAAACACACTAGGCGTCCATAAAGACACAGAGAGGGCACTGTTGGCATAACGGTGTCTTACGGCAGTACAGGTGCCCGATTCGAACGAGAAGAGCGCGAAATTCCTGAAAAAGATGCACGTCGGGGTCCATCGCTTCCATGAAAAATTCCCGCAGATCGTCGTAGGAAATAGATTCTTCCACCCATCCGTGCCGGGAGAAAATACGCCAGGTGTAGGTGTCCACGACAAAAGAGGGCTGAAAAGCAGCATAAAGGACTATGCTGTCCGCGGTTTCCGGGCCGATGCCCCGGATGGAGAGAAGCTCGGCCCGAAGCCGTTCCATTTCCAGGGCGAGGAATTCTTCCAGCGACCCGTTCCATTTCGTTGCAAGGTGACGGCAGAAAGCCAGGATCTTCCCGCTCTTTTGCCTGTAGAAACCGGAGGGGCGAATCAGCGCTTCCAACTGCGGGGTGTTAATCCCGCAGACGGAGGCCAGACTCAGCAAACCGTTTCGCCGAAGGTTTGCGATGGCCGCGGCAGCATTGCTCCAAGCCGTATTCTGGGCCAGTATGGCGCCCAGTATGACTTCAAACGGGGTCTGGGCCGGCCACCAGTTCTGCGGGCCAAGAGCGGCCAGCAGCGTGTCATAGACCTGCAGCAACAGTTCTTTGCGGTTCGCTCTCAATCCAGTCCTACCCCGGCGACCGCTGTTCCACATGTGGCGCACACGCCGCGCTCCAGGTGGTGCTTTTGGACGGCGTAGCCGATACGGCCGATCAGCAGGGCCCCGCAGCCATGACAGAACGTGTTTTCTCCATCGTCTCCGGGCACATTCCCGGTGTAGACGTAACGCAGCCCGGCCTCCAGCCCGATCCGCCTGGCCCGCCGGATGGTCTCCACCGGCGTAGGACGCGCGTGCGGCATGCTATAGGCAGGATAAAAACGGCTGACGTGCCAGGGGGTCTCGGCGCCAAGGCCCACCAGGAATTGGGCGATTTGTTTCAACTCGGCCTCGCCGTCGTTCAGGCCGGGGATGACCAGGGTGGTCACTTCCAGCCAGATGGACTTTTTCTTCATTCCTTCAAGCGTCTGGAGAACGGGCTTGAGGCCGGCGCCGCATTTGTCCCGGTAGAAGGCATTATTAAAGGACTTGAGGTCCACGTTGGCCGCTCCCAGCCAAGGGGCGGCGGCGTCCAGGGCCTCCCTGCTCATATACCCGTTGGTTACGAAGACATTTTCCAGCCCCCGCTCCTTTGCCAGGGCGGCCACATCGAGAGCAAACTCCATGAAAATGGTCGGCTCCGTGTAGGTGTAGGAAATCGACGAGCAGCCCTCCTTTTTGGCCTGCTCCGCAACCTGAAGTGGTGTTGCGTCCCGCCCGTAAATCCCGCCTGCAGTTCGAGGCGACTGAGATATGTCGGCATTCTGGCAGAACACACATTCAAAGTTGCACCCCACCGTGGCGATCGAGTAGCTGGTCGAACCGGGCAGGAAATGAAAGAGCGGCTTTTTTTCGACCGGGTCCACGTGGCTCGCGATCAATTTTCCATAGACCAGGCTAAAGAGTTTACCGTCCCTGTTTTGGCGCACTCCGCATTTTCCAATTCCCTCCGGCTCGATACGACAATGCTGCGAGCAGAGAAAACAGTGCACCCGGTCTTCCTCCAGCCGGTCGTAACACATCGCCTCTTTCATGCTGGATCCTTCCTCACGATTCGGCGCTCAGGCATTCATCGAACTTTCCGGTTCGTTTACGGAAGAGCGCCAGTATCCCAGAGAATGGACCGTAATTTTGGCGCCCCCCGGAATTTCATCGAAAACAGGGGTCTGTAATGTGCGGAGGCGGTATTGCATGTCGACCCGCATGGCAATGAAATGGCCGAAAGGATTGCGCTGCATAAAAGGAATTCGTTCCACAAACTGGAGATAGGGAAGCAGTTGCGGCGGAAAGGAAAAACAGGTTCGCCATTCGATTGGAACCGCGCCGCAAAGGATTTGGTCGCACATCCGGCTCAACTGGCAAACGCTAAAGAACCTGGCGCGGCTGTAGAGCGAGTACTTCCAGAAACTCTGCAAACCGTACTGGAGCCCGCCCACTGAAAACCTGTTGAGCGCGCCGAGAAGCACGTTTCGGCGGGCCACCCGGAAGGCTTCCCTGAGCGCCGCGTAAGGATCTTCCACAAACTCCAGGGTTGTGATGAGGGCCACCGTATCGAATTCGTTGTCCTCATAGGGCAACTCCTCGGCAAATCCCCGGGTGAGCCGGACTTTATTGCCAAGCCTCCGGCGGGCAAGCTCCAGGCTTTCAGCCGAAGGCTCGAGCCCGGCCACCATGTGCCCCCGGGACCTGAACCACTCCAGGAAAATGCCCGTCCCGCAACCCACCTCCAGAACGCGCTGCGGAGACACGGGCTGCCATACCTTCTTCAAAAGCCCCTGTTCGAACTCCAGCGTCTTTCGTCCATTGGCGGAACGAAACCATCGCTCGTAGCTCTCGGCATCGGCCAGGCTGAAAATATAACCCACATCAAACCCTTACGAGGAAACACCGTCGACTGGCATAAACAGGTGAGCCCACAGACCCCGGTTACCCGTAACGGTGAATCCTATTCATTTTGCAAAACCGCGCCTCGCGCCCCCGAGGTGACCATGCTTGCGTACCGGGCAAGATAGCCGCTTTTGATTCGCGGCTCGCGGGGCTTCCACGCTTCCTTGCGTTTTGCGATCACCGCACTGTCGACCAGCAGTTCCAACTTCTTGCCGGGGATGTCCACCAGGATTTCATCCCCTTCCTCAATGAATGCAATCGGCCCACCCACGGCCGCTTCGGGAGAGATATGTCCAATGGCGGCCCCCTGCGTGCCTCCGCTGAACCGGCCATCGGTTATCAGCGCCACGTCCGCCCCCAGGCCGCGACCAATAATGGCCGCCGTGGGGGTGAGCATCTCCTGCATCCCCGGGCCGCCCTTGGGACCTTCATAACGGATAACCACCACGTCACCGGCAACAATACGGCCTTCCAAAATGGCGCCGGCAGCATCGGACTCACTTTCGAAGACTCGTGCCCTGCCCTTGCGGACAAGCATCTGGGGCGCAACCGCCGATTGCTTCACCACGGCACCTTCCGGCGCAATGTTGCCATAGAGCACCGCAATACCGCCTTCACTATGATAAGGATTGTCGAGCGACCTGATAACCTCGGGGCGGAGGATGCGCACATTTTCGAGATTCTCTCCAACCGTCTTTCCGGTTGCGGTGATAGACGCAAGCTCCACCAGATCGCGGCGGGCAAGCTCCTTCATCACCGCCTGTACGCCGCCCGCGGAGTGAAGGTCCTCCAGGAAATGGGCCCCCCCGGGTCGCAGACTGCACAGGTGAGGCGTCCTGGCGCTGATCTCGTTAAAAAGGCCCAGATCGAGCCGGATTCCGGCCTCGTTGGCAATGGCCGGCACGTGCAGGACCGTGTTGGTCGAACAGCCAAGGGCCATATCCACGGCTATGGCGTTGCGGAATGCGTTCATGGAGGCTATTTCACGCGGCTTGAGATCCCTGGAGACAAGCTCCATTATCTTCATTCCCGCTTCTTTGGCCAGACGGATCCTGGCCGCGGTCACCGCCGGGATGGTTCCATTTCCGGGCAAGGCCAGTCCGAGAGCCTCCGCCAGGCAATTCATGGAATTGGCGGTAAACATGCCGGCGCAGGACCCGCATCCCGGACAGGCCTGCTCTTCGAGTTCTTCGAGTTCGGCAGGCGATATCTGCCCGGCCCTTAGTGCCCCCACGCCCTCAAAAACCGAAATGAGGTCAACCGGCTTTCCACCCACCCGGCCGGCCAGCATCGGCCCTCCGCTTACCAGGATGGCAGGAATGTTAAGCCTTAGAGCGGCCATCATCATGCCCGGTATTATCTTGTCGCAGTTCGGAACCAACACCAGTCCGTCGAAGGGATGGGCCGTAGCCATTATCTCGACCGAATCGGCTATCAACTCGCGGCTGGCCAGCGAATAGCGCATTCCGGCGTGATTCATGGCCAGGCCGTCGCAAACGCCTATCGTGCTGAATTCCACAGGCGTCCCGCCGGCCAACCTGATGCCCGCCTTCACCCCCTCGGCTATCTTGTCCAGGTGAATGTGGCCGGGAATGATTTCATTTGCCGAATTGACCACTCCGATCAAGGGCCTGTCTATTTCCGTTTGAGTGTAACCCATGGCTTTAAAGAGTGAGCGATGTGGAGCCTTCTCGACACCCTTTTTCATCAAATCGCTTCGCATTTCGTTTTGTCCCTCCAGCGGCATGCTGTTTCAATCCGGCTTCCCGGATGCGGTTCCGGTCAATTCATTTTGACTCTAAACCTGTAATAAGTAAAATATTTCCGGGTGTTTTGGAAGCAAAAACAGGTGCAAATTGCCAATCCAGTCGATTCCTCAGCCCCTGGATATCCACAAAGCTTTTGGAGCCCACGTTCCAGGGAGCGGCCCATATTTTTCTTCGCAATCGATTGGCATTCCACTTTGCTTGTTGAAGTCTCCTTATGCTGTTTTTCGCTGTTAAGCAGGATGATTTTTTATGTGTTTTTGTATTGTACTTATTTAATTGATCTTTACGGATTCAGAGGAGACGAAACAAAGCGGCAACGAAAATCCGACCATGGATGAAGTCCTGGCAAAATTTACCGCCACTTTTCCATCATGACTTCCGTCCGAATCCATGCCCCAAATTATTTTGCTATGTTTTTTTCTGCGTGCTATTGATAATAGAAGTGTTTATTGCATTCCATATTGGACTAATACAATCTCACGCACCTATACTTGTTCCGTACCTGATCGGATCATTTTCTGTTGTCATGGCGTTATACGAAGTTGCGTTCAAGCCCAGTCAAACAGATGGGTTTCACTGCGTTTCACCCATCCTACAGCGGCTCTCGACGGGCTGGCGTAGGATGGGTGGAGCGAAGCGCAACCCATCAGGCAAATCTTGAATGCAACCTGGTATTAATTGGCTAAACGATTTCCGGGGATTTGTTCCGCCCCACCCCGCCGGACTCAGAACTTGAAATTTACGCCCAAGCTGACAATATTGTCCGTTAACTGCCATTTGTATCCGACCCGGGTGGCAGGATCCAAGACCATGTTAGGATTGGCGACTGCGGACCGGCTTCCCATGTCGATATACAGATACTCCACCCTGAGGGTCCAACACTTCGAAAAGGCATATTCGACTCCCGCGCCGGCGGCCCAGCCGACAGTTGTCCGGCTGACCGAGGAGGGGTAGTCGATGGGTAACAAAGGCCTCAGGTCGGTATTGGCAGAGGTTGACACGTTGCCGTAGGCAAGACCGCCGGTCCCGTAGAAGAGCAAGGAGTCGGTGACGGTATAGCCCAGCCGCAGGCGGAGAGTTCCGAACCAATCGATTGCCTCCCGCGATGTTAGAGCTCCGCCGCCCGGCAGTGGAGTGGAGTCATTTCGCAGAATAGGCGAGACTGTTTTGGTCCCGCTTATTCCGGAGCCCGAAAAATCGGTCTCGACTCCGGCCACCCAGCAGCCCATCTGATAATTATAGCCCGCCTGCAGACCTCCTATCACCCCGCTCGACTGCTGACTCCATCCGGCGGGCAGGATGCCGAAGGTCTCGGCGTTCGGCAGCGGAAAAGAATTCGTGTCTCCATTTGCCCAGCCGCCCCCCAGGTGGAGGCCAACGTAGGGTCCGGTCCAATCGAAGGCAGGTTTATTGTCGGCCGCCGGAGCGCTTTGAGCGGACAGCAGTACGAAACCAAGCAACAGCAATGAACGTATGCTAAACAATTTCACCTTTTTTGCCTTTCCATATCACGTTGAACCTGTATCCATGCGCCCGGACGAGGCTAAAGCCCTGCCAGTTTGCGCGCCAACGCCGGGGTGAGTTGACTCATTTGTATGACGAGCTGTGCATTTAGAACACTGGAAGAGGGATAGGGCGCCATCCCGTTGCCCTGCTGCCACCTATTACCGAATATCTGCTGTGCCGCCACCGCGCAAGTGCGCGACTTTAACGCCGGCGAAGGCGAGCCGTTTGCGAGAGTGGTCGCCGCCGGATCGACGCTGTACACCAGGATTGACAGAGTTCGATTGCTGTTGCGGACGATCTCGAACCGACGGAATTGCTGTGGATAATCCCTGGTTGACGGGGTCTCGACCATCCAGAAGCCGTGTCCATGAAGAGGATCGCCGGCGGTGGCGCCGGCTTTCGCCGGTTGCGGGGTGATGGTATTGCGGTGGACATGTCCCGCGATCCACATGACGACGTTTGAATAGTGGGTATTGATTTGTTTGACCAGGGCCACGTCGGAGATGCAGGATTTAGGGGTCCAAATCGACTTGGGAGGCTGATAGCCGTAGGGGTTCACCGGAACATGGGAGCAAATGACCATGAGTTCGTTATCGGTCTGACCGGCCTCCAGTTGCCCAATGAGCCAACTGTAGCGCTGTTGGTCCAGAGAGCCTGCCGCGCTGCCGGTTTTGTCGGTATCGTCCAAAACGATGATCTTGAGCGGAATACCCGGCACCGGATGGAAAGAATAGCAGGCAAATCCGTTGATGACCATTTCCTGCGTGAAACCGTGGCCGACCGGTTTCGATGTGGTGTCGAAGAATTCGCCCATCCAATAGTTGATCGAAAGCGCGCGGCGGTTCTTATCGGCGGCAACCGGCCGGGGTTGGTTGGCAGGGGTGGTCTGCCCTACATTGATTATGTCTCCGTATTCCTTGGAGCCATCGACCACACCCATCAGGTAACCTCTGCCACGGAAGAGTTGTTGAAAATTGGGGGGCGACGTGGGCGGACCGGTGTTGAGGACGTTGGACCCGACGACCGTTGCCCGAAGGTAATCGGTCCAGAGGGTAGAGCCCTTCCAGAACTGATCGTGGTTGCCGACGGCCTGGTACCATCTGAGGGACTTGTCGAGCCCGGCCGCCTGGTATGGCAGCTGATAATCTACCCGGTTGTGTCCCTTCTTTGCGTTTCCGTCTCCCAGATGAGCTCCGGAGCTGGGTTGGATCATCTTGCCGTCCATCACGTCTATAAACCATCTGAGTTCGTTGTACTGCGAGTTGTCGGCCGCGTCGCCAAGGCAAATGCCGAAATCAAACGGTTTGCTTTTGTGCAGGGCGTTGATTGTCTGGATAGCGGCGTCGAGTACCTGGGTCGTGTAGAGCATGATCCCTGAATAACTCGAACTGCCGCCGGCGGGCTGGGCGCTGTCCGGAGGGTTGGGCGGTTCGACGGCAGCCCCCGATGACGGTATGGTGGGATAGGGATATTGGTAGCCGTTGTAAATTGCCCCGGCAGGGCTTTCTTTGTCGCAGATATGCACGTCGCTCAAGGTGAAAAAAGATACAAGTTGTACGGCCTTGGGATCGGGGCCCGGTGGAAGAATAATCAATCCGGTCTGAATGTCCATGCCGCGGAAAGAGAGGGCCGGCCCGTAATCCCACACACCGTAGCCGTGTGCCCCGTAGGAAGCGATGCTGCTGGGAAAAATCTCGGCGTAGGGCGGCTGAGGGAATAAACCTTGCGGCTTCCCAACCGGAACGATCGTCCTGTCCAGCGTGGTCAGGACCGTGTCGGAAATCGGGTAGGACGGCACGGCTTTAGCGGCAAGCGCCTTCTGGATTCTCGCCATAGGCGAAATCTCCAGCCCCAGGGCTGTGGCGCAACCCGCACAGCATTTCAAAAAATATCTTCTTGAAAAAGTCATAGGTACTCATCCTCCATGGTAACCGCGGGTTGCCCACTGGAAACGAATCTCCACCCGGTAGCACTGGACAACCCCAAACACCCCCCACACTGCGCCCCACGCCCGGTCTGTGGCGGTAAATCCGCACATTCCAAACTGCGGCGTCACCAAGATCGCCTCTCGGATTACTATTATCTGCTATTCGGTATAATGCTAAATTCTATTGAATAAAATTATTCGGCAAGCTGGGCAGGTCCGCAACCCGGCGCAGGCAAACCGGCTTTGCCTACCCGCACCATGTTCCCGTTTTTCCAGTGCGGTCGGCAAGCAGTAAAGGGGCGCGTAGACAGCGAGGAAACCGCCTTCAAGAATTTCCCCTTGGGCCACCCCGTTCCCCCGCGATTTCCATCGTTTTCGGGATGGCCGCGGGACATGATGGACCGCGGTGCTGAACGAATCCGCCGTGACGCCGGATTCGTCAAAGTGTTGGGGTGCTAATTTGCAAGCTGGATTTGAATAAGCTATATTTTCATGTAGAAAAACTGGATGAATGGAGGGCACAAATGCATGCGACGAGTCTTCGGAAAGTTGGCGACTCTGTCATGCTAAAAAGCCGTACCACCCGCCATACTTGAACTATTGCACTTGCATGCCGGCGCAACTGTCGGCCTGACTGTGGACCGAGAGCGGCTTGTAGTTGAACCCACTCCTCGGCCGCACTACAGCATTGATCAACTCCTTGCTCAGTGCGACGCCTCGGCTGAGATGAGTGAGGAAGACCGCGCCTGGCGGGATAACACACCCGTTGGTAGCGAGCTGCTGTAGTGGAACGCGGCGATATTTCTCTGATCGTTAGCAACAGGAAACGCGAATTGTCTTGATTATATCTCCCTCCTCCTTCAATCGGCCAACCAAATCGCAGGCCGGTTATTTGTTAAACCAGGTTGCGTTCAAAATTTACCCGATGGGTTGCGCTTCGCTCCACCCATCCTTGTATCTTAAAAGAGCAAGAGCATGGGATTAACCGGGGTGACGAAAGTATTTGTTGGGCTGCGCTACGCTTAGCCCAACCTACAGCCCCATCCTACGCCAGCCCGTCGAGAGCCGCTGCAGGATGGGTGAAACGCAGTGAAACCCATCTGTTTGACGCGTCTTGAACGTAGATGAACGTAGCTCGCACACTGGCAGGTATTTTTTATATCTGCGTCCATCTGCGTCCATCTGCGGTGAGATCTTGGTAGTTCATACCAGGGTGCCCGGAAAACCCGCACTGTCCAATCTGACCGGTCAAAGTTGACAACGTGCTTTGAGGCCAATATAATTTTTCCATGAAATGCATATTTGGCCCAGTACCATCGAGACGTTTCGGAAGGTCGCTCGGAATAGACGTCATTGCGGCGAAGACCTGTTCCTTCGACTGCATTTATTGCGAATCCGGCCCCACCACGTGTTTGAGCATCACGCGGCAAAATTTCGTGGACTGCGGCGAGGTGCTGGCCGAACTTAAGGCTTTTACCCGAGCGGACCCGAACTTCGCCGATGTCCTCACGTTTTCGAGCGGTGGAGAGCCAACCCTCTATGAACCTATGGGGGAACTCATCACGGCAATCAAGAAGGATTATCCGCACATTCCCTTGATCGTCCTCACAAACGGTTCTCTATTGTGGAAGCCGGAGGTGAGGCGCGGCCTTCTTAAAGCCGATCGCGTGGTGCCTTCTTTGGACGCTGTAACCGCCGAGGTTTTCCGCAAAATCAACAGACCCCACCCCTTCCTGGAGCCCGAGCAGATCGTCGAGGGAATACGGGCGTTTCGAAAAGATTACAAAGGCCGGCTTCACATCGAGGTGCTGCTTGTGGAGGGCGTAAACGACGGCCCGGAGGAGCTTTGCGCAATAGCGCGGGCTGTGGAGTCAATGACGCCGGACACGGTGGAACTGAACACGGTGGTTCGCCCTCCCGCCCACGCGGGCGCCAAGGGTCTGAGTGATGAAGCCATGGCGCGGGCCGCCGCGTTTTTCGGGTCGATGAATGTCGAAATAATCGGTACGTTCCAAGCGCACGAACAAGAGAGCAGCGAAGAAAACATCGATCAGCGAATAATCGATACCGTGGAAAGGCGTCCCTGCACGGAAGAGGAACTGGCCGCCTCTCTCGGGGTCTCCGCCGAACGGGTCCGCAGGGAATCCGCAAAGCTCCAGGAACAGGGCAGACTGACCCGGCTTTCTTTCGGTGGAAAGACGTTTATCCGCCCTGTCGAATGATCTCCGGTTGTTGGGCTGCGCTTTGCTTAGCCCCTGCTTAGCCCAACCTTGTATCTACAGGCTGCCCGGTGAACCCCGCGACCTCGTTGGGCCAGGTGGTCCCGGCTGCGGCGGTACGCTGCAGCCGGGACGCCCGTCACCTTTGCAAATCGTTTCCGGTGGCCGGCGGGGCAATAAGTGTTTTGGCCGGCCTCTCGGGCAGGGTCCTGACCACCAGGGTATTTGTGAAAAGCCTGCGGGCAAGCTCCTCTACCTGCCGGGCGGTGACTGCCTTTACCAGGGCGGGATATCGGTCCGTATAGTTCCAGCCCAGTCCCAACACCTCGTCCAACGCCGCATCCCCGGCCCGGCTCTCGATGGTTTCTTTTTCGAACTTAATCCCAACCAGAAGGGCGTCTTTGGCCCTGGCCAGTTCGCTTTCCGGAACCAGTTGGTCCTTCAGGCGATCCAGATTCTGTTCGATTATCTTCTGCACCCCGGGCAAGTTGGCCATCGTGGTCTGGGTGAGCACGCCCAAAAATCCGGAGTTTACGCCATAAAACGGGAAAGTGCTTACGGTATAGATCAGGTCCTTGTCCCCGCCTCTTAGCGAGTCGAACATCCGACCCGAAAGAGAACCTCCCCCCGAAAGGACCTCGGTCAGCACATCGAGCACGGGCCTCTCGGGAGCGCCAATGCCAAGACCGTTCGTACCGACCATAAGAGCCGAACTGCTCTTTTCATCCCTTATCTCAACAGTGCGGTTGGCCACCAGCGGGTGGGTCTCCTCCACCAGATTCACTGTCACGGGTTCACCGGTCCATTTTCCAAAATCCCGGTTCGCCAGGCGCGCCGCCTCCCGCGGGTCCACATCCCCATAAATTGCCAGGACCGAATGGGTGGGATTCACCATTTTGCGATAAAAAGCAACAATTTGATCTCGCGTAAAAGAGTTGACGGAAGCTATCGTTCCCAGCTTGTAGTTGGCATAGGGAGTTTTGTGAAAATAATTACTCATAAAGAGCCGCATTGCCTCGCCGCGCCAGTTCTCATCGCACATTTTTATGGCGGTGAGAGTGTCCTGCTTCTGTTTTGCAATCTGGTCGGGAGGAAAGCTTGCATTTTGGGCTATATCGGCCAGTAGACGTAGTCCAAGGCCGAAGTCCCCTTTGAGCACCTTTATCGAAACATGGTAGCTGTTGTAGTCGGAAGCGGCGCTGATTTCGCCTCCGACGTCCTCCACCTTTTTCATCAGATCGATTTTTTTGCAGGTCTTGGTCCCGGCGGTGAGCAAGGCCGCGGTAAAGACCGAGATACCGGGATTTTTCACCGTTTCCAGTGACAGGCCGCCTTTTCCCCACAGCTGCAAAGTCACAATCGGCAGGTTCTTATCCTTTTTAATCAGCAACTTCAGCCCGTTGCCTATCCGGCTGTATGCAACTCCCGCGGCTTCAGGGGGCCGGCATTTGACTGCGGCAACTTTTCCAGCGGCAGTCGAGGGGGGCTTTATGACCGCCACGTTCATGCGCTCGCCCACCAGGTACCGCCTGGCCGCATCCTGCACCTGACGCGCGGTCACCGCGCGGATCCGGTCGAGATAATGATCGTCGTAGTAAGGGTTTCCGGTAAGATCATAGGAGGAGGCAAGCGAGGAAGCCATGGACTCGACGGATTCTTTTTGGAAGATGTGCTGCGCTATGGCCGTATTTTTGGCTTTAGCCAGTTCCGCCGCGCCGATCGGTACATCTTTTAGAGACGCGATCTCATTTTCGATGCATGTCAGGGCCGAGGGCCACTGGGCAGCCGACATGGACGCGGAAATAATGAACTGGCCGCTCACAAAGGCGGGGGTCCAGTTCGTTGCTTCAATGCCAAAGACTTTGTTCTGCTTTTCCTTCATACTGCAATAGAGGCGGCAGGTTTCACCCTCCCCCATCACTTGTGCGAGAACGTCAAGGGCGTAGAGGTCATGATCATGAGCGTCCACCGATGGAAACCCGATCATCGCCCGGGTCAGCCTGGTAATGGGAACCGTTTTTTCCTCCCACCGGGGGCTTGCCTGCGCGGGTTCCAGAGGTACAACCACGGGGGGCGAATTTTCGGAAACAAAATTCCTGGTCTTTTCGGCCACCAACTGGAGGACTTCCGAGGCCGCCACATTGCCGGCCACAGCCACTATCATGTTCTGCGGCTGATAGCGGAGGCGGTAATAATCAAGCAGGGCTTCCCGGTCCTGTTTGACGAAGACATGGGGAAAGCCGACTACAGGATAGCGCACCGGACTTTTCCGGTAGGCCGTTTGGAGAAACAGCTCCCACAGGACATTACCCGGGTTGCTCTCCCGCATTTTCATCTCCTGCTGGATAACGTTTTTCTCCCTGTCGATATCTCTAACGGCAATGAGGTTTTCAGTCACCTTGGAGAGCAGAATATCCAAAACGTCCCGCCAGTGGTCAGCCCCGGCATCGATGTGGAAAACTGTACGGTCATAGCTCGTGTAGGCGTTCATCGAGCCGCCTATCGCTTCGAGGCGTTCCTTGGCCTGTTCTTCGGTCATGGAACGAGTCGAACCCGAGACCACTATATGCTCAAGATAATGAGAAAGCCCGGCCCTCATGTATTTACCTTCCAGCACAGAGCCCGTCCGGACGAAAACCTGCGCGGACACCACCCCGGATTCGGACATCTGATGAACCAGCAGGGTCAAACCGTTTTTGAGCACCACGAAAAGATCGCCGGGCTTGGAGGCAATGGTGCGGTCAACAAAAGACTGCGACTGGGGCGGTATGAACGGGCATTGCCCGCCCTGGAACGAAAGAGCGGCCAAGGGAAGCCCCAGGCAAAAGAATGGGACCAGTATACAAGCCAAAACCGTTCTATTTGGTATCAATTCATTTCCTTTCAGCTAATTTTGAGTCCATCTCCAGGAGGGGTTCCGCTAATTGTAAATGGGAAGTCAATACGGCGTGCCGGCGGCGGTGGGACCGCCAGCCGGGATTGCCAAGCCCGGGCCACGGACTTTTCGCGGTTTCCGGGTATCCCGGGTGGACATGAGAAACCGCCCTGAAAAGCTCTTGTTCGGCTGCGCTCTATGCTTATCCCAACCTGCGGATCTCCGCAAAGAAGCACGAAGAACCGCGCTCCGAAACTTTTCATTAAATTGGGTGTTCCGAGGTAGCATGAAAGATTGTGGTTGGATCATGATACATGGAAGGAAAACGACAACAGGCTTTTTCCGCATCGGGCCGAATCGGCCCGGGCGGCGGCCACCTTTTCAACGCATGGACTCTCGGACTTCGACCGGGTTATTGAGCAGAAGGTCGGGGTGAACACCATAATTGTAGCTTCGCATGCGAAAATAATTGTCGAGTATTCCCACCCTGGAATCGACGTAATCATAGATGGTAAGACGGTTGTCGGCGGTTTCCCCATCCTGGGATATATCCCGGATGGCATTGGAGAGGTTCTTCTGGAAGTAAACCGGAACCGCCAGGAAAACGACGTGAGATTTCAGGGTTCGCGAGAACTGAGGCAAAGCGCCGGGGGAAACCAGAAGCACCTTGGCCTGCAACGCTCCGCCATGCGAAACATGGTTATTGCCGCCGTCTTCGTCGGCCATCCTGGAAGCGCCGCCGAGCCTGCTGTAAGGAAACACCGTGACTCCGCGCCGGCTGAATTCGTCGCCCAGGGCCCGGTCATGCTCTTCACCGCCCGAAAGCACCAGGACCTGCGCTGCGCCTTTACCCAGTTCCACCTCCACATCGTCGGCGATTTTACGGTTTCTTTCCGGGTCAAGCATTAGTCCCTGGAGCATGGAGGCGTAGTCAGCCCTGGAAGTATAGGGATAATCAAAATCGGTGCGCCGGGCTATCACCGTGCCCGGTATTATTCCTCGTCCTTCCCTGGCATCTTTTTCGTCGATGGAGTAAACCACATCGCCCAGGTGAAAATGAATCAGCTTCAAAAGCCGATCTTTGCGCTGCAGGGTGTTGGACAGACCCAGCACATAGCGGCAGTCGAAGTTGGGAAGAAGGTTGGTCAGAATCTTTGATGGAGAACGCTGGGACTCGTCGAAGATGATTAATCCCACCTTGTCGAAAATCTTTCTCCAATGGCGCATGACTTCGCCTATATGTCCAATGGTAATCCGGCTTCCAATCTCTTGGGTGCCGCTCGAAAACATTCCCACTTCCGAGGCCGGAATCTGCAGAAAGCCTTCGATTTTTCTTAGCCAGCCGTCAAAGAGATCTGCTTTGGGGACTACGATCAGCGCAGGTTGGCGCCTTTGGGCAAGGGTGTAGAGAGCGATGACGGTTTTGCCGCTCTTGTGACCTCCCACCAAGGTGGCGCAATCGTGTTCCAGCACGGCCTCGGCCGCCGCCTGCTGGTAGTTTTTCAATTCTCCGTGAAACTCCACGTCTATGGGGTCGAAATGTCGCCTGCGGTCCACCAGACGGTACGGGACCTGATATTTTTTGCACAGGTCCACGAACTGGTCGAGAAACCCTCTGGGGATGAGATAATACCTGCCCTTCTGCTTAAGACAGCAAATCTGGGCAGGAATGTTGCCGATCCATTCACCCCGATTGTGCCGCATCTCATATTCGGGGTTGGTGAAAACAAGTCGTTCGTGCAACTTTTTTTCGAGCACCGGAGGCAACCCGTCAATGGGCACCTTGATCCACTCGGCAAGCAAGACATTGATATGTTTGGCGAACATCTCGAAAAATCCTCCGCCCGGAGCTCTACCCCACACCAAACCGCCCCTGGACAGAAAAAAGCTGAATGATAGAACTGAGCGCCGGACAGGCACAACGGCACTGCGCCCGCGCAGGCTCATAAAAAACGTTGCGGACCGGTCGTTTCGGCTTCGGAGAGAGTAGCCTTAGTGATATTATTACTATCCCTTAGTGCACGGTTGATTAGAATGATACCGCACAGTCTACCGAAAGTGTTATAATCAACTAACTTATTGCCCCAAAGGAGCTTTCAGTGAAAGGTGATCCCCCGCAATTACTAATTATAGAGCAACTTTCCCGCGAATACGATGAAAAATATCGAAATCTGGAAAAACTAGTCTCCGAAAGCACCACCGAAGAGATTCCGCCGCAGCTGATGGGGCTGGCTGAACGCGCCGCGGACCGTTTTCGCTCCGCCCAGGCGACCCTGCTCTCACTGCCCGCAACATTCGAAGAGGATGCGGTCCACACGGCCCTCCCAGCCATGACGGCGCTCTTCCGGGCATTCGACGAGATGCGCATTCTTTTCCAATTTTTATTTGAAACTATCAACAGCGAATCTGAATACAAGGAGAGTAGTGAAGAGTGATCAGTGAACAGAAAAAACATCCGGTTACCGCTCACTGCTCACTGTTCGAGCCCCGCCGGGAAGAGCTCTTGCAAAAGGGGACTTCCCGGCGGAGTTCAAAGGAGTTCTGGACGATTTATAGTTACAGCAACTGGTGGCAAGAGTCCCCGCCATCCACAAAAGAAAGACTCTTTTCCCGATCCTAGGTGCCCATCTCCCACGAATGCAGGTACTCATCCTGCTCGGGGGTGAGCGAGTCTATCTCAACGCCCATGCTGGCCAGTTTGAGGCGAGCTATTTCACGGTCGATATCAAGCGGCACGCCGTAGACCCTCTTTTCGAGGGAAGCATAATTTTTGGCGATATATTCGCTGCACAATGCCTGGTTGGCAAAACTCATGTCCATAACGCTGGAAGGATGTCCTTCCGCGGCAGCCAGATTGATAAGGCGACCTTCGCCCAGCACATAGAGCCGCCTGCCGTTCGCAAGGCTATATTCTTCCACAAAATCACGGATCGTGCGGACGGAGGAGGCCATTTTTCCCAGTTCCTCGAGATTGATCTCCACGTTGAAGTGGCCCGAATTGGCGATGATCGCCCCATCTTTCATCTTGGCGAAATGTTCCTGGCGCAACACGTGAATATCGCCGGTGACGGTGCAGAAAAAATCGCCGATCTCGGCCGCCCTGTCCATGGACATCACCTGGTATCCGTCCATAACCGCCTCCAGGGCCCTTATGGGTTCGATCTCGGTCACAATGACCTTGGCCCCCATTCCGGCGGCGCGCCTGGCAACCCCGCGGCCGCACCAGCCATATCCGCTGACTACGAAATTGGCCCCGGCCAGCAACCGGTTGGTGGCCCGGATTATTCCGTCCACCGTGCTTTGGCCCGTTCCATAGCGATTGTCGAACAGGTGCTTGGTATCGGCATCGTTTACGGCAACGATCGGATACTGCAGGACGCCCTTTTCGGCCATGCTGCGAAGACGGATGACGCCCGTGGTGGTTTCTTCCGTACCGCCTATCAAGCCGGAAAGCAGGTCCTTTCGGTCTGAATGAAGGATGCTCACCAGGTCGGCGCCGTCGTCCATGGTCAGCTGAGGCGAATGTCCCAGAGCGCCTTGAATGTGGCGGTAATAGGTTTCCTTGTCCTCGCCCTTTATGGCAAAGGTCGGAATCTGCTCTGAAATCGACAGAAACGCGGCCACATCGTCCTGAGTGCTCAAAGGGTTGGAGGCGCAAACGCGCAGGTCGGCCCCTCCCGCTTTGAGCGTCTGGGCCAAGGCGGCGGTTTCGGTAGTCACATGCAGGCAGGCGGCCATCCTCAATCCGGCCAAAGGCTTTTCCGCGGCAAACCTGTCCCGGATCGACCGCAACACCGGCATCGACTGCACGGCCCACTCAACCCTCAAACGCCCCTTCTCGACAAGTCCACTGTCCTTGATATCAAAATCCATTCACACTCCCCGTTTACGAAAACATATCCGCAGATTCAGAAAACCTTCAACATTTACACGTAGTGCTGATGTTGCTGAGGCCCGCCCTTTCCCGGAGCGTATCGACCATGTCCGTTTTTTCCCAGGTAAAGTCGGGATCGGTCCTTCCGAAATGGCCGCAGCATGCGGTTTTTCTGAATATCGGCCTCTGGAGCTTCAAATACTTGATCATTTTGGCAGGTTTGAAGCTGAAAAGCTCCAGGACAAGTTCCTGGATTTTCTCGTCCGGAATGCATCCCGTACCGAAAGTATCGATCATCAGCGAAACCGGATCGGCCATGCCGATACTGTAGGCAACCTGCACCTCTACCCGTTCGGCCAGCTCGGCGGCAACGATGTTTTTGGCCACATACCGGGCCATGTAGGATGCGGTCCGGTCGACTTTGGAGGGGTCCTTGCCCGAGAAGCCGCCCCCGCCATGACTGCCTTGTCCCCCGTAGGTGTCGGCGATGATCTTTCTGCCCGTGAGGCCGCAATCGCCAAGCGGTCCGCCCACCACAAACCGGCCCGTGGTATTGACATAGTATTTGGTCTTCGAGTCCAGCAGGTTTTCCGGTATAACTGCTTTGATGACCTCTTCTATGATCGCTTCCTGCAGCTTGGCGTGAGTGACATCGGGGATGTGCTGTGCGGCGACCACCACGGTGTCCACCCTCCGGGGCTTGTGATCGAGGTATTCGACCGTCACCTGGGTTTTTCCGTCGGGTCTTAGAAAATTCATCGAGCCGTTTTTCCGCACCTCGGCCAGCTTCTTCGAAATGCGATGGGCGTAATAGATAGGCATGGGCATGAAAACAGGGGTTTCGTTGCAGGCAAAGCCAAACATCAGCCCCTGGTCGCCTGCGCCCTGCTCTTCGAAAAGTCCTTCGCCGGCGTTGACGCCCATTGCTATATCGGGCGACTGCTTGTCAATGCTGCTGACCACCGCGCAGGTCTCCCAATCGAAACCCATAGCGGAATCGTTGTAGCCGATATCTTTAATAGTATCTCTTACGATATGGGGGATATCGACATAGGTGGAGGTCGAAATTTCACCCGCCACAAAGGCCAGCCCGGTGGTTACAAGTGTTTCGCAAGCCACGCGCGCTGTTCTGTCTTCGGCTATGATCGCATCCAGAACAGCGTCCGATATCTGGTCGGCCACCTTATCGGGATGCCCCTCCGTTACGGATTCGGACGTGAACAGATAACTCCTCATCGACATCGGTAAAGATCTCCTTATAGCAAAAGCTTGGGTTTTGATGGCGGGGGAGGCTCAAAAAAAACGACTCACCCCACCACCGCAAGACTTGCAGGGGCCTTTGGTTCGCACTTCCTGTTCCCGGAGCCCACCAGCACTACCGCAGGTTTGTGCGCCACTATTTCAGACTGGTCGAAATTGGCATAAGTGGCGATGATTATCAGATCGCCCGGCGCCCCCATGCGGGCCGCCGCGCCATTGAGGCAGATATCCCCTTTCCCGGCCGGACCGGCGATTGCATACGTATCGAATCGCGCCCCGTTATTGATATTGTAAACTTTTATTTGCTCGTAAGGCAGAATATCCGCCGCCTCCATGAGGTCTGAGTCTATGGTCAGGCTGCCTTCATAGTTGAGATTCGCGTCCGTTATACGCGCACGATGGATTTTGGACTTGAGCAACGTCCTTTGCATGGCCCTTCTCCCGGCAATTAAGTTTAAAGCCACTTGAGCAGGTGGACACCCGGTACAGGAGTTGGCCTCAAAGCCGGAAGACCGACGATCGGCGCGTATTTGCCGTGAGGTTCGCCTCTAAAATAGCTTTTTCCAACTTTTTCTGCGCCTGCTGCATCTCGCCAAGCTCGCTGATGATGCGCATCTTGCTTCTTTGGCCTTCAATTCGAAAAACTGCGGGGGATATACTTCCCGAAGACCGTCCCGCCTGAATAATTGGTCATTGTCCCGTCCTCCAGGAGAGATACGGGCAAATCAATCTAAAAAAGTACAAAAAAAACTCTCCACAGTCAAGCCCTGCAGGGCAATCGCATGAAATTTCCACCGCCGAGCGCTTGGCCACACGCCCGCAGCGCGCGCGGCCAAATCCCGGGGGGCGCGGGGGAGACGCTCCCCCGCTCTTTTTATCTCTTTTTATCTCTTTTGCCCGCGTATTGGGCCAGCGCACGGCCGGTGAGAGATCTTTTGCGGGCTGCGACTATTTTTTGGGGCGGGCCTTCGGCCACTATCAGGCCGCCCTCGTCCCCGCTGCCCGGCCCGATATCGATAACGTAGTCGCTGGCCCAGATGAAATCGCTATTGTGCTCGATCACCAGAACGGTGTGGCCGTGATCGGTTAGCGCCCTCAGCACGTCGACCAACCGTTTGGTATCGGCGCGGTGCAGTCCGGTTGTTGGCTCGTCCAGAATGTAGAGGGTGGGGGTCCTGGAGTTGCCCAGTTCTCCGGCCAGTTTTATTCGCTGCGCCTCGCCTCCCGAAAGCGTTGGACTGGGCTGGCCCAGTTCGAGATAGCCCAGGCCCAGATCGCTTAAGACCTTCAACTGCCGCACGATGCGGGGAATTGCGGAAAAAAGCTCCACCGCCTCCTCCACGGGCATGGCCAGGACATCGGCTATGCTCTGCCCCTTGAACCTGATATCGAGCGTTTCGGTATTGAACCGGCTGCCGCCGCACGTTTCGCAGGGCACGGAGACGTCGGGCAAAAAATTCATTTCCACTTTGGCCCGCCCCTGTCCCTTGCACTCCTCGCAGCGCCCGCCCTTCACGTTGAACGAAAACCTTCCCGGCCCGAATCCCCGGGCGCGCGCTTCGGGGAGCATGGCGAAAAATTTCCGGATGTCGTCCCAGACGCCTATGTATGTGGCCGGAATGGATCTGGGTGTTCGCCCGATGGGGTTGTGATCGACTTCCAGGACACGGCGCGGGGGCGTCGCCGTTGCGGAATCGCCCGGCGTCGGTACGGAGGCGACTCCCTCGTTCCTGGCAAGTGTCTCTCCCAGCCTGCGGTAGACCACCTCTTTTACCAGGGTGCTCTTTCCTGCGCCGGAGACGCCCGTGACCGAAATAAGCAGACCCAGCGGCACTCTTACGTCCATTCCCTTGAGATTTCTGACACTGGCGTCTTTAAACTCCAGCCAGCCCCCTTCTCCCGCCTTCTTTCTGGGCGGGATCGACCACAGTTCGTCCAAAGATTTTCCGAACCACTGTCCGGTCAGGGTTTGGCCGTTTGCGGCCAGTTCCTCGAAGCTTCCCTCGGCGATCACTTTGCCGCCGCTTTTTCCCGCCCCGGGCCCCAGTTCCACCACCACGTCGGCCTGCTTCATCGTTTCGGTATCGTGCTCGACGATAATGACCGTATTCCCCTTGTCCCGCAGCTTCCGCAGACTATCGAGCAGTTTGCTGTTGTCGGCCGGATGAAGGCCGATGGTAGGTTCATCCAGGATGTAACAGACGCCTCGCAGGTTGGAACCCAGTTGAGCGGCCAGACGTATCCTCTGGGTTTCGCCTCCCGAGAGGGTTTCGCCCGACCTGTCGAGAGAGAGGTAGCCCAACCCCACTTTCTCCAGGAATGAGAGCCTCTGGGTCAATTCCTTTGAAATCGGTTCGGCCACGGGGAGTTCCTCCCGGCTGAAGCGAAGCTTTTTCCACAGGGCCTCGAGTTCGGATACTCTCAAACCGCTCATCTGGGCGATATTGAGATCCCGAAAATAGACCGACCGGGCCTGGGCATTGAGCCTGCCGCCCCCGCAATCGGGACAGTCCAGATCGTCGTACATGGGCTGAACCCACTTCCACGCCTCATGTTCTTCCGAGACCCCCTCCAGGATTTGCAGCACCCCGGAAAACTTCCCCTTCCTGCCGTGCAAAATAGTCTCCCACACGGAATCATCCAGACTCGACGCCGGTTTTTCCGGGTCCACCCTGAGCTCGGACTTGACGGCGCGCTCGAATTTGTCCGCCTCCCGCCTCGAACCTCGCCACACCGAAGAACGGAGAAAAGCGAACAGCCCGGCTTTAAGAGAGACGTCGGGGGCGCCGCGCAGCCGGTCCACGGCCACCCGCTTTGCCCTTCCCAGGCCCATGCAGGCCGGGCAATACCCCTGCCTGCTGTTGAAGGAAAAAAGCCTCGGATCGAGGGGCGCAAGCCCCGAATCGCACGCCGGGCAGTAGAGATGCCGGCTGAACACCCTTGTCTCTCCCCCGCCGGTATCGAGGTGGAGAATGCCTCCGCCCATGGCCAGGCCGCGGCGAACCGCATTGAGCAGTTCCTCGGGGGTCACCCCGCCATGGTCCAGGCCCGGCAGGAGGGCCTCGATATCGTGTTCGCGCCGCCGCGCAAGCTCGGGCACGGGGCTGAGAACCACGTAGCGGCCGTCCACCCTCGCCTGCTCGAATCCCAGGCGCGCAAGGCGCGCGAAAAGATCGCGATATATTCCCTTGCGTCCGTGCACCAGCGGCGCCAGGAGTTTAATCCCGCCGCTCGCGGCCTCCTGCCGTACGCGCGAAAGAATATCGTCGACGCTCAGGGTTTCGAGCTCCCGGCCGCACTGCGGGCAACGCTGCCTGCCCAGCTTGGCGTAAAGAAGCCGCAGCAGGTGGTAGGTCTCGGTAATGGTGCCGACCGTCGATCTTCTGCCGAACTGGCTGGTCCTCTGCTCGATGGCGATGGTGGGGGCAAGCCCCACGATCTGGTCGACCTCCGGCTTTTCCATGATCTTAAAATACTGGCGCACGTAGGAAGAAAGGCATTCCAGGTACCGGCGCTGGCCTTCGGCGAAAATCACGTCGAAAGCCAGGGTGGATTTGCCCGAACCGCTCAGACCGGTCAAGACGCTCATTTTGCCGCGGGGAAGCCGGATTTCGTCGATGTCCAGGTTGTGCTCCCGCGCTCCGCGTATGATAATCTGATCCTGCTTCTCTCGCGCCGGTCGCGGGCGTGGCGCCTCGACCGGCAAGCGGTCCTGCGAAATCTCCGGGCGCGAACACCTCTCCCCGGATAAGGAATAGTGTGCCACGGGCTCGGCCGCCTCCAGAAAAGAGCCGGAATAAGGCATGGAAATTTGAGCCAGCCGCTCGGCCAGATAGCGTCCGGTTATGCTGTGCGAACACTCCGCCACCGCTTCGGGGGAACCTTCGCAAACGATCCGCCCGCCTTCCTCCCCTCCTTCGGGGCCAAGATCGACTATCCAGTCGCAGGCGGCCAGAAGATCCAGGTTGTGTTCGACCAAAAGGACGGTGTGGCCCTTTTCGACCAACTTGCCCAGGACCCCGATCAGCTTGGCTATGTCGTCCTGGTGCAGCCCGGTGGTCGGCTCATCCAGGATGAACAGATTGGAGCGGGCCGGTTGCCGGCCGCTCCCATCGTCGGCCTGCCGCGAACCGGGCATGGAGAGATGGCGGATGAGCTTCAGCCTTTGAGCTTCCCCGCCGGAAAAAGTGCTGAGAGGCTGGCCCATGCGGATATAATCCAGACCTATCTCCGTTACGGGTCCCAGGGCGTCGGCCAACTGGCGGTTTTTGGGGAAGAGCTCCAGAATTTCCCGCGAACTCATATCCAGCATGTCGCCGATCGACACACCCCGCAATTTTATATCCAGCACCTCCTGCTTGAACCTTTTGCCGTTGCATTGAGGACAGCGCACCAGGACGTCTGCCAGAAACTGCATTTCCACGCGCTGGAAGCCCTCGCCCGAACAGGTCTCGCACCTTCCCCCCGGCACGTTGAACGAAAAATGCTTGGCTGAAAAACCTTTGGCCATGGCTTCCGGGGTAGCCGCCAGCATCTTTCGGAGCGGATCCAGCGCCTTCGTGTAGGTCAGGAGGTTGGCCCTGGGAGTGCGACCCACCGGCTGCTGGTCGACCAGTATGACGTCACTTACGTTTTCCGCCCCGGCGATATCGTCGTGAAGACCGGGGGCCTCCGCGGGCCGGCCGGTTTTTCTAAGCCACCCCTGGTACAACGTTTTTTCCACCAGGGTGCTTTTCCCCGAGCCTGAAACCCCGCTCACCCCGACCATGAGTCCCAGGGGAATCGAAACGTCTATGGCCTTCAGGTTGTTTTCACGCGCGCCGGTAATGGTGAGTTTTCTCCAGGGGTGAGGCGGCCGGCGCAAAAGGGATTCGGGCAGCACCGATTTTTGGCCCGAAAGATAGGCCCCCGTGAGGCTCCCGGCGCAGCTTGGGAGTTGCGCGGGCGGCCCCTGGAACACCACTTTGCCCCCCCGTTCGCCAGCACCCGGCCCCATATCGATCACTTCATCGGAAAAACGGATCATTCCGGGGTCGTGTTCGACCATAACGACGCTGTTTCCCATCGTCACCAACCGATCCAACTGGTCAACCAGCCGCTTCTGGTCGCGGGCATGCAGCCCTACGCTCGGCTCGTCGAGCACATAGAGCACATTTACCAGCGCCGACCCCAGCGCCTTGGTGAGATGCACCCGCTGCACCTCCCCGCCGGAAAGCGTTCTGGACTGACGGTCCAGCGAGAGGTAGTGAAGCCCCACGGCCATCAGGAATTCCAGTCTGCTCCGGGTTTCGCTCACCAGCAACCGCGCTGCCGGGTCGTTCGCTATTTCCGGCCACTCGCCCCCGAAAAAAGTGCTCAGCCTGGCTATGCTCAAGGAGGCAAGCTCGGCGATATTGGCCCCGCGCAGCCGGTAGAGAAGAGTGGCGGGCTGAAAGCGCGAGCCGCCGCAGGTCTCGCAGGGAACGTAGGCGCGGTATCGTGACAGGTAGACCCGGACGTGCATTTTGTAGGTCCTGGTTTCCAGCCACTCGAAAAATCCCTTTATTCCGTAATAGCCTTTCGTTCCGTTTATAATTTTGTTCCTGGCGGATTCGGAGAGTTCCAGGAATGGAATATCCACCGGGATCTTTTCTTTTTTGCAAAAATCGAGCAGCTCGACATACTCATCCCGGTCCGTGCCGAATGGTTTTACCGCGCCCTTTTCGATGCTGAGGCCCCTGTCCGGAATGACCAGGTCTATGTCCACGCCGATCGTCCGGCCAAAGCCGCGGCAAACCGGGCACGCCCCGATGGGACTGTTGAAGGAGAAAAGGTTGGGAGTGGCGGGAGGTATCTGCAAACCGTTTCCGCAATCGGCGCAGGAAAGCTCGGAGCTGAAACGGATGATCCGGTCGGGCATAACCACCGCCGCGACCCGTCCGGCCCCGGCGGTGTAGGCCGTGGTAATGGAATCGAGCACCCGCTGCCGCGCCACACTCCCCCAGCGCAACCGGTCGACCACAACCAGCGGCGGCGGCGGCGGCGTAGCGCCGCTGCCGGGTTTGCCTCGCCCGGACGAGAGGATTTTTCCAGTCTGCGGCTCTGATCGGCGTGGCGCAGCCGCCGGGGCGGTGGGACCGCCTGCCGGGGTTGCCTCGCCCTCCCCTCGGGCCTTTCCTTGCTCTGTGGAAGCTGACAGGTCCAGCACGGCCCCGTTTTCAAAGATTCGCAGAAAACCCTGCGAAATCAGCCGCCCGCGCCAGTCCTCTTCCCCGTTGACGGCATAGGGGAAACAAATCAGCACCCGGTCTTCGGCCTTGAGCTCGCTCAGCCTGGAGTAAATCGTCTCGGGCGTGTCTTTGCCCACCGGCCTGCCGCACGACGGACAACCCGGCACTCCCAGCCTTGCAAATAAAAGCTTCAGGTAGTCGTTAATTTCGGTTATTGTCCCCACCGTGGAACGGGAACTGCGCACCGCCGTGCCCGATTCTATGGCGATGCTGGGAGGAATTCCCTCGATTAGGTCGGCTTCGGGCGGATCCATCCGTTCCAGGAACTGGCGGGCGTAAGGGGAAAAAGTCTCGACGTACCGGCGCTGCCCCTCGGCATAAAGGGTGTGCAGCGCAAGGCTCGATTTGCCGGACCCGCTCACCCCGGTAAGGGCGATCAGCCGGTATAGCGGAATGTCGAGATCGAGGTTCTTGAGATTATGCTGGCGAACGCCGCGAAGGCGGATAACGTCCTGATCCAATAGTAAAAACTCCAAGTTCGGTGAACAGTGATCAGCGAACAGTGAGCAGCAATGGGATGATGTTATTTCTGTTTCACTCTTCACTGATCACTGTTTTTAACACACTGAGGCCGGCCTTGAAAAGCGCCGGGTATTTCAAATCAGTGAACAGTGAGCGGTGATGAGTGACGAGCGGGCGTAACCGGATGTTTGTTCTGTTCACTGCTCACTCTTCACTGCTCACTCTTCACTGGTTTTAGGAGGTTTTTTTCTGTTCACTGGTTTTAGTTTTTTTCTATTCACTATTCACTATTCACGATTCACTGGTTTTAAATGAACGATCTTACTCCCATGATGCGGCAGTACCTCGATATAAAATCGAAGTACCCGGAATGTCTTCTGCTCTATCGCATGGGCGATTTCTACGAACTGTTCCTGGAAGATGCGATCACCGCGTCCAAGGTGCTCGATATCGCCCTGACCTCCAGGGACAGGCAGGCTGAAAACCCCGTTCCGATGTGCGGCGTTCCCTATCACGCCGCCGAAGGCTACATAGCAAAGCTGGTTGGAGCAGGATACAAAATAGCGGTCTGCGACCAGGTCGAAGACCCCAGGAAAGCGAAGGGACTGGTAAAACGGGAGGTTACCAGGGTCCTCACCCCGGGCCTGATCGTGGACAACCAGAACCTTACCTCCGATCAGCCCAATTACCTGGCGGCCGTCCGGCAGCCCGGGGGCCCCAAGGCGCTCGGCCTGGCCTTCCTGGATATCTCCACCGGAGAGTTCCGAATCACCGAACTCGACTCGGAGGAAAACCTGGTCGAAGAGTTGTTGCGAATCGGCCCCAAAGAGGTGCTCATCCCGGAGGAATTTAGCGCCGAGTGGATCAGGACGGTGCAAAACAGGACCGATGCCTCTTTTACGCAGGTCGAGGAAGTCTGTTTCGACAGGCGCCGTTCCGTTGAACTGCTCACCTCCCATTTTCGCGTCCACTCGCTGGAAGGCTTCGGAGTTGACGGGATGGATTCGGCCGTTCAGGCCGCCGGCGCGGTCCTGGCCTATGCCCACCAAAACCTGTTCAGCAGCTGCGAGCACATCCGGCGGCTAATACCCTACAGCCGCTCCGAATTCATGGTCCTGGACGAGGCCACGGTCAGAAACCTGGAAATATTCTACTGCGCCGGCTTCCAGGGGAAAAAAGGCTCCCTGGCCGAGGTGGTCGATCATACCCGCACCGCCATGGGCGGGCGCAAGCTCAGGCAGTGGCTGCGCTATCCCCTGCTCGATCTCCAGCACATCACCGAGAGGCAAAGCGCGGTGGCCGAACTGGTGGCCCAAAGCGATATGAGAGGTTCAGCCCTCGAGGTTCTCGGCGGCATAAACGATATCGAAAGGCTAAACGCCAGAAACAGCACCGGGGTCTCCACCCCCCGGGACCTCATAGGTCTCAAGAAGTCCCTGCAGGCGCTCCCGGGCCTCGGACGGGCCATCTCGACGGCTGCCAGCCCCCTTTTGGCCGGGATTTTTTCCCGGTGGGACAACCTGGAAGAACTGGCCTCCCACCTGGAAGCCGCCCTGTGCGACCCGCCGCCCGCCACCCTGGCCAACGGCGGGGCCATCAACCCGGGCTTTGATTCCGAACTGGAGCGCTATGTCCACCTCAGCCGGGACGCAAAAGGGTGGATGGCCGAATATGAGGCGGCCCAGCGGAAAGAAACCGGAATATCTTCTCTAAAGGTTCGCTTCAACAAAGTTTTCGGCTATTATATCGAAATATCCAGGACAAATCTTTCTGCCGCACCGCCCCATTATCACCGCAAACAGACCCTGGTAAACGCCGAACGCTTCATTACCGAGGAACTCAAGAAATTTGAGCAGCAGGTCCTGGAAGCCGACGATAAGAGACTGGAACTCGAGGAGCGCCTTTTCGGGGAACTGAGGCAGGCTGTGGCCCGTGAAAGCGCCAGAATACAGCAGATGGCGGAAATAATCTCCGAACTGGACTGCCTCGGCTCGCTGGCCGAACTGGCGGCCAGATACGATTACTCCCGGCCCGAGGTCGATGCCGGCGATTCCATCCACATCCGGGACGGAAGGCACCCGGTGATAGAGCGGTTTTTGCCCGAAGGCGGTTTTGTGCCCAACGATCTCGATCTGGACCAGGAAAGCCAGCAGGTGCTGATCATCACCGGTCCGAACATGGCGGGCAAATCCACCATTTTGCGGCAGGCCGCCCTGATCGTTTTGCTCGCCCAGATCGGCTCCTTCGTCCCGGCCTCCGAAGCGCGCCTCGGAATAGTCGACCGCATTTTCACCCGGGTGGGGGCATCGGACGATCTGGCTCGCGGCAGGTCGACTTTCATGGTAGAAATGCACGAGACGGCAAACATTTTGCACCAGGCCAGCCCCCGCAGCCTTATAATACTGGACGAAATCGGCAGGGGCACCAGCACCTTCGACGGGTTGAGCATAGCCTGGGCGGTGGCCGAATTTTTGCACGATTTCGAGGGCCGGGGAGTCAAAACCCTTTTCGCCACGCACTATCATGAACTTATAGAACTGGCTCGCAGTCACCCGCGGGTGAAGAACTTCAATGTTGCGATCAGAGAATCGGAGCAAGAGATACTTTTTTTCCATAAATTGACGGCCGGCGGTTCGAGCAGGAGCTACGGCATCCAGGTGGCCAGGCTGGCCGGACTGCCCGGAGAAATTACGGGGCGCGCGGGCGAAATCCTGGCCCAACTCGAAGGAAAGGCGCAGGTGAGCCGCGGACCGATTGCCAAGGCCAGGGAGTTCACCTCTTCCGGGGGCGGAGTCGAGGTCCGCACACAGTTGCCGCTTTTCACCGCGACGCTGGACTGGCTGCGGGACCGACTGCTGGAGTTGGACCCCGATAATATGACGCCCCTCTTGGCCCTGCAGACCCTTCATGCCCTGCGGGAGGAGGTCCTGCGCAAAAGCGAGGGCGCCCCTTCCCCGTCAAAGAGACGAAGGGCCGCACAGAAAAAGATTTGATTTTTGCCGGCGGGCCCCAAGGCTCGGCGGTACATTTTTTTAACGGAGTAACTCATGAGTCGGAATGTGGGCATCGAAATTGCGCCCGGAGACGTGTTCGAATTTTACGAATCCAAGGAGATCCTTTGCGGCGTCGTTCTGGTCGTAAAGGACGGCCGGCTCAACGCCATCTCGGAGACTAACCGGGAAGTGGCCCTCACCCTTTCCCGGATCGTTTTCCGGGGAAAGACTTTCCTCGACCTGGCCCAGGGCCGTGACGAACTGATCCAAAGACTGCGGGCCGTCTCCGCGAACCGACGAGACATCATGCAGGGGATCGATTTGGAGGAAATCTGGACCCTGCTCGAATCGGAGGAAAACGGCTACTCCGCCCGGGAGATAGCCGAGTTCCTGTTCAGCACTCCGCTCTCCGACGACCAGGCGGCGGCGGTAAATCGAGCGCTGCTCTCGGACAAACTCTATTTCCAGGCCAAAGACACCACCTTTTATCCCCGGTCGGCGGAAAACGTGGAGGTTCGCCGCGGCGAACTCCAAAAGGAAGCCGAAAGGGAGCGCAGGCTTTCCGAAGGGGCTCGGTGGCTCGCCGCCCTGAATGCGCGCAAGCAAAACGTTCCCCACATCGAGTTCCGCGAAGAACTGGTGGCTGCGCTCAAGGACTTTGCCGTTTTCGGCCAGGAGGCCAAAGAGGCCGCTTTTATCAAGGAAGTGTTCAAGCAGGCCGCCACTCCCGCCAGCCAGCAGACCGCTTTCCGGATCCTGGTGCGCTTGGGGGTGTGGCGCGAAAACGAAAACCTCCTGCTGCACGAGCACGGTATTTCGGCCGAATTCCCCGAAGACGCCATGGAACAGGCCAGGGAGCTGGCCGGGTACAATCCGGCCGAAGCATCCGGAAACGGCCGCGAGGACCTTTGCGAACTCGATGTATTCACGGTGGACAGCGCCACCACCCGCGACTATGACGACGCGCTCAGCGTGCGGGAACTGGAGGGCGGTCTTTTCGAGGTGGGCGTACATATCGCCGATGCGGCCGAACTGGTGGTCCAGTCCACCCCCCTGGACAAGGAAGCCGAGGCCAGGGCCAGCTCGGTCTACCTGCCCGACGAGCGGGTCTCCATGCTTCCTCCTTTGCTCTCGGAGGGAATTCTGAGCCTGCAGGCCGGCCAGAAGCGGTTGGCCCTGAGTTTTCTGATCAAGATGGACTCCGGGGCCAATGTGCTCGAAACCAGGGTCTGCCCCAGCCTGGTCACGGTCCGCCGGCAGCTGACCTATGAACAGGTCAATAAAGCCATTGAAGGGGACAGCGGGCTCAAAGCGCTCTTTGAACTTGCCGTAAAGCTGCGGCAAAAAAGACTCGATGCGGGCGCCGTCATTCTTCCCATCCCTGAAATTCAGGTCTATGTCAACGACGCCGGAATGATCCAGGTTACCCGCTACGACAAGGAGACCCCGAGCCAGGTGATGGTTTCGGAGTGGATGATTCAGGCAAACGCCATGGCCGCCGGATACCTGGCCCAAAGCCATATGCCCTCCCTCTACAGAAACCAGGCGGAATGCCGGCCTGAAACCGAATGTGTGCAAAGCGAGCACGAACTCTTTCGCGTTTATCGTCAGAGGCGGCTTTTTTCGCGGGCCGAGCTTTCAACCGAGGTCAAGCCGCACTGCAGCCTGGGCATCGAACGCTATACAACCGTCACCTCGCCCATCCGCCGCTACACCGACCTCATTGTGCAGCGCCAGTTGAAACAGGCCCTGGCCGGCCGGACCGGGACCTATTCCCTGGAACAGCTAAACGAAGCCGCCGGGCGGCTTTCCGTCGCCCAGTCCAAGGTTTTCACCATCCAGCGCAAATGGACCCGGTACTGGATCCTGAAGTACATGGAACAGGAAGATATAGAAAACATGAACGCCCTGGTGCTGGACAAGAATGCCCGCTATGCGCACCTTTTGATCCCCGACCTGCTGCTGGAGGCAAACGCCCCCGTGCCGGAAAACGCCAACTTCAGCCAGGGCGACAAGGTCAAGATTCGGATAGAAAAGGCTATTCCACGCGAGGATGTGCTGAAAATCCAAATCCTGGACGGCCCCCCGAGGCACGATTGAAGGATGTTGTCACTTCGTCGGAATTCGTGCACCGAAGGCTCTTATGGAAATCGAAGTAATCATCGGGTATGATATTTTCTGAGGAGCACGCCTATGGCGCCTAAAATCGTCACTTTGGACATCCAGCATTTTCGAGCGCTTCGTCAGCTCAAAATCGACCGTATTGGCCGGGTCAATCTTCTGACAGGACGAAATAATACCGGGAAATCATCGGTGCTGGAAGCCTTACGTATTCTTGCCTCTGACGCCGACCCGGCGATTATCAACAGCATCCTCCGTTACAGGGAAGAGGACTTGGGTAATACGGAGGAGTCGCCGTCGATTGCCGCAGAGGGTTTATTTCAGCTAGCGAGCCTATTCCATGGTTTCCCTCGGTTCTCCTCGGAGATCGATCCCATAAAGATCGCTTCGAGCGGCGGATATCGTCCCATGCGGCTGTCGATTAAGGTCGGGTTATTTTCGGAGGTGCGGGAACCGGATGGGACAAGGAAACTTGTCCCTCGGCAGCAAACCCTTTTGGACGATGATGAGGGCCTGCCGGCGCTCGTAATCGAAGTCGGCGAAACACGACGCATTCTCTCTATCGATTACCCTCGGCGTTATGCATCACGCGGCATGTTGCGAACCGACATGACAGGTGACTCCCGTCTTCCATGCGTATATGTCAGCCCATACGGCGGCGAGCAGACAGCGACGCTTGGAAAGCTCTGGGACAAGATAGCGCTCTCCGATCTCGAAAAAGACGTTGTAGATGCTCTGCGTATCATTGATCCCGTGATCTCGGCCGTCTCCATGGTTGGGGGCGAAGGACCAAGACAGAGCCGCACCGCTATTGTCCGCACGGCAGGTTTTCCACGCCCGGTCCCCCTTCGCTCTTTTGGTGACGGACTGAACCGTCTTTTCAGCATCATAGTGTCACTAGTCAACGCTAAAGACGGATTGCTACTCATCGACGAGTTTGAAAACGGGATGCACTACACGGTTCAGGAGGACGCTTGGCGACTCATTTTTAAACTTGCCGGCCGTCTTGACATCCAGGTGGTGGCAACCACACACAGTTGGGACACGGTCCTGGCTTTCCAAAAGGCTGCCGCAGACGACCCGGAGGAAGGGGCGCTCATTCGCTTATCGCGCAAAGGTGAGGAGATTGTGCCGACCGTGTTCGATGAAGATGAACTGGCAGTTGTCACGCGCAACGAAATCGAGGTGCGCTGACATGCCGCCTGTTAAGAAGAGGGTTCTTCTGGTCGAGGGCCCTGACGATGAACATGTTCTTAAGCACTTGTGCGGCAATAATGGCGTGCCTCACCTTGATAAGATAGCAGCCTGCGGGGGTGTAGACTGTCTTTTGGAAAGTCTGTCAGTCCGGTTGAAGGCAAGTGAGTTTGGCGATATTGTCGGGCTGATAGTGGATGCGGATATAGATATTGCTTCGCGATGGCAGGCGGTGAGAGGCCGGCTGATGGGAGCAGGTTATGAGAGCGTACCAGGCCAACCTTTTGATGACGGCACGATCCTGGATCCTCCTACCGACAAGTTGCTGCCGCGTCTGGGCATCTGGATAATGCCCGATAATCGAAGTGATGGTATCCTGGAAGACTTCCTGCGGTTTCTGGTACCTGCCAGGGGGGCAAAGCTTCTGGGCCACGTCGAATCCTGCGTTGCGGCCATTCCCGATGGACAACGACTCTTCGGCCCACTCGCCGAGCCGAAGGCCATCGTTCACACCTGGCTGGCCTGGCAGAAAGAGCCGGGGAAACCATTGGGAACAGCCATTACGGCTCGGTATCTTGATCCGGAAGTACCAGAGGTAGATACTCTCGTGAACTGGCTGAAGCGATTGTACCTTTTTTGAGCCGGCTATAACAATTCAGGGGCAGCTTTTATACTCCCCCGCGAACCAGGCAAGATTTTTTCAGGAAACGCTCACCGAAAGGATTTGATTTGAAGGGTGTCTACCAAAGGCAGCTCAGGCTGGTCCTTCCATACCGGAACAAGATTTTGCTGGCCATGTTGTTCATGGGGCTGGCGGCAGCTTGCGCCACAGCAAGCCTCTACCTCATCAGGCCCGTTTTCGATGAACTGATCGTTAATAAAAACAAGCAGATGCTCGACCTGTTGTGTGTCGCCATACTCATCGTTTACGCGGTCAAAGGCGCAGCCCTCTGCGGCAACGCCTATCTTATGAACTACGTGAGCCAGAAAATAATAACAGTTTTAAGAGGTGACGTTTATAGCCATATTCAGCACCTGCCCGTTCCACACCTGGACAAATTGCAAACCGGCAACCTCATGTCGCGTATCAGCAGCGACGTTGGCGCGGTCCAAAACACACTTTCTTCGACTGTGACGGGAGTGATAAAGGAATCGTTCACCTTTATCGGCTGTATAGGCGTCATGTTTTACATGGACTGGCGGCTGGCGACCTTATCCATGGCCATTGTGCCCATTGCTTTTCTACCGATTTTCAAAGTCGGAAAAGTGTTGCGAAAGATCAGCGCCAGAACGCAGCAGGCCATGGCCGACATCTCGGTTATCATGCACGAGACCATAGTGGGAAACCGCATAGTTAAGGCTTTCGGGATGGAAGCCCGGGAAGAGGCGCGGTTTCGGGGCGAGAATGAAAAACTTTTGAAATTCGCCATGAGATCGGTTCTCGTAATGTCCATAAATAGCGCAGCCATGGAGTTTCTGGGAGGACTGGGCATTGTGGCCATTATGCTCTATGGAGGCTACCGGATTATTGACGGGCGGATGAACGGAGGGAGCCTTTTTGCCTTTCTGGCCGCTCTCATCAGCCTCTATACTCCCGTTAAGCGATTGGCGTCCTATTATTCTTCCATCCAGCAGGGACTGGCAGCCGCGGACAGGGTTTACGACATTTTGGATCAACCCGTGGAGATAGTCGAGCAACCCGGCGCCAACCATCTTGCGCCCATCAGGGAGTATATAGAGTTTAAGAACGTCTTCTTCAGCTACGGAAAAGAGCCGATCCTCTCGGACATAAATTTCAGGGTGAAAGCAGGCCAGGTCATGGCCCTGGTGGGCATGAGCGGAGCGGGCAAGACCACCCTGGTAAACCTCATCCCCAGGTTCTATGAAGTGAGCGGGGGAGCGATCCTGATTGACGGGGTGGATATCCGGGAGGTGACTCTTTCATCGCTCAGGTCCCGAATTTCCGTCGTCACACAGCAGTCCATTCTTTTCAACGATACTTTCAGAAACAATATCGCCTACGGCGACATCCGCAAAAGCGACGAGCAAATAATCGCCGCCGCAAAGGCCGCCAATGCCTACGATTTCATAATGAAACTGCCAAGGCAGTTTGACACCAACGTCGGTGAGCAGGGAGTAAGGCTTTCGGGGGGAGAACGCCAAAGGATCTGTATAGCCCGCGCCTTGCTAAAGGACGCCCCGATCCTGATACTCGACGAAGCCACTTCCTCGTTGGACAGCGACTCCGAACTCGAAGTGCAGAAAGCCCTCGAAAACCTCATGGCCGGGAGAACAACGCTGGTCATCGCCCACCGCCTTTCCACCGTCCAGAACGCCGACTGCATATTGGCCCTGGCTGAGGGCAGGATTGTGGAACAGGGGCGTCACTCGGAGCTGATGACATTAGACGGAGAATACCGCAGGCTCTACCAGTTACAATTCCACCAGTTTTCGCGAGAAGTCCATCGGGGGCTCACCGCATAAAGCGGCGTGTCGCCGCCGACGGGTTGCCAAGCCCCGACCTGCCCGGCTGGCTGCGCCGGCGGGCAGGTCGGCCGCGAGTTTCATCTGGTTCAAACTGCCTCCCCGGGAGGCGGCGGCGAGGCTCTTATCCTTTTTCTCCGATTAGCAGGTGATGTCCCAGCGCCCGTTCCTTCACTGACCAAAAAAAGAGCCTGGCCTTGGAGGAGTGACGTTCCATGAACCTCCTGCGCCATGACAGGCCCCATTTGCGGCGATAATAGGCGCGATTGGCCGCCTCGTAGGAGTTGTTACGCTCAGCGGAGCGAATGTGATTCTGGGTAACCGACCCGAAGTTGTGAATAAGAGAGCGTCCGGTAATTCCGAGGCGAAAACCGGCCATTTTGGCCCGCCTGAAAAAATCGACGTCTTCGAACTGCCCGATACGAAAATTTTCATCGAACCGGCCGATTTTTTCAAACACCGTTCTTCTTACCAAAAAACATATCCCGTCGGCCACCCCGAGTCTTGAGTGGCCCCTCATGCGAGCCGCAAACTCTTGAGCATAGAGTTCCAGGTTGTAGTCGCAGGGTCCTTCCCTGATGGCCGGGCTGACGATATCTACTTGCTTTTCCTCTGAAAACTCCAGCATTCCTTCGATCCAGCCGGAAGTCACGACCACATCGTTATTTAGTAAAAGAACCCACGCCGAGCCAGCGGCCTCGACCCCCTGGTTCCATGCCGCGGCACAGCCGAGATTTTCTCTGTTCATTATCACTGTGGCGCCGTCAAGACCGGACAGATACTCAGCCGTGCCGTCGGTCGAGCCGTTGTCTATAATGATTATTTCTTCGATGCCGCCTCCATGCGCTCTGAGGCTGTCGAGGCACTTTCGGGTGTAGCCCAGCTGGTTATAGACGGGGATTACCACCGTCGCCCGCGGCCCGTCGCGGCGGGGGGAAGATTCGGCGGCGCCATCCGCGGGGACGACCAGGTTATCCTTCCAGCACATCACACTTTCTCCCTGAAGTTGATCACAGCCCCACCCCGCCTTGTCACCCCTCGTGGAAGAAGGCGCAGACGGTCAGGTCCTGCCCATTGTCGAACCGCTCGGGCGCCGGCCGTTTCCACGCTCGCCTCATTACACAGTATAGCGGAAAAAGTCGATCCGCGCCGAAGTTTTGCAGGAGCGAGGCCCAAGTTGCCTGACCTGATGCAATTGCCGGGAAGCAATCCGCCCTGGCAGCTTCATCGTGACAAATGATCCGTTCGGGTCAATTTTTCGTCGTCGGGGCGAGACCGGAAGCAATGTATCTGCGATTCTCCATGCGGAGAAAAAACTTGTTAAAAGGCTTGCATACCTTGTACAGGGGATATCCCAACAGAAAACGAGGCCAACCGCACCCCGATGCGATTCTGCCCCTGGCCATCGTCCTATCCAATATTCCCTGCCTGTGCAGCTTCCAAATCTGGTAATTATAGTCGTAAACCAGGTAGCTCTTGCGTATACGCGACAGCTCTATGTAATGCTTTTGATCATTGAAGACGTACTCGGTCAAAAGCTGCTCGGTATCGTCCAGAATAAGTGGATTTCTGCTATTGGACATGGTCTGTTGTGCATTATGCTTTCGGAAGGCTACAAGGGGCCGGTTGATATATGCAAACCCGCCCCTTTCAAGCAGGCGAAACCAGAACTCCATATCCACAATTTGCCGCAACTTCGGATTGAAACCCTCACCGGACAGGCATTTTCTGAACATGACTGCCGTCGGCTCTCCGATCAGGTTCTTCTGATGCCTCAGGCAACGATTAATGACCCGTGTGCCGATAATGCATTCCGAAGCGGGGAAGTGCGCCAAAACCGCCATCGGTCTACCCGTTTTGTCGATTCTTTGCCTTGCCGAGGCAACCAGTGAAACTTCCGGGCTGTCATCGAGCGCCTCGATCATGAGCCGGATAGCATCCACAGAACAGAGCAAATCGTCGGCAAACAAATATTTGACGTACTCTCCCGCGGCCTGCCTCAGGCACATGTTCCAGTTTTCCACCATTCCGACGTTATGCGGATTGATCTTAAACGAGATCCTTCTATCTTCCCCCGCATACCTGGAGACAATCCGGGCGGTCTCGTCCGTGGAATGATCGTCGATAATGAGCAGTTCGAAGTCCGTATAACTCTGCGACAGGACCGACTCTATCGCTTCAGGCAGGTATTGAGCGTAGTTGTAGGTTGGAATCAATACGCTTACTCTGGGGGCCATTTAAATCATACCACTCTCTGTGACGGGTGTATCCCCGATCATCCTCCCGCAACATCTGTGAAAGGCGCCCGGTTTAAAAGAGTTTATCTCATACAACATCGGTCATAAAAAATCAAACCGGATCGCGGGTCTGTTCGAACGGGCTCCGGCGAGGTTTTCCCCGGTGGTTCCATGCCCGGATCGGGCTTCTGCCCCCATAGGACTTGACATCAAGATAGACTTTCGCCATATTGCCCTCTAGTTTTTGCAGCCGCGCCGCGATGCACATTCAGCCGGTCCCGACTACTGGATCAGCAGCTCTCACATCACCATTTCTTCAGCCTGATAACCGGAGTCAATGGCCCGTGCAGAATAGAAGCAAAATAATCGTTATCCTCGGTATGCACCGAAGTGGGACCTCCCTCGTGGCAAATTTCCTTCATGCCCTGGGAGTAGATTTTGGACAAAATCTACTCCCAGCCGATGAGAGGAATGCGGGAGGGTACTGGGAGTCTCGTACCATTCGTGAGATTCAAGATCAAATTCTAACAATATTGAACTGCCAGTGGCACAATCCCCCGCTTTTTTTCCCATCAAACTGGCAAAACGATCCTCGGATCCGGAAACTCAGACGCGACCTGCTGGAGTTTGTACGGCTTGAATGCCAAAGGACGGAAAATACCTGGGGATTTAAGGATCCCAGGACGGCCATCCTGTTGCCGATGTGGCAGGAAATATTCGATGAATTGCACCTGGAGCCTTACTATGTCCTTAGCGTGCGCCATCCCGAGGCTGTGGCCGCCTCCTTGCAAAAACGCGACCGGGTCGATGTCTCTCACGCGCAGGCCATTTGGCTTAAGACCAATTTGGAGATCATGTCGCATCTCGGCAATAAGCTGAGATCGGTCGTGGACTATGACCGCTGGTTCGATTCCGGGCTCGATCAGGGCCGAGCTCTCGCCAATTCATTGCAACTTATTCAGCCGCCCGATGAAACTCTGTTGGCTGAGGCGATAGACCGGGTTATCCGCCCCGGGCTCCGGCACCATTACGGCAACCAGGAAGTAATTTGTTCACCCACCGTAGAGAAATTCTATTTTCTGCTGCGCCATGCGGCCATCGATGGGAAAATTCCCGATGAGGTCGCCCAAATCTTAAGCACATTTGAAAAATCCCTGGATCTTCTGAATATCTGGGATACCCTCGTGGTAGAGCGCGATGCGATTATTGCGCAAAACGACTTAAAGATCAGGCGGATGAAAAAGCAAAAGAACGTGCTCTTATACTTGGTTTTTGCTCTGCCTGCCTTAATCCTGGCTCTTTCCGCGTTTTTTGCCTGGAGATTTTGGCATTAGGAAGACTCGATCGGCATGCCGTCCAGTTCACAGATGCATTTTGAAAGGAAGCTCGGCGACCTGAGGGAAGCCGCATGAAACAAACGTTTTGCGGTGTTCACCCATCGCTTTTGAGTAGTTCGGTTATGCGAAATTTTCAAGAAAGTATCCCCGTGCATTCTCCTCAGCCTCATCGTACAACTCCTTATCGAGTTCTGTCCGATGACCGGACAAAGAAGACCAGTGATGGTGATTATAATTTCTATTATAATATGCAAATTTATAACCCTTTAAGTGAAGACTCCTGAACCATAGATCACCAACATCCACCCTGGCTTGGCCAAAGATAGGGCTGCTGCCATTTGGATGACATTCTTTCATAACTACATTTCTATTTATTAAACACGCCCATTCATTCAATCTACATTCAGGCAACGGTTTAGGATTTCTTTTATCTATGAGTTCTTTACGTGTCCTTCTATATGGCAAACCCAACTTAAGTACATCTGCATATGACGGATTCCATTCATAAAACGTTTCCCCGCTACAAACATTCTTCCGTTGCGCGGGACAATTCCAGCACTGCCCTATTTCCCCTATACCAACATTATCTCCAATCTCACGCAGCATATCTCCAACAATATCTCCGGTATATAACACATCATTATGAGTAATATATATAAATTGCTTATCGCTATTCTCAATACCATATTGGTACCTTACCATGTATCTATACTTCTTGAAATAATAATTAACACGATGGTGCCAAAAGGTGTATTTATCTGGTTTAAATATAATTAAATTGCCAATATGCTCCTGGATCCAGTCTATATTTTCACCATATGGCTGTTGATTTTCCTTGATCAGGAAAATTTTATCAATCTTGTTCCCGGAATACTTTAATAAGCTTTTGAGCGTACACAACGTTTGCCACGGCTTACCGTACACATTGATGACTACGTCCACCCGGCTCTCTTCCAAAATCCCCGAATGCATTATTTTCCCCCGTCCACAGGTTTCCTGACTGCGCACCCAATGTTGTTGAGTTAAGCGACTCAACTGTGCTGCTCTTTTTTGAGCGACGATCGTGATCCCGAAGGGCAAAGCCATTAGCCGGGGGTTGAGGCCGTGAGGCCGATACCCCCGGAAAGGAACGAAAAAAATGACGACGACCCCATGAGGGGTCGCAGATCAGAACCATCAAACAACATTGGCGGTATAGTCCCCGCGGCTTATGAGCAGCCTTCGCAAATATAGCCGTCGCATTCCTCAACCTAAGATGGCCTGTTTCTATGAGATTTCAGAAAACGCTCCACTTTCTTCACAATCGGTCTGTGAATGGAGTTCTGAAAGGCAATGGCTTTCCGCATCGCGCGATAAAGCATGTTAACCCTCCGGAACTTCCTGATTTCATCAATCATCTCAGGAGAATCGGTCTTTTCGAACTGTGACCTTACCTGATCGTATAACCGACAGTCCAGGTCGTTGAGCTGCCTGATAATTGCTATGGTCTTATCAGGTATGGATATCAGGGGTGGCTTCTTTTTGTTCCTGAGTTTGTCAACATAAATAGGCCGTTTTCGCCACCCCAGTATGTCGCTCATGCGAATCAACGACTCATCGAAAAATTCGGTGAGGCCTACGAATGAAAAATAGCGATCCATATTGGCGGTCGCTTCAGCCAGCGAGCTTTCAGTACACTGTCCAAAGGGGATGCCCTCTACCCCGGCGATCCGCCGGGTTTGGCCGTTGTCCAACTCCGGGGCAATGCCGCTCGTAACATATTCTTCCAGGCTCATGCGACTGGAGGTCAGCTTTTCGTACAGGGGGTGCCATTGTGTTTCAAGCACATGGTAATAGTTCGACACTACCCTCTTCACGGGGTCTCTTAGAATCGTGATATAGGTTGTTGCAGAGGGAAGCAATTGATGAATGCCGAAGCTGAAGTGTCCGCCTCTAAGAAGCATAATGTCGCGACGTGACTCGATCGGCATTGCAGCCAATTGAGAGACGCATTGGGAAGGTACACCGTTAATAACGAGAGTTCGCTTCTTTCCGTACTCACGGTCAAGTATCGAATTAAGGGTTGTCCCCGCTGTCTTGGGCAGGTGCAAAAAGATCAAGGTCTTGCCGGATTCCATTGTTTCCCTCCCGGGAGTCTACCGGTGCATTTCCGCTCAGCCACTAATTCGCACAATTGATCCACACAACGATCCACGATTTCCTTCCAGGCGGGAGGCAAAAAGCCCGATGAACAGGGCCGCGATATAAAATAAGAATACCAGCGGATCTGATGTTTTTTACCATTTTCCCTGGCCGATTGCAAGAATGGCAAAAGTCAAGACGAACCTGTTCCCCCTTGATTTTAAAATACTACCTTCATAGACTCTCTCCATTCCGGTTATGCGTGGAATCGACAAAACCGCTGTGCCGAGAGGCGTCTTGTTGTCGGGACCAGTCGTCTTCTTTAAAGCGTCTATAGAACAAAAAGTCGGACAAAATAGAAGCAAAAACCTGCTCCGAGAGGTGGTCATTTTCACGTATGATTGCCTCCTCGGGTTGAAACCTCTTTGGAATAAGTCTACCAAGAGTATGCGGATATCGTCTAATTTTCTGGAAGCAAAGATAGCTTACGGGGTTTAGCCGAGCCACGTCGGCTCTTGAAACCGCTGGTCTGAAACCTGCCCCGTGATGGTATACGATATCCTCATAAAGTCCAAACCACAGCGGGTGAAGATCACGCCGATTGCTTCTCAACATGGGAAACCAGCTGATCGATCTTTCGGCAAGAATCTTCAAGAGGTTTCCACCTATATCGGTAACATAGTCGCCGCGTGAGTTCCTCCATTTGAACCCCGGTTTCCAATCTCCTTTTATTTCCTTCCAGAACCCGATCGTGGTCAAGCAAAACGATGGATGCGGCTGAATGTCACCGGCATTTTCTCTTCGCTGTATGGCAATAAGGGGGTATTCACTCAACTTGGAGCGCGCAAACTCAATGACGTCTCCGACCGGAAAAGCATCCCCATCGATGAAGATCAACAGATCTTCGTCATGCTCCGCGTTAAATGCCGCCATGTCGGCCAGGAGATTGAGTTTGACCGCATGGGATGCAATCGGCTCCGTGGATGAGTAGAAAAACTTTGAGCTGTGGTCGACTCGCAACCCGTTCAGAAACGCATAGACCTTGAATGGGAAAGTTCGAATATTAGCACGCAAATATTTGAGTTGGACATCTATCCAACGATCATCCTGCCAGTGCACTGTGACAATATGAACCAACGTGTGTCCTTATCCGCAAACAGTCGCCCCGGTCAGCCCACACCCGGGGGGACTGAGTGACAGGTTATTCTAACATTTTAAAGATATTATTGCTGTTCCCCTCTTTCTCATTTCATCGAAGCGCCGATGAATCGGCCACTTTTCCGAGGCCCATAGAACCATACGATTCTCGGATCGGACATGCAAGAAAATATCTCGAAAATACCCTGCTTTGCTATTTAGTGTCCATCCGGAAATTGGGGGTTTGTCTGGGGGCTGAGACCGCGCTCCCCTCCCGGGCTTCCAGCCTCGACTAGAGCCAAGTCGCGGCGATTCGCCGTTCTTGCGAGAGCACTTTCCGGATGGACACTCATTTGCGCGCCCGTCTTCATCGCAGGAGTTTTATAGCCTGCTTTCCGCCCCACCCGCACCTGCCCCGGGCGCGAAATATGGTTCTGAACTCCAAACTATGCCGGTGCGTCCTCAAATCGCCACAGCCAACGATACCGGAATACTCCTTGCGGGTTTGATCGGGAAATCGTATAGTGGCTCAGAAAGCGAAGGAAGCACTCTAAGTTCTCGGACCAAATCGGGTCCAACACGCGGTTTTGGGAATGGAATTCTACAACTATCCCGGTTAAAGATGCTGAAAGCAGAGAAGATTCTCGAGAACCTGGCGCGGTAAATGCCCCTCTGAGGAACATAATGATACGGTTAGTGAAACAGTTTGCCGACTTATTTCGGACCCCAAAGTATTGTACCTCGCAAGCCCCCTGTTCGCCTCAAGCCTTAAAGATCGCATATTCATGCGTGGTGGATGCTAAACCGAAGTTCGAGTGGCAGGCATTCCTTTGGGTCCACAGTCTATTGCGCAATGTCCGGTGCGATCCGTTCGATCTGAAGATTCACTGCATGCCGGGCGTGTCCCGCTACTTCCGACAAACGGCCCTGGATTTGGGGGTGCAAGTCATCGACACGGCGCCCTTTGAGGGCGACCATCCTTACTGCAATAAGATCCAACAATGCTTCAGCGGAGTCTTTGACGGCTATGCCAGGATCATTTTCACCGATGCTGACATGTTTTTTCTCGCACCACCACAACTGCCCATGAACAAATCGTTCGCGGGCAAGATCGTAGATTTGGACAATCCCCCCCTTGAGATACTGCTATCCCTCTACGTGGAGGCCGGCATCAAGCCTTCAAAAATCGTTACGGTCGATTGTGCCGTCTCCAGACGGGAAAAAACCCTGGGAAGCAATCTAAATGGGGGGTTCTATAGCGTGGACATTGCGCTCCAGGAAGATCTGGGCCGGTGCTGGAAGAAAAATGCTTTGTGGATCCTGGACCGCATTGAGCGCCTCGGCAAATACAAGGCGCATGTCGATCAAATCGCGATGGCCATGACACTCGATGAACTGAAGGTTGATGTCGCCCATCTTACGGCACAAGTCAACTTTCCCGCACACTTGCCCAAAAAGCGCCTCAGAGCTTTACCGGCAGGCCGGATCGATGTACTGCACTACCATTCCAGTGTCACCCCCAACGGCGGTATCAAGCTCACCGGCGTGCGGAGCGTCGATAACGCCATTGCCAAAGCCAATAAAGACATTGCCGCCATAATCGAAGACAATTTCGATAACGCGCTTTTTTGGAACAACCGGTACGCCTGCTTCCCGGAACTGGGATCAGGACTCGGTTCCAGGGACGAGCCACTGGAGTACAAGAAAGAGCGTCTGAGCAACGTAGTGCATTCCTTTGAGAACGCTTCCGTGTTAGAGATCGGTTGTGGAGATCTTGAAACCTCCAGTGCCCTTAATTTTAAGGACTATACTGGTTACGACCTATCTGCGGCAGCCTTGGAAATTGCACGAGACAAACGGCCCGACTGGCGGTTTGTGCAGGGTTCCATCGACAGTGTCCAAAGGTCTCCGGCAGATCTTGTCATGTGCATCGACGTCCTCATCCATCAGAAGGCTGCCGGCCAATATCGGGAGATGGTATACCAGTTGGCGCGGGCAACGAAGCGGCGATTGATCGTTTCGGGTTTCGAGTCCTCGCCCTCCTTGGGGTCGAGCATCACAGCATATCATGAACCCTTGAGCGCCACGCTTCGCGGGACCGGAATGTTCAACGAAATCATTGAGATCGGCACCTACAGGGATACCTCGCTGTTCGTGGCGGATACCAAACCGACCGGCCCCGCCCTGCATCCGACCGATATCCCGATAGAGGTCCTCAACGCAGTTCTTCCGCTCGTCCCACGCCCCGACCTGTTGTGCGCCGCCATGGACTGCTCGCGTGAGCATCTGGGTTTCTTTACGAATACTCCGGCTCGGGCCATCGAATATCCCTGGCTGCTGGAGACACTGGGCGTTCTCACATCTGGAGCTCGAATCCTCGATATAGGGCCCGAAGTCACCCCTCTGCCCATCATGCTGGCGGAGCGCGGAATGCGCGTTCATACTTTGAACAGCCGCCCGTTGTTTGGAAAGCAAGACAGCAGCCTCGACCGCAATGAGTGGGGCTTCATGGACTCCGCTGAAATTTGTCCCGATATTTCATCCTCCCACGTCGACCTGTTGGATTTTCATCCACCTCATCAGTTCGATGTAATCTTCTCCATAAACCTGTTTGAACATCTGCCCCGTCCCATCTGGGAACAGACCATCGGGCGGACGGCTTCCTGGCTGGAGCATGCTGGTATGTTGTTATTCACCGTTGGCCTGATCCCTGGCACCAATTCTCTCTGGAACATTGGCCAAGGGGAAATTGTTGCTCCCGGTGGGTCTCCCGCCGTTCCGGGCGACATCGAGAAGATGCTGGGGGGGCTGGGAGTGGAGATCGTGGAGCTGACTGTACAACGCAACATTCCTTACTCCGCGACCGACGTTGCGTTTGTCAGGGGCAAAAAGTCATGATCCACAGGCACAACCACGAAGAGACGACGATGGACAGGTCTCATATACCCTGTCCGGGGAAAGGCGCCTCGGTATGACCAGTGCAACAAAACGGCAACTCTTATTACATGTTGGGTCTCCGAAAACAGGCACGTCGGCGATTCAGTTTTCGCTGTACTCGGCACGGGAGTACCTGCGATCCCGGGGCATCCTCTATCCGGAAGGTCTCATTCAGTCTGCGGAAGACCCTAAGCACCAGTCTTTTTTCGGCGCTATCCAATCCGCAAATTCCGCGAAACTGGCCGCGTCCCTCGTGAAGTTACAGTCCGAACTGACGGATAGTCTGCATACGGTAGTCTTGTCCTCAGAAGGCTTCTACCATCACATGCACGAATTCAGAAAGGGATCATGGAGGCTCATAGAGGAACTTGGGCGCCGCTACTCGGTGCGAGTGATCGTCTACCTGAGGCCTCAAGCACCATACCTGGAGTCTATATACAGACAATACTTAAAGAATCCGCGAGGGATAAATGCCGAATTCGGCAGCTCAATGACCATCCAGGAACTCATGGCGCATCCGCGGATCAAACAGAACCTCGATTATTACGACAGCATCAGGCAATGGGCCGCGGTCCTCGGGGAAGACCATATTTTGGTGCGGCGATATGTTAGCGATATCGTTGATGATTTCCTGTCGCTATTGAGGGTGCCGAAGACGAAGCACTTCCTTGAACCGAAGCGCAATCTCTCCGTCACCAGGGATATGGCAGAACTGCTGCGCAGCATCAATACGTCATTTGACGACCAACGGCGAGCGATCATTATCGCCAACATGGAAAGAGCTATTGAGAAAAAGACAACACGGCAAGACGCAACCTTCCTGTCGCCCGCCGAGAGCAGGGAGTTGATGGCTTGCTACCAGGAATGCAATTGCCGGGTGGCCAGGCAGTGGTTGGGTGAAAAAGAGTTGTTTCCCGACTATCGCGCGCCCGACTGCGTGGCATGGACACCCGCGAGAATAGATCTGGACGGGATGCTGGCCATGTATGGGGCGTGACGCCAGGAGGCTGTCCGAGAATAGCCGATCGGGGTTTTTTTTGTAGGAGCGGCGGGGCGGCCCCCCCCACCCCTCCCGGGCGGGCCACCCGCCCACCAACCCCCCCCCCCCCCCCCTCCCCAGCCAGGCG
>JARLHP010000128.1 GCA_031292195.1 Syntrophobacteraceae bacterium
ATCCATATAAAAGTAAAACAGGAAAGACCGGGATGGGTTGCGCGGTGCACGACCCATCGCATACTTGTCGAAAAGCGTAAAGGCGCCGCGGTGGGACGCATTTCATCGAAAGCGACTCTGTGCGGATACCGGCAGCGAAAATGTGAATTATGTCGGGAAAAGGGGTCTTTGGAAAGAACAATTTCCAGTATCGAAACCGAAAACGGTGGCCTTACGATTAACCGATAGTGTATATGGCAATCGGGGAATAGAGTGCGGAACAGGCACGAGAGGTTCCGGTCGACCGAGGAAGAAGCCCCGGCCGGTTCTCCTCAAAAGGAATCTTACTCATCAGGGCTGATCGTGAAGGGTTCATGGTTATTCTAGGAATCGAAACGTCCTGCGACGAAACCGCCGCGGCGGTGGTGAGGGACGGAAAAGAAATATTGTCCGGGGTGATAGCAAGCCAGGTCCCGGTTCATTCCCCCTTTGGGGGGGTAGTGCCCGAACTGGCGTCCAGGATGCACCTGGAATATATAATCCCTATAATCGAAAGGGCGCTCGGCGAGGCCTCCATTTCCGGAGCGGACCTCGACGCCATTGCGGTAACGCAGGGCCCGGGACTGGTGGGGGCGCTCCTGGTAGGAGTCAGCGCTGCAAAAGCGATGGCCTACGCTCTCGGGAAGCCCCTCATTGCGGTCAATCATCTGGACGGGCATATTCAGGCCGCTTTCCTGGCCGACGAGATGCCCCGGGAACCGTTTATCTGCCTGGTGGTTTCCGGCGGCCACACCGCCCTCTACCGGGCCGATGCGGAAGGGGGCAGCCATCTGCTGGGCGCTACCCGGGATGACGCGGCCGGGGAGGCCTTCGATAAGGTGGCCAAGATTTTGGGGATAGGCTATCCGGGCGGCGTGGCCATCGAAAGGCTGGCCTGCGGCGCCAATGCTCAAGCCATCAATTTCCCTCGCTCCCGCTTTGATAAGGATTCTCTGGAATTCAGCTTCAGCGGCCTGAAAACCGCGGCGGCCAATTTTGTCCGCACCCACGGCGTGCCGGGTTCCGCCGATTCGGGCCCGGCCGGGACGGTCACCCTGGAAGACTTCGCGGCCAGTTTCCAGGAAGCGGTGGCGGATGTGCTGGTCGAAAAAAGCATCCTGGCCGCCAGGCAATGCGGTCTTTCCAACATCGCCGCGGTGGGGGGCGTCGCGGCAAACGGCAGGTTGCGGGAAAGACTCGCCCGGGAGGCCGCGGCCCAAAATCTGCGCCTCTATCTGCCTCCGGTGAAGTTTTGCACCGATAACGCCGTGATGATAGCCGCAGCGGCATACCGTACCTGGCAACGTTTTGGGCCCCAGCCCGGAATGCTCGAAATTGACGCTTTTTCGCGCTAGCCCCTTGTTAGTAGCTTCGGATTCCAAAATGGTCGATTTCCAATCACCCGGCGAATATTTTCGGCAGCACGATTCCAGGCCTCGCAAGCACTTCGGGCAGCATTTCCTGGCTCAGCCGGCAACGGCGCATAAAATCGTCCAGAGCGCCGGACTCTCACCCGGGGAGGCGGTGGTCGAGATAGGCCCGGGGCTGGGAGCGCTTACCCGTTTCCTGATGGAGCAGGCGGAAAAGATCCACCTGATCGAAGTGGACCCGGCGATGGTCGCCTATTTGCGTGAACGGGCCCTGGAGGAAAAGGCGGCGATTTACCGGCAGGACGCGCTCGCATTCGACTATAAATTCCTTTCCGCCGAACTGGGAAAGCGGTTGGTCGTCTTGGGAAATCTTCCCTACAACATCAGCTCCCCGCTTCTCTTTAAACTCCTCGAAGCTTTCCCGGCGATCGATCGTGCCGTATTCATGGTCCAGAAGGAGGTCGGAATACGGTTTGCCGCGCCTCCGGGCTCGAAGGATTACGGGGTGCTTTCGGTGCTTCTCGGGATGTATGCCCGGGTGGTTAAGCTCTTCGTGGTTGGACCCGGCCAGTTCCACCCGCCCCCAAAAGTCGATTCCATCGTGCTGCGCATCGATTTTTTCGAAACCCCTCCGGAGGGTCCGGGGTTTGATTTTTTGAGAAAACTGGTCAGCAGGGCCTTCCAGCAGCGTAGAAAGACCCTGGCCAATAGCCTCTCCGGTGTGTTTGGCCTCTCTGCCGGAGCGTTGCAAGAAGCATTCGAACGGGCGGGGATAGACCCCCGGAGGCGTCCGGAAACCATTTCCGCGCCTGAATTCCTGGCCCTGGCCCGGTTGCTTGCGGAAGCTTCCTCGCTCTAAACTACCCGAATCTACCGCAATCCTTCATGTTAGCTCGGAACACCCAAATCAATGAAAAGGTTCGGGGCGCGGTTCTTCCTGCTTCTTTTCAGAGATCCGCGGGTTGGGCTAAGATCCGTAGGTTGGGCTGTAGGTTGGGCTAAGCGGTAGCGCAGCCCAACAATAACTTTTCAGAGCGGGGAGCGTCTCCCCCGAGCCCCCCGGGATTCGGCCGCCTGGCCGAAGTCCGCCGCCGAAAACCTCGAACAGAGCCGCAAAGCGGCGATGGGTGTGGGGGGCAATGCTGTTGAATTGTTTCGCCCATCCTACAGCGGCTCTCGACGGGCTGGCGTAGGATGGGTGGAGCGAAGCGCAACCCATCAGGCAAATCTCGAACGCATAACGCAACCTGGTATCAAACACCCGCAAAACTCAGCTCCTTCTCGTTCGTGATTTAGATGGGTTTTGGTCCCCGGGCTGAGTCGCCGACAAGGCAAAGGGGAAAAGAGCGGGGGTGTGGGGGCCCGGGCCCCCGCGCTCTTTATCTTTTTCGCGCTGGTGGATTTCAAGGAACCAGCAGTATCTGGATATCGCAGACGTTGGTGTTGGTAGGGCCGGTTCGTACCAGGCCCCCGCAAGCATCGAAAAAATTGTAGGAGTCGTTGTTCGAAAGAAACGATTCGGCATCAAGACCGGCAAGTGCGGCGCGTGAAAGTAGCTCCGAGGAGGCAAAGGCGCCGGCGGCATCGGTTGGGCCGTCGGTTCCGTCCGTTGACGCGGTGAAAAAAAACAGGCCTTCCCCGTTTTTGGGCGAGCGCGCGAGGGCGGTCAGAAACGCCAGGGCCATCTCCTGGTTCCTCCCGCCTTTTCCCTTCCCTTTTACGGTTACCGTGGTCTCACCGCCCATAAGGACGCAAGCCGGCCTGGCCAGAGGGAAACCGGATGCGGCGATGTCCTTTCCGTTCCCCAGGATGGTCAGCGCGGTTTGTCTTGCCTCTCCGGTGAGGCGCGAGGTCAGGACCATGGCGGCGTAGCCAAGTTCCTCGGCGCGCGCCCGGCCTGCTGCAAGGGCCTGCCGGTTGGTCCCGATAAGGATGTTCCTGCACCTTTTGAAGGCCGGATCACCCGGTTTGGGTGTCTCCCGCGCCTTTCCGGCAGCACCCGAGAGTAGAAAATTCAGGACCGCTTCAGGTATTCGATCTTCTATCTGGTAGCGCCGAACGACTTTCAGGCAGTCCGCAAAGGTAGTTGGATCGGGAACGGCAGGCCCCGAGGCTATGACGTCTAGATCGTCTCCGATCACATCGGAAAGAATCAGGGAGACCACGGTCGCCGGAGCGAAAGCCTCGGCGAGACGACCGCCCTTCACAGCGGAGAGGTGCTTTCGGACGCAGTTGACTTCCTGGATTGTCGCGCCGCAGGATAGAAGAAGCCCGGTGGTTACGATCTTGTCTTCCAGGGAAAGTCCTTTCGCGGGAGCGCAAACCAGGGCCGATCCGCCTCCGGAGATTAAGACCAGGGCAAGGGTGCGTTCGTCAAAGCCTCGGCCCAGGGCCAATAGAGCGGCCGCGGCGCGCACGGAGCGGCTATCGGGCAGCGGGTGAGCGGCCTCTATGACCGGAAGTCTGGAGAGTTTTTGCGCGCAACCTTCCTTTACGACAACGAGGCCACCCGTTATGCGGTCGCCAAGCACCCGCTCCACTCCGAGAGCCATTCTCGCCGCGGCCTTGCCCATTCCCGCCACCACAATCCGGTCGTAGCCGCCAAGATCGAAGCCCGCCTGGTCGTATTCGGTGCGGATGACCAGTTCGCCGGCTTCGATCCACATGCAGCGGAAGATCATGGCGAACGGGTCCACGCGTTCGAGGGCTGCCCCAAAGATCGTATTGGCGTCGTCTAACAGTTTGTTCCAATTCCCCAGCACGTTGGGCCTCTAAATTTTGATTAACGCCGAAACTCTAAGCTGCCGATTTTGAGTAATGACATGTCTCTTGTCGTACCGGGCCCCAGAAAACCCGAAAATGTCGGTAAGACCTCGGGAAAGGTACAATATATTTTGTCTTTTGACAATTTTAGTGTAAGAAGAAAACACTTTTGCATGTTTAGTTCTTATTACTTTGCTGGAGACTTTAGACTTGGCGCTTTCCGAGGTCAGCTCTCCAATAGCACTTTTTACCACGGGCATTAAAGGCTAGGGGGCCAATATGCGGGTGAAGATATTTTGCGCGGTTGCGCTGTTTTTTATAGCCATGTTTCCAACCTTTACGCAGGCGGCGGAGCCGGCGCCGATAGAGGCCTTCCTATCGAGTTCCACGCGCCTCATGGTTTTTTCGCCCCATCCGGACGACGAAACGCTCGGGGCCGGGGGCCTCATCCAGCGTGTTCTGAAGGCCGGCGGGAAGGTGACAGTTGTCTTCATGACCAACGGCGACGGGTATCCGGAGGGGGTGGAACTGGAAGATCACACCTCGCACCCGTCTGTAGGGGAATTTAGAAGGTACGGGCAGAGGCGTCGGCTCGAGGCCTTGAGCGCCATGACCACCCTGGGAGTGAAGACTCACGACGTCATTTTCCTTGGCTTTCCAGATGCCGGCTTGTCCATTCTTCGTTCCAGTGGTTGGGCTCACGCCGAGCCGTACAGGTCTCCGTTCACCAAGGAAGATCGTCCGCGGGCCTCCGAGATGATCGTCCCCAGCGCGGATTTCTGCGCCCACGACCTGATAGGCGAGATCGAACGGGTGATGCTTCGTTTCAGACCCAGCCTGGTAGTGACGACCGGGCCGGAAGACCAGCATCCCGACCATAATTCCACTTACTATTTTCTGGAACGGGCCCTGGTCCGGCTGACCATGAAATATCCTTATCTCAAGCCTGCCGTTTTCACCTTCGTAATCCATTACAACGGGTGGCCGGTTAATCAGGAGGCGCGTTCCGGGGCCCGCCTCAACCCTCCTCCCGACTTTCCGGTGCACGGGAGAAAATGGACATCCTTGAATCTCAACTCCCGGGAAGTCGACCTCAAACGCCGGGCCATCGTCAAATATCGTTCCCAGATGGTCATGTTGAACCGTTTCCTTTTGAGCTTCGATAAGTCCGACGAACTGTTCATGCCGGATACCGGTCTTGCCACGGGCGGCTGCGGTTTTCAGATGAGCGGACATTAGTGAACGGGCCGCACTGGATATTCGATATAGCGCTCGGCCCAAAGTGACCAACGCAGAACAGTGTCATAAAAAAATTCAGAAAAATTGCCAAGAGCCTGCATTCCCTCCACTTCACTTCGCAGCTGAGACAACCATCAGGAGTGGGGTCTGGATGCGCATGATTGGCCCGTTCAGGCCGTTTAGAGCCGGGAATGCATCCCACCTCATTTTCCAATAAAAATGGTCCGGAAAGGCAAATTTGTCAGGCTATTTTTCCTGTAATAGCAATATGTGATGTCTTGGCCCGATTTGCGCCCCCTCTCCCGAAGTGCTATAGTTTCCTCGATGAAACTGATAGCCCAAGCATCACAAAGAATAGCTGAGCGTCTGACCTGGTGTACTTCTTCAAGGGACCAGGCAGGAATCGCTAAAGACCTCGCCGCAGGCAAAGAGATCTGCGAAGTCTACGGCCTTGGAGAAGCCGGACTCTTCGACGAGTTCTTCTATTTCCTCGAAGAACTAGGAACCATGGGCCTCTTCACAGGCCTCGATCCCGAAAGGACAAAACGGGCCAGTAATGTCAGCTTTCCCGCCGTAATCGTCATCTATCTCATGCGCATCGTCGCAGGTCTTTCCTTCTTCTGGCATATCGACCCTGTGATCCTTTGCTCTCAGCCCCTCATGCGACTGGTGGGCTTCAATGGAAAACAGATTCGCGAGGGCACATGCGCCAGGGGTAAGAAAAAATCTGTTCCTGAAACCAATGGTGACGCTGTTAATCCCGAAGATGATCCACTGCCTTCCACTATCCGTGGTCCTTTCTGTCCGGATTCCATCGCCGCCGGCATCCAGGCCATTGCCGCTCATACCTTGGAGAGGCTTTTCAATGGCGTTGTGTCTGCCCTGGCTTCCCATTCTTTTTTCCCTAAAAAGGTCCACGCCATTCTCGACGCCTCGGAGATTGAATCCACCGAGCAATGCGAGGGGTGCGGTAAAGTTTCCAAGGAGAAAGCTCCCGAACTCAAATTGCGCAAAAAACGTATCCGAAAGGTGGTGGAAACCGTCTTCGGCTTCAAAATCTGGGTCGTTTGGGACCCCGGGAGCCGTCTTCCTCTTGCCCTTCGTTTTGCCACCATAGAGACAGGCGATATCGATCTTGCCCGTGAAGTCGTTGAGCAGGCCGTCACCAACCTGGGGGAGCACGCCCAGATCGCCTCACTGGCCGTTGATCGTGGATTTATGGACGGCGCCTTCCTTTGGTGGCTCGAAGACATCATGCACATCACCTTCTATATTCCAGCCAGAACCAACATGCACGTCTATACTGACTCCATCTCTCTTACGGATTCCGGTATTCGGGAAACCAGAGACAGAAATCGTTCGGTTGGCAGCGGCAAGAACAAAACCACGGTCGTGGACCATTGGGACATTGTGGGTGTCGAGTCTCTCACCTCGGCCGGATTCTACGGCGAGTTTGGCAGCGGCAGTCACGAGAACCGCAAAGACTTCATTGCCAATTCCATCAATGCTGTTGTCGTTCTCGATGACCCCTACAAGGTCAACAACCCCAACTCCAATACCCTTGTTATACTCACTAACGGTCCGGTCAAAAAGCCCTTCAAAGCCTATGACGGCTACGACGATCGCAGTGAAATTGAAAACGGGCTGTTCCGGGAGGCAAAACAGG
>JARLHP010000129.1 GCA_031292195.1 Syntrophobacteraceae bacterium
GCACGACTGGAAATCGTGTGTACGCCCAAAAGGTGTACCGAGGGTTCGAATCCCTCTCTCTCCGCCATCCCGCCTGCTGGCCCGCTGCCTGCAGGCCGGCGTAGCCATTTATGTCCTATCAAGTCATAGCCCGCAGATGCCGGCCCGAGAACTTCGAGCAAGTGATCGGCCAGCCGCATGCGACACGCACCCTTCAAAATGCGATTCGGCTGGGTCGTATCGCCCACGCCTATCTGTTTTCCGGAGCACGGGGAGTCGGGAAAACCTCGGTTGCCCGCATCCTGGCCAAGGCCCTGAATTGCGAAAAAGGGCCCACCCCTTCGCCTTGTAATCAGTGTTCCAACTGCCGGGAAATTTCCCATACCAACTCTATGGACGTTTTGGAGATCGACGGCGCCTCCAACCGGGGAATCGACAGCATACGCGAGCTGAGGGAAACCGCTCGCTACCGGCCGGCCAAGGGGCGCTACAAGGTCTACATCATAGATGAAGTCCACCAGTTGTCTACCGATGCCTTCAACGCTTTGTTGAAGATCCTGGAAGAGCCTCCCGCGCATGTCATTTTTATTTTTGCGACCACCGAGCCTCACAAGATCCCCGCCACGGTGCTCAGCCGATGTCAAAGGTTCGAATTCCGCCGGCTGAGTCTGCAGATGATAGTGGAGCATCTCAAAAAGATCGTCACGCAGGAAGGCGCCAATTTTTCGGACACCATCATGTACGCCATTGGCCGTGAAGCCGATGGAAGCATGCGGGATGCCCAAAGCTTGCTCGAGCAGCTTCTGGCTTTTAGCGGCGATGATCTTCCGGAAGCAGAAATTCTGGATATCCTGGGAGTAATCGACAGGCAGAGCGTAATGCGGACTGCCGAAGCGATTCTTTCCGGAGACGCGCAGACCTGCCTGGAGCTGGCGGCCGATGTGTACCGGAGGGGACTCGACAGCAGGAGATTCTGCCAGCACCTGTGCGATCATTTTCGAAATCTTCTCTTTGTGACCGTTTCCGGCGGGGAAGCGCAGGCCGATGTGCCGCGGGAGGAAAATGAGCTTCTGAGGCAACTGGCGGCTAAAACCACTCTTGAATCCCTTCACGTCTATTTTCAGATGCTGCTGCGTGGAGAGGAGGATATCCGCCGCTCCAGCATGCCGAAAATCGTTTTGGAGATGCTCCTTCTGCGCATGGCGCGCCTGCCTAAACTGGAATCTATGGAGGTTCTGCTGGGCAGGCTCTCTACGCTGGAGCAAAGTCTAGGAGGCGGGCAGTCCGGTTCGGATTGCATCCTGTCCGAAAACAGGCCCGCCTTCGGCGCCGAACATCGGGAAGCCAGGGCCCCGGAGAGAAAAGAGGCAAAAGGCGTTGCACCGCTTTCCCGGTCAGCTGCCGATTCCGGGCAACCGACGCCGGTACCCGCCGACAGGTTGGAGCCCCCCGCGGCGGTCCATGAGGCCCCCGGGCGCGGCGGCGCCACACCGGCCTCCGTTTCGGAAGCCGTGGCCGATTGGCGGAGCTTCGTTACTTTTCTGGAAGGTCACAATCCCATTTTGGGGGCCAAGGTTTCGCATTGCACGGTGAAGGTTTCGGGGGACTCCATCGACCTGGAAGTCCCGGAGCTTTTCGAGAAAAGCGCCAATGGACCCCAGTTTTTAAAGCAGCTCGAAGAGGGTGCGCAGGCCTTTTTCGGTGCCAAACTGCAATGGAACATAACCAAGAAGCCCGCCGGTGCTTCACGCCACCCTGGCGCCAAGGTGGGCAAGGCGGCTAAACCATCCGGGGCGAAACAAATCGCCGGGCATCCGGCTGTTCAGCAGGCCATAGAGATATTGGGGGCTGAACTGGTTGAGGTAAAGCCCTCCGCGGGCGGCCCGGAGGAGCGTCGCAAAAAATAGGGCGGACGTTAAAAGGGCGAAGGTCAAAAGAGCGGGGAGCTGAGCCCCCCGCACCCCCGCAGGGCGGTGGGACCGCCGGCCGGGATAGCCAAGCCCGAACCACGGACTTTTGGTGTTCCGGGTGGGGCACGAGTCACGAGTCACGAGTCACGAATGCGGGATGGGTGGTGCAAGGCGCACCCCTCAAATCAATCTTGGACGTAAATTCGAACGAGTATTAATTTATAGACTGGAGGGAAAAGACAATGCCCAAGGGATTCAACCCAATGCAGCAGGTCAAGGCGCTGCAGGAGAAAATGACCAGAATGCAGGAGGAGCTGGCGCTCAGGAAAGTCGAAGCGAGCGCGGGCGGGGGCATGGTGACCGTGGAGGTCAACGGCAAACAGGAAGTCTTAAGTATTAAGATAGATCGGCAGGTTGTGGACCCTGAGGATATAGAAATGTTGCAGGATCTCATCGTTGCGGCGGTTAACGACGGCTTGAGGCGCGCCCAGGAAATGGCTGCTTCTGAAATGGGCAAGCTGGCCGGAGGGCTCAATATTCCAGGGTTGAACATACCGGGGCTTTTTTGACGGTATATGAACCCCTATCCACCGATATTGAGCGAGTTGATCCGTAAGCTGAGCAGGCTCCCGGGGCTTGGGGAGAAAAGCGCCACGCGCATCGCCATGTATCTGCTCAAGGCCCCGGAAAGGGACGTCGAATCGCTTGCCGAAAACATCCGGCAGCTTCGGAGCAACATACGAACCTGTTCGATCTGTTTTAATTTTACCGATGAGCCGGTTTGCGCCATTTGCAGCGATCCGGTGCGAGATACCGGGCAAGTCTGTGTCGTGGAAGGCACGGCCGATCTTCTGGCAATCGAGCAATCGGGCGCTTTCAAGGGCCGCTACCATGTCCTGCAGGGCGTCCTGGCGCCCCTTGACGGAATCGGCCCCGATCAAATCCGTATAAAGGAGCTTTTTGCCCGGTTCAAATCCGAGAAAATCAACGAAATCATCCTGGCCACCAACCCCAGCAGCGAAGGGGAGGCAACCGCCCATTACCTCCTTCAAATTCTAAAGGACCAAGCGGTGCGCATAACGCGGATAGCCTACGGAATACCGATGGGAGGCGATCTCAAGTACACCGACCGGGTGACTTTGGAAAGGGCGCTCAAAGGTCGGCAGGCCTTTTAGGCTCACGCGAAGGCGCGAAGAAAGGAATAAAAGAAACGCCGGGCTGGACATATCCAGATTCACCCGTGCGCCCATGGCTTGCATTTCCGCTCCAAGACCAGGCAAAAATCACTGCGATCCTCATAGGAACCCTCATGCCTTGGGCACAGGCAATGCTTGCCTGTGCCACCCCGCCCGGGATGGGGGACGATCGGAACACCCAATTTAATGAAAAGGTTCGGTGTGCGGTTTTTCCTGGTGTTGGGCTGCGCTGCGCTTAGCCCAACCTACAACCTGCAGCCCAACCTACAACCCATGTGCGGGATTCTTAAAAGGAGCAGGAAGAGTCCGTGGTTTGGGCTTGGCAATCCCGGCCGCGGCGGCACGCCGCCCAACGCCGAAAACTATTGACCTTTTTTTGCAAAAAGGGATAATTAGATGTTTGTCTTGAGGATATGGGGTTTGCTTTCCGGCGCCGGAAACTTCTGTGGCATAATCGGGGTTTGAACATTTGAAATAGTGGCTGAAGGCCGGGGCGCAGTGATCTGTAAGGTCGATGTGGAGAAAAATAATGGTTGAGATTCGATTTCATGGGCGTGGCGGCCAGGGTGCTGTGACTTCAGCCGAGCTTACCGCGCTGGCGGCGATTGAAGAAGGCAAGTATGGTCAGGCATTCCCGAGCTTCGGCCCGGAACGGCGTGGCGCTCCCGTTATGGCTTTTGTGCGGGTGAGCGATACGCCCATCGTGACAAGGGAAAAGGTGTATGAACCGGACATAGTCATTGTCCTTGACCCCACGTTGCTCAAGATCGTCAATGTTGAGACCGGCCTGAAGGATGGTGGGATAGTGATCCTCAACACGCCCAAGAGCGCGGACGAGGTTCGCCGGGAAAGCGGCATAAAGGCCAGGCTGGCCACCGTGGACGGAACGAAGATAGCGGTGGAGACCATGCGCGTACCCATTGCCAACACCACCATGCTGGGCGCTTTGATAAAAGCCACCGGGCTCATCAAGATGGACTTTTTGCAAGGTCCGATCAAACACCGTTTTGGACCTATAGCCGAGAAAAATCTCAAGGCATGTTCGCGAGCATTCGAAGAGACGCTGCTGGCGGAGGTTTAGCCGTGGCCGGGGGGCGCCGGGATTCGCGCGGCGCGGCCCCTCGGGGCGCCTTTGGAAAGATATTGGAGGAATAACTGTGGCCAAAGAGACCGGAATCACGAGTTGGAGAGAACTTAACCCGGGGACGGCCGTTACCGTGCCGGGAAGCGCCGCCGAGCTTAAAACCGGCGACTGGCGCTCCTCGCGTCCCGAAACGGACCGCGACAGGTGCATCAAGTGCGGGCAGTGCTACATCATGTGCCCGGACATGGTATATTCGAAGGATGAGGAAGGCTATTACGCTCAGAACTATTACTGGTGCAAGGGATGCGGCATCTGCGCCAAGGAATGCCCGGTAGGGGCGATAATGATGATCGAGGAGGTCGACTGATGTCCAAACGAATTGGTATCGAGGTCTCGCTGGCGGTTGCCGAAGCGGTAGGACTGTGCGATGTGGACGTTATCGCGGCTTACCCGATCACTCCCCAGACACATATCGTGGAGCACCTCGCGGAGCTTGTGGCCGAGGGGCACCTGGACTCCGAGTTCATTCCCGTCGAGTCCGAACACAGCGCGATGAGCGCCTGCGTGGGCTCTTCGGCCGCCGGGGC
>JARLHP010000130.1 GCA_031292195.1 Syntrophobacteraceae bacterium
AGGTAGGCCCTTCGAAGTCGGCGTCCAGGCGCGGGCTTCAAACCACTCCAAGCTGCTGGGGTTAAGAGCCTTCGGTAGTGAGCGTTGGAGTTAAAGTGAGGGAATGTACCCTCGCCAGGTGTGGATCGTGAGAGACGAACGCAAGTGAACCTCCATTGAAGCATCGAAAGTGAGTAGACGCACGTCAAAACCGGGGTCTGCAATGTGCCCCGGGATAAGTCTCCGAGCAGCCTGCCGCGGCCCTGTCCGCCCCGCATTTGCCTACAGATCTCAACGGAACGGAAACAATTCTTCTTGTTGAAGACGAAGAAGCCATCCCGGGTTTGGGCAAAGCCATCCTGGAGCTCCACGGCTATAAGGTTTTGGCTGCCAACACACCCCGCGTGGCCTTGAAAATAGCCCGGGACTATCGCGGCCCTATCCATCTGCTCATTACCGATGTGGTGATGCCCGAAATGAACGGCAAAGACCTGAGGGATGAGCTTTATACAGCCAGGCCCGGATTCAAATGTATTTTCATATCGGGTTACACTGCCAATGTGATCGCCCGCCACGGCGTATTGGACGCCGGGATCGATTTTCTGCAAAAACCTTTCTCCGTGCAGAGCCTGGCCGAGAAAGTGCGAGAAGTTCTCCACTCATGAAAGCTATATCCAAAAACATTTCACTGGAATCTTTTCCCGCGGGCTCATTCGAAGTTCGGCAAAAAACTCTAAAAATAATTTCATAATCTCGATTTGTTCCAGTAAAATAGGACGGAAAGTTTTGCGAGAGCAACTTCTTATGGGGCTGCACTCGATTCCTGCCCCCCACATCTCATTTATCCGCCCCGATATGGTTTTTCCGAAGGCTTATCGGTGAGGAAACAGGTGATTGGGTCCTCATTTGCGGAGTGAATAATGCGTGAAGAAGAAAAAAGCAAAGAGCAGCTCTTAAGTGAGCTGCGCGACCTGCGCCGCCAACTTGGAGCGCTGAGGGCGCGCGGTGTGGCGGGCGGACCGACCGGCGGGCCCGCTCACGAGGACGGTCAAGAGGGGGAGGCGGCATGCCTGCGCACCGAGCGCCAACAGGCCGAAGAAGCCTTGCGGCAAAGCGAGGAAAGGCTGCGCTCCCTTATCGAGGCCACCCCGGATATCGTCTGTTTTAAAGATGGAGAGGGGCGCTGGCTGGAAGCAAATCAAGCGGCCCTGGAACTTTTCGGTCTTTGCGGCGTTGATTACAGAGGCAAGAAGGATTGTGAACTCGCCGAGGCTTTCCTGGCCTGTGAAGATTCCGATAAATCGGTTTGGGAAAAAGGAGCGGTGTCACACGAAGAAGAGGCTATCTGTCGCCGCGACGGGGTCACCAGGGTCTATGATATGATCAAAGTGCCCACGTTTCATGACGATGGGAAACGCAAGGGGCTTGTGGTTCTGGGGCGCGATATCACGGAACGCAAACAGATCGAAGAGTCGTTGCGGGAACGTGAGGCCCAGCTCAAGATGGCCCTGGACGTCGCCAACATGGTGCATTGGGAATACGATGTCAAAACCGGTATGTTCACTTTCGACGAGCAGTTCTATGCCTTCTACGGCACCACCGCCCGGGATGAGGGGGGGACGCTTATGAGCGCCGAGGCCTATGTCTCAAGATTCCTGCCGCCCGAGGAATCTCACATCGTGGCCGAGGAAATTACCAGGACTTTGGCGACCACCGATCCCGGTTTCACCGGGCAACTGGAACATCGTATCTTCACGGCTTCAGGGGAGACCCGGCACATCGTGGTTCGTTATGCCCCGGTGCGCGACCGGACCGGTACTATTGTCAAGATACGGGGTGCAAATCAGGACATTACGGACCGCAAACTGGCCGAAGGTGTGGTGCGGGAGTCCATGGAGAGGCTGTCCCAGATTCTCGACTTCCTGCCGGACCCCACCTTTGCCATCGATCTGGAAGGAAGAGTCATCACCTGGAACAGGGCCTATGAAGAGATGACCGGCATTAAGGCCGAAGAGGTCCTGGGAAAGGGGAATTATGAATATTCCTTGCCTTTTTATGGATGTCGAAGACCGGTTTTGATAGATGCGGCAATGGGACAAGACGCTGAAACGCTTAAGAAGTATTCTACCGTCCAGAGATATGGGGATATTCTTTTAGCCGAAACCGATGCTCCCTTAAGGGGGGGGGAAACTCGCGCGTTCTCCTGCAAAGCCCGGCCCCTTTATGACAGCACCGGCAAGATTATCGGCGCTCTCGAGACCATAAGGGATGTGACCGAAATCAAAAGAACTCAGGAAATGCTCCGGGACAGCGAACAACGTTACCGGAGCGTAGTGGAAAACATACAGGACATTTTTTACCGTACGGACAGGGACGGCGCGGTAACCATGATAAGCCCGTCGGCCTCCCAGGTCTACGGGGCCCCCCTCGAAGAAATACTGGGCATGCATGTCGATAATTTTTGGCTGGACCCGGGCGAACGGGAGAAAATGATTCAAAAGATCCGGCAGGACGGCGTCGTTCGCGATTACGAGATAATGCTCCAAAAAAAGGACGGTTCTCCGATTTTCGCCTCGATTACGAGCAGTTTTCTGAAGGATAAAGATGGCAATATACTGGGGGTTGAAGGAATAATTCGCGATATTTCCGAGCGCAAGCGGGCCGAGGCGGAACGTACGCGCCTGGCCATGGCCGTCGAACAGGCGGCGGAAGGAATCATCATTGCCGACGCCCACTGGCGCATCGAGTATGCCAACCCCGCATTCGAGCGGATTACCGGGTACGGCGGCCATGAAATCGTGGGCCGGCATGCCTGGATCTTCAACGGCTACAAGTACGATCGTTCCCTGGAAAGGCAGTTGAGCACCGCTCTGTTGAAAAGGCAGGCGTGGTCGGGGAGGCTTACCAACCAAAAAAAGGACGGCGCGCTCTACGACGCGGATGTCACGGTTTCGGCAATCCTGGACGACTCCGGCGATGTGAGCAATTATGTGGCCATTCACCGGGATATCAGCCGTGAAATACTGCTGGAAAAAGAACTGCGCCAGGCGCAGAAGATGGAGGCGCTGGGAACTCTGGCCGGAGGCATCGCCCATGACTTCAACAATATTCTGGGGGCCATCATTGGATACACTGAACTGGCCAAGTTGGAACTGGGTGAACAAAACCCCGTGCAGCGCAAGCTGGGCGAGGTGCTCAAGGCAACCATCCGCGCCAAGGAACTGGTCCAGCAGATCCTCGTTTTCGGCCGCAGGTCCGAGCAGCAAAAAATGCCGCTCTCCCTTGGCAGGGTCATAAAAGAGGCCATGCGTATCCTCCGTCCCTCCCTGCCCTCCACGATTGAAATCAAGAGCGACGTGACCAGCAAGCACGCCGTTATGGCCGATCCCACCCAGATGCACCAGGTACTGATGAACCTTTGCACAAACGCCGCCCACGCCATGCAGGTCAAGGGCGGGATCCTGGAAGTGAGACTGACCGACATCACGGTGGAAAGCGAAGTGGGCGCCGTTTCCGAAAGCCTGTCACCGGGCCACTACGTCGAACTTAGAGTCAGTGACACCGGACATGGCATAGAGTCACCGCTTATGGAACTCATATTCGACCCATTTTTCACTACAAAGGGGCCTAACGAAGGCACGGGGCTTGGTTTATCCGTTGTGCACGGAATTGTGAAGAGCCACGGGGGGGCCATCTCCGTTGAAAGCCACCCCGGGAAAGGAACCAGCTTCACCGTGCTGCTCCCCGCTCTGGAGGCCGATAGCGCTCCAGAAAAGACCGCTATCGCCACAGTTCTTCTCCGGGGGCGGGAGCGGATACTGGTGGTCGATGACGAACCCATCCTGGCCGAGATGATACAGCAGATGCTTCAAAAGCTGGGGTATGAAGTCGTTTCGCGCACCAATGGAATGGAAGCCCTGGAGGCATTTAAACGCCAGTCGGCGGAAAGACCTTTTAACCTGGTCATTACTGATATGACCATGCCGGGTCTTACAGGGATGGAACTCGCCCGCAAGCTTTTCGAACTCGAACCGGAAATCTCGGTGATACTGATGACCGGCTTCAGCAAGAATATTCACGGGGAGGGGGCTGGAGAACTGGGAATCGGGGAACTTTTGATGAAGCCGGTGACCATCGAGAAACTCGCCCAAACGGTAAGAACGGTATTGGACCGGAAAATAAGGAGCAGAAAGCAGGGAGCGGGAATATAGAGCCGTCTTCTTGATTCCCGCGATCTTTCCGGATGGTTGGAATGATAGGAAGTTGCGTCAAACGCAAATCTTGAACGCAACCGGGTATGAGAGGGTGCAGATGGAGTACGATTTTCTGATAGATACCTACGAAACGGAGCGGCTCAAGACTCTCAGCGTCTGGAGCACATTCAGGGATGAAGATCTGCCGATTCGTCCCCACCCGCTGGACAAAAGAGACAGAAACGGCCTCGAGCACATGGTGCACCAGTGCATGAGCGAGAACAGGTGGTTTTGCAATATGCTGGGCATCGATGTCGGGGCGGTTCCGCTGCCCCGGCCGGAAACCCGTATCGAATTTATCAAAAGGTATGCGGAAGACAGCCGAAAACGGCTGGAGGAGCTAAGAAAAAAGGACAAGTCCTGGTGGGAAGACCTGGTCGGTTTTTTCGACGTTCAGAGGACAAGGTCCTGGGTCCTGCTGAGAAGGATAGCCCACACGGCCCATCACCGCGCCGAACAGGGAATGTTGCTAAGACTTCTGGGACGAGAAAATTACAGCGTATACGGCCCCTCCATTGATTCGGGCTGTCTGGCCGAGCACGGCGCGGTAACCGTCTACCCCTATCCCGACATCGAGTCGCTGATTGAAGGCGAATCGGCGGGCGGGCGCAAAAAGAAGCTGCCGGGTCCAACAGAGCCCTGCACGGAGCGTCCCGAATGTTGAATTCCAGACCCCTTCGCGACGTCGCGAAGGGAATAACATTTTTTCTGGTTTCCGGGTGTCCCGGTGGGGACATGAGGAACTGCTTTAGAGAGGTATTTCAGTGAATATAGCAGAAAACCTGGAACGTTCGTCGGTATACTTCCCCGATCGCCCGGTAATTCGTGAGGGGGACAGGGAAATTACCTACAGCCAGTTCAACGGTCTGGTCAATCGGGCGGCCAGCGCGCTTGCCAGGCTTGGGGTGCAACCCGGGGACCACGTCGGGCTCTGCGCTCCCAATTCAGCGGAGTGGTTGGTCTTTTACTTCGGTTGTCTTAAAGCCGGCGCGGTGGCGGTGACTTTTCCCGGCCTGGCCAAAAGTGACGAGGTGCGCTCGTTGGTTTCTCTTACCGGGCCCAGGGTCATCTTTACCAGTGAAGCCAAATTGGATGATTTCCGGAGCCTGCGCGGCCCGGGGATCGTCGAGCACATCATAGGCGAAGGCTGCGAGCTTGAAATGCAGGCCCTCCTGGACATGGGAACCGGTTCTTTCCGGGCGGTGGACCGAGATCGCTCCGATACGGCCGCTGTCCTTTTTACCGGCGGCACCACCGGCATCCCCAAGGGAGTCATGCTCAGCCACGAGAACATCAACTCGGCCATCCACAATGTGGTTTTCAACGAACGCTCCAACGAGCATGACCGGGCCTTGTGTTTTTTGCCCTTCCACCATGTTTTCGGGCAAATGCACATCATGAACGCTACCATTCTGAGTGGGGGGTCTTTGGAACTTCTGCCGACCTTCGACCTGGAACGTATTGTGGATGCCATGGCGGCCGGCCGGGTCACAAAGCTTTATTGCGTTCCGACGGTATATGTCCGGTTGCTTAGCCTGGAGGGGCTCAAGGAAAAACTGGGATCGGTTCGATACTGTTTTTCCGCCGCGGCCAGCATGGCCTCGGAGGTGGTGCGCCAATGGAAAGAGAAGACGGGGCTGGCCATTCACGAGGCCTATGGAATGACGGAGAGCGCTTCCATGGTCACTTTCAATCACTACCACCGCCATGTGGTCGGTTCGGTGGGCACAACGGTGGGGACGGTGGAAGTCCAGATCCGGGACCTGGACGGGAACCTTAAGCCGCAGGGGGAAGAGGGAGAGATTTGTATCCGGGCCCGCAACATCATGAAGGGCTATCTCAACGCCCCGGAGGAAACCCGGTCGGCCTTCCACGGAGAATGGTTCAGAAGCGGGGATATCGGCCTGCTAGGCGAGGGTGGACACCTCTACATAGTCGATCGATTGAAAGATATGATCATCACCGGAGGGGAAAACGTCTATCCACGGGAAATCGAAGAACTGCTCTACACCCGGCCCGAAATTCAGGAGTGCGCCGTAATCGGCTTACCGGACAAGGAATGGGGGGAGCGCGTGACGGCAATTATCACCACCCGGCCCGGGCAGTCGCTGGATACGAACGAACTCAAACTCTTTCTCAAATCCCGTCTGTCGCCGTTCAAGGTTCCAAAGGAGTTCCGGATGGTGAGTGATATCCCCAAGAGCCAGGCGGGAAAGCTACTCAAAAGGGAGTTGAAGCGGCAGATCGAAGATAGTTCCACTGCGAGGTAAAGAGTTGGGGGACGGCGGGCGCTAATTCTTTTCGAATGCGGACCGTTATTCCGCCTTCATGTCTCTGTAGAACTGTCGGCCCCCAATGCTCAAAACAACTCCTTTGGGAGTGATTTTTTCTATTTTCGGCCCTTCGGATATCTGCTCCCCTTCATGGACTTTCTCTCCGTTAATGGTCACCCACCTGCTTTCAGGGTGATTGGAATAAACGAGCATGGTGATTCTAATGGGGACGGTATTTTGCAGCGTGTCCTCCCCGGACTTTCCCGCAGGTCCCGAACCGGTTCTTTCTCCGGAGACTACCAGTGCTTGCCGAAGAGGAGCCTCGGGCTTGGGGCGGCTATCGCCGGAGGCGCCCGGCTTGGTAGACCTGTTCAAATATGCCGGAGGCAGGTGGTCCATCAGGCGAAGCAGCGCTCCCTGGCGGGCTTGAGAGCGGCTGACGATATGGGTATCCACCGCATCGCCGGCAATGGAAACGACCGGGTCTCGATCGGGAGCATGGAATACGCCTGCTTGACGGCCCGCTGTTTTGGGAGAAACAAGGTGTGAAACCGGTTGCCTCCCGGGGTGGAAGACCGGCCTTTCCGCTGCCTGCCCGACTGCCTGGGCGAAGGAGGGGGCATGGGCAGGTTGGGCTTCTTTTTCAACAGGGAGCAGTTGGTTAAGCGAAGCCCTTTGCCTCGGGCCATGAGGTCCCGGGGATGGCTTTGGTTTAGACAGCCCCCAGTAAAGAACTATCATCAACAGCGTCCCCATCGATGCCAGGAGCCAACCGCAACGGCTTTTGCCAGGCCCGCCGGACTGAGCGGATTTTTTATGTTCAGAAGGGACATTGGACATCTGGATTTCCTCTGGGGTCACATATTTGTGCCGTGTAGAGGCGCCATACCCACACCGGTTCTATTTAATACTTACGAGTTGAATGTCATAAATGAGTGTGGAATTGGGTCCTATGAGGCGTCCCAATCTCCTGTCGCCGTAAGCAAGGGCCGATGGAATGAATACTTTCCACTCGGAGCCCGCCGGCATGAGTTTCAGTGCCTGCTTCAAACCGGGGACAGTCTCACTCACCTTGAAGACGGCCGGCTGACCGCGCTTGATGGTGTTGTTGAACTCCGTGCCGTCGACTAGAGTTCCTCGCAGGTTGGCCACCACGGTATCGGTGTCCGTGGGAGTTTTGCCGCTACCCTTTCTTAAGATCAGGTATTGCAGGCCGTCCGGCAGAGTCACCACGCCCGGCTTGGATTTGTTGGCGGCAAGAAATGCTTCGCCCTCTTTTGCACTTGTCTGTCCGGTATCCCTGACCGGACGCGCCAGCCTCTTTGCCGTTTCTACTTGAAACTCATTCAATAAAGCGCTGAGCTGGCTATCGCTCAGGAGCAGTTTTTGGTTGGAGAGCTTGTCGAAAAGGCCTTTTGCCAGCGCCCGCGGATCGACAATCGCCCCCTCGCGCCTCAAATTTTTGGCGAGATCCACTCCAACAGCGTAGCTTTCCATCTGTTTTTTGGTCTTAAGAGCGTTTACATCCGCTCCACTCGCCTGAATGGTCAGGCATAATACGCCAAGAGCAGCCACCAGTTGCAATTTCATAAGTTCTAAATCCTTTTCGGGAGGAAAAAGGGGGCAGGCGCCCCCTTTGGTTGTCAGCCTTTGTTTTGAAAACGCATTCATTACGTGACCGGCGAACCGCGACGGTTCGCCGGTCGGTTATTGGTTAGAAATTTGCCACATTCGAAAAGCCGGAGAGCTGCGTCACGGACGGATATCCCGCGACCCCGCTTCCGAACGTTTCGGTAGCGTACACCCGGTAGTAGTAGTGACCTGTACCGATTGTTTTGTCCGTATAGCCGGTGGCGCTTGCCGCCAGGGTGGTGACCTTCAGGCCGGTGGTGAACCCGGAGCTGGTCGCCCGCTGCACGACTATGTTGGTAAAATTATTGGGGTAAATATTGTTGGTTTTCCATGTCAGCACCCCATTTCCCCCCGATTTGACGGCCGTGAGGCTCGTCGGCGCCGGCGGGGCGGCCACAACGCTCATGGGACGCATCATGTCATCGTC